>NZ_JTHN01000029.1 GCF_001399685.1 Paenibacillus sp. A3
GGTATAGTTGTGCGCGTGCGGCTGGTATTCGCCGGAAAAGTTCAAGTCGATATCGGGAACTTTGTCGCCCTTGAAGCCGAGGAACGTTTCGAACGGAATGTCCTGACCTTCGCCTTTCAGCTTTTCTCCGCAGTTCGGGCAGTTTTTGTCCGGGAGGTCGAAGCCGCTGGGGATCGATCCGTCGAGAATCCATTCGCTGTGCTTGCACGATTTGCAAATGTAATGCGGCGGCAGCGGATTAACCTCGGAAATGCCGAGGAACGTCGCTACGACCGAGGAACCGACCGAGCCCCGCGAACCGACGAGATAGCCGTCGGCGTTCGACTTCTTTACGAGGCGCTCGGAGATCAGATAGTTGGCCGAGAAACCATATTTGATAATCGGCACAAGCTCCTTCTCCAGACGCGCTACAATAACCTCCGGCAGCGGGTCACCGTAAATCTGCTTTGCCGTATCGTAGCAGGTGTTGCGGATTTCATCGTCCGCCCCTTCGAGAATCGGCGTGAACAGCTTGGTCGGAAACAGCTCCAATTCCTCGAACCGGTCGGCAAGCTCCGACGTATTTTTTACGACGACCTCGTAAGCCGTTTCTTTGCCCAAATATTCAAACTCTGCAAGCATTTCCTTCGTTGTGCGAAGGTGGACGTCCGGCTTGCGGATATCCTTAAGCGGGCTGAAGCCGGTAATCCCGTGAATGGTGATGTCACGGTATATTTTTTCCCGCGGATGCAGATAATGCACGTTGCCCGTCGCAATAACAGGCTTGCCGAGCTTGCGGCCGATTTGGACAATTTTGCGATTGGCATCCTCAAGCTGTGCCGGGCTTCCGACCAAGCCTTTGTCCACCAAGTGCATATTAACGCCAATCGGCTGAATTTCAAGCACGTCGTAAAATTCTGCGACCATTTCCGCTTCTTCAACCGATTTGTTCAGCACCGTTTCGTAAAACTCGCCCTTTTCGCAGCCCGAAGCAATGATCAAGCCTTCGCGCATTTCCTGCAGCTTGCTCTTCGGAATGCAGGCCACCCGATGAAAATACTCCGTATGCGAAAGAGATACAAGGCTGAACAGATTTTTTTTGCCGACCATATCTTTGGCGTAAATGCAGCAATGGAATGGCCGCTGCGTTTTAAGGTTTTTGCCGACCTCGTCGTTCAAACGCGACAGCTGCTTATAGCCGCGGTCCCCTGCTTCTTTCAACAGGTGAAAAAGTACGTGGCCAAGCGCAATCGAGTCGTCAATCGCCCGGTGATGGTTGTCCAAGCTGACTTTGAACTTATCAGATAGCGTGTTCAGCCGGTGGTTTTTAAGCGTCGGGAAGAGCAGCCGGGCGAGCTCAAGCGTATCCAACACGGGATTGGTCACTTCGGGCAAACCGAGCCGTTTGCAGTTCGCTTGAATGAACCCGATATCGAATCGCGCATTGTGCGCTACCAGAACACTGTCTCCTACGAACTCGATAAACTTGGGCAGCATCTGCTCCAGCTCGGGCGCACCCTTGACCATGTCGTCCGTAATGTTGGTGAGCTGCTGAATGTTATATGGAATCCGCTCATGCGGATCGATAAACGTGGCAAAGCGGTCGATTTCTTTACCGTCCTTCATGCGGACGCCCGCAAGTTCGATAATTTTGTTGCTGGTGACAGACAAGCCTGTAGTCTCGATGTCGAAAATAACATACTCCGCATCGGTGAGGTTTATGTCCGTCGGGTTCATAACGACCTGTACGGAATCGTCAACGACGTTGGCTTCCAAACCGTAAATAACCTTGATCCCGTTTTTCTTTGCGGCCTTATACGCCTCCGGGAAGCATTGAATACCGCTGTGGTCGGTCACCGCAATCGCTTTATGGCCCCATTTGGCTGCGGTTTTGATGTATTGGTCGACCGGTGTGATCCCGTCCATTGTGGACATTGCGGTATGAAGGTGAAACTCCACCCGCTTCTCTTCCGCATCGTCCTTCCGGTCCGGCGGTGCGACGATTTCATTGACGTCGGAAGGAATCATCACAAGTTCGGGGATCTGCATAAACCGGTCGTACTCGACCCGGCCGCGCAGCTTCAACCACTTGCCGTTCGTGATCAGGCTGTAAATTTTAACATCTTCTTTCGTTTTGGCAAACGCCTTGACCATGATCGAATCCGAAAAGTCGGTGACATTGAACATGAACAGCGTGCTGCCATTCTTAAGCTCTTTCGTGTCCAGGCCGAAGACCGTACCTTGTACCGTAACTTTCTTCTCTTCGTCCCTGACGTCCTGCAGCGGAACGGCCGGATCTTTAATATCGTAACCGACCATCAGCTTCAGTTCCGCATCCTGCTGCGCGTCCGCTTCGTTCTCCGCCTCCACGGCCGTCAAGATATTGATCGTCACTTCTTTCTCTTCCTGCTCGATCTGCTTCGAGAATCTCTCCAGTTCTTCTTCCCGAGAATCGCTGACCGCATACTTTACATGAAAATCGACGCCGAAAAATCCGCTGAAATATCGTTGAATCAGTCCGCCGATATTTTTTTTCTTAGCCAATTCCAAGCCGATCGTGTCCAACAAATAAAGCGTAAGCACGTTCCCGTTCGTTTCAATTTTGGCCTTGGTCATCCAGCCGTTAATCGATGCCGCTTCCCGCTGTACCCATTCGAGAAACATGCTCCAGTATTCGTGCGCCACTTCTTCCGGCTTCACATCCGGCGTGTATTGGAGCACGAAACGAATGGCAGCGATGTGCGAGAATTTGTCCCGGATCATTTTGCAGAAGGAACGGTAAATATCTTGCGGCACCACTTGAGTTTTGACGATATGAAACGTCCATTCCCTGTTTTTGCGGCTCGTTTCCACTTTATCGATATACCCGTCCGAAAAAAAAGACCGAACCACGTCCGCCGGTACACTGGCCTGCTGCATCAGCATTTCAAAGCGGTCCCGTTTCAGCGCCGTACTGTCATTGCTCATGGTGCTCCTCCCCCCGTAAAACGATGAAAGGGGCAAAAGGAGTGTTGCTTTCCCGTTGCCCCTTATGTAAAAGGTTAGGCGTTTGTTTAGCTAAGTGGAAAGTTTGTTTCTACCGGCCGAGCGGAAAAGTATTGCCACTCCACCGCTCTTGAAATCAAGTTGCCCTATCTTATAAAAACCTGCAAGGTAGCAACTTGATTTCAAAGGCGGCCGTTTCACTTTCCGTGGCAACACTTTTCCTAGGGCTGTAAGAACAATGCTTTTCAATCAAAAGCAAAACCAAACTCCTAATTACATGGCGTTAGTAGAAAAGATCGTGTTAATACGATTTGCCGAAGACGACCGTGTGCTTGGCGTCTTCGCCGCAGACGAGACATTTCGGCTTGGATACGCCCGGCTCGAACGGAATGTTGCGGCTCGTTGCGCCGGTCTCTTCTTTGACCTGCGCTTCGCAGGCTGCGGAGCCGCACCAGCCCGACAATGCGAAGCCGCGTTGTTGCTCGAGGAACGATTTCAGCTCGTCCACCGTACCTGCTTCCGTCATGCTTTCGTCACGGAACCGCTTGGCTCGATCATACATTTCCTGCTGTGTTTCCGTCAACAATTTTTGCACTTCTTCTACAAATTGGTCCTGCTGGACGACACGCTTCTCTCCGGTAATCCGGGATACCAAGACTACTTGCCCGTTTTCCATATCCCGCGGTCCCAGCTCAACGCGGACCGGTACGCCGCGCATTTCGTATTCGTTAAATTTCCAGCCCGGGCTTTGGTCCGGACGATCGTCCACTTTCGCGCGTACGCCAGCCTGCTTCAACTGGGCATACAGCTCGTCGACGCGGCCGACAACCTGCTCTCTCGTCTTCGGAGGGCCGATCGGAATCATGATGACTTGCGTCGGCGCGATCTTCGGCGGCAATGCCAATCCGCGGTCGTCGCCGTGGACCATGATCAAAGCTCCGATGAGACGGGTACTTACGCCCCAGGAAGTCGTATGGCAGAATTGATGCTGGTTCTCGCGGTCCAAATATTTGATATCGAACGCCACGGCGAAGTTCGTGCCCAAATAGTGGGAAGTCCCCGCTTGTACCGCTTTGCCGTCCTTCATCATCGCTTCGATGGAATACGTATCGACGGCGCCCGCGAACTTCTCGGAAGGCGTTTTCTGGCCCATGATAACCGGAATCGCTAAGAACTCTTCGGCAAAAGAACGATAAATTTCCAACATCTGCATCGTTTCTTTGCGCGCATCGGCTTCGTCCTCATGAGCCGTATGGCCTTCCTGCCATAAAAATTCGCTCGTACGCAAGAACGGCAGCGTCCGTTTTTCCCAACGGACCACGTTGGCCCACTGGTTGATCAAGAGCGGCAGGTCGCGGTAGGAATTAATCCACTCCGCGTACATATGACCGATCATCGTCTCGGACGTCGGGCGAATCGCCAGCCGCTCTTCGAGCTTCTCGCCGCCTGCTTCGGTTACCCACGGCAGCTCCGGGTTGAATCCTTCCACGTGCTCTTTTTCTTTTTGGAAAAAGCTCTCGGGAATGAACAGCGGGAAATAAGCATTGCGGTGTCCCGTTTCCTTAAACCGGCGGTCCAGCTCCCGCTGAATATTTTCCCAAAGCTCGTACCCGTCCGGTTTAAATACGATGCATCCCCGGACCGGCGAGTAGCTCATGAGATCGGCTTTTTTAATGACATCAATATACCAGCGGGAGAAATCCTCGCCCTGCGGCGTAATCTCTTTTACAAACTGTTTGTCTTGCTTTTGGTTCGACATCGTTCTGTTATCCCCCTACGGACGGCAATTCGTTATCCTTTAATCAAACGTAATATATCGTTATAAGTGACGGCTATCATAAGCAGCATTAGCATCGCAAAGCCGACAAAATGCACCATGCTTTCTCGGCTCGGATCGACGGGCTTGCCGCGGAGCGCCTCCAGCAGCAAAAACACCAGTCGGCTTCCGTCCAGCGCGGGAATCGGCAGCAGATTGAACAGTCCCAAATAAAGACTCATAATAGCCATCCACGAGATGTATTGGGCAAACCCTGCGCTAGCCTGCTCGCTTGTAAATTCGACAATCCTTACCGGACCGCCCAAATCGTCCATTTTCACTTGAAGCGTCGCCAGCTTGCCGAAGCCGTCCATGATGATGGTCGTGGCGGAAACAAGGCTGTTCCAACCTCCGGTAAATCCTTCCAGTACCGTGGCAGGCCGCGTTTCGGTCAGGAGCGAGACGCCGACGCGAATCACGCCGTCCTTGTCCATGAGCGGAGTCACTTCTTTACGGATCTGCTCCTTGTTGCGCTCAATGATCCAGACCATCGGTTTATTCGGAGATTGTTGAATCAAGTTCGTCAGCTTGCTGCGGTCGGAGCCGATTTGCACATGATCCACCTGAAGTATAATATCGCCGGATTGCAGTCCCGCTTTCTCCGCAGCGGAAGCCGGAACGGTTTCCTGAATTTTTACCCGGTTGGGCACTCCTGCGACGAACACAAAGGTGATAAAGAGCGCCAACGCAAGAATAAAATTCATCAGCGGTCCGGCAAAGATAGCCATCGCGCGCTGCCCTACCGTCTTGCTCCCGAACTGGCGGTCCCACGGGGCAATCTGGGTCTCTTTTTCCTTGGACACCATCATCGCCTGAGGATGAATCGAATAACGTTCGATTTCCCCGTCGACATCCAGGCGGACGAACAAATCTTTCTCCAGATCAATCTGCTCGACAACGCCTTCAATCGCATCCCGGCGGCTTTCGAACTCGTTCAAGTAGATGTGCGTAACCTGATTGTCGTCCAACTGCACGGCGATCCGCTGGCCTTGGTTGATTTGAACGATTTCCGGATCTTCTCCTGCCATTCGGACAAAGCCGCCGATCGGAAGAAGTCTGAGCGTATACCGGGTTTCCCCGCGCTTGAAGGAGAGCAGCTTGGGACCGAAGCCGATCGCGAATTCGCGAACAAGAATGCCCGCTCGCTTGGCAAAGTAAAAATGTCCCCACTCGTGAATCGTGACTAGAACAAAAAACAAAAGAACAATTTGAAATACGTTCTGGATGTTAGCCAATGGGTGTACGGCCTCCTTAAGTCGCAAATGTTCATATCCAAGTTATGGGCAAATGTTATTGGCTGCATGAAAAATCGTCCGAAGCCTTCCTTTAAGATTAACATTAATCCCAAAGGGAATACAAGCCGGGACTCATGATATGAACATATGAGCGGCTTCGCCGAAAGATGCCCTGGCGTCGCATCTTCAAACGGCCCATTTTAGTCCAAGCTCCGCGCCTCTTCCCTGGCCCACCGATCGATCTCCAGAATGGAGGACAAATCCGGGGCCGGGACTGGGGAATGCTTGTCCATTACCTTGGCAATCACCTCTTCGATAGCCAGGAATGAAATTTCCCCTTTTAAGAACCGTTCGACCGCAACTTCGTTTGCCGCATTGTACACGGTGGGCATGGAGCCGCCCGTCCGCCCGCTTTCATACGCCATCCGTAGACACGGATACCGTTCGAAATCCATCTCGCGAAACTGCAGCTTTCCGACATCGGATAAACGCAAACGTTCCGAAGGCGTCGCCATCCGGTCCGGATAAGTCAGCGCGTACTGAATCGGAACCCGCATATCCGGCATCCCCAATTGAGCGATGATGCTGTAGTCTACATACTCGACGAATGAATGGATAATGCTTTCGGGATGAATCAGTACTTCAATCTGGTCGTACGGCAAACCGAACAGCCAGTGGGCTTCGATCACTTCCAGCCCTTTGTTCGCCATCGTCGCCGAATCGATCGTGATTTTCGCGCCCATCGACCAATTCGGATGCTTGAGCGCATCTTCAACCGTTACATCAGCAAGCTCTTCCCGGGTGCGGTCGCGAAACGATCCCCCGGAAGCGGTTAGCGTAATTTTATGTATACGGTCCCGTGATTCTCCGTTCAAGCATTGGAATATAGCGGAATGCTCGCTATCGACCGGAAGCAAAGCGACGCCGCGGCGCTGCGCCAATTCCGTCACGAGATGGCCTGCGCTCACCAACGTCTCTTTGTTGGCAAGACCGATATGCTTGCCCGCGTCGATGGCGGCCAGCGTCGGCTTAAGTCCTTGGCTGCCGACAATCGCGGTGACGACTAGCTCGGCATCGGTGCCTGCCGCAATTTCGTGCAGCCCCTCTTCACCGTATAGCACCTGAACGTTCGATTTCGTTGCCGCACGCAACTGCTCCGCCGCTTCCTTCGTCGCAACGGATACTTTGCGGGGACGAAAGCGCTCGATTTGCTCCAGCAGGAGCGGGATATTATAACCGCCGGCGAGCCCTTCCACCTCGAAACGTTCCGGGTAATGCGATATGACATCCAAGGTCTGGGTTCCAACGGAACCGGTCGCCCCCAGAATACTGACTTTTTTCACCAACGTTCACCTCGGGGCAATAGTTATACGTGCGGGAGCAGAGCCACTAAATGGAGGAAGGGAAACACGATCAGCCAGCTGTCGGTCCGATCAAGCACGCCGCCATGTCCCGGCAGGATCGTTCCCGTATCCTTGATTCCCTTCACCCGCTTATAAGCGGATTGAATCAAGTCGCCCATCTGACCGACAATCGCAATAACGAGGCCGATCCAAATCGCTTGCGCAAAGTCAAGCAGGTCCGGACGGTACCAAGCAAAGCCGAGTGCAACGACAACGGACAACGCCGTGCCGCCGATAGCTCCCTCGACGGATTTTTTCGGACTAATGGTAGGCCAGAGCGGTGTTTTTCCAATCATCGATCCGGTAAAATATGCGCCGGAATCCGTTGACCAAATGCACAAAAATACGAGCAGCGTCCAATAAAGCCCATTCTCGGACAGCCAGCGCGTCTCCACCATGTAATGAAAGCCGATACCGACGTACACCATGCCCAAAAATGCCGTAGTCACATGATCGATCGTAATTTTGTTCTTCGAAATAACGGTAACGGCCAGAAGAACAAACAAGAACAACCAAATCAAACGCTCTAGCGATATCCCTGCTTCTTGCCACGGTATGACAAGGCCAATCACTCCTAGAGAGCCTAAAATCGAGATCGTTTTGTTCTTGTTAAGACCGTTCATCCGTAAAAACTCGTCGTATCCAATCAGCGACAAGGCCAGGATTAACCCGGCAAACCAATAGCCTCCCAAATACAACAGGATGAAAAAGGCGATCCCTGCCACGACTCCTGTGACAATTCGCTGCTTCAAATCGATTCCTCCATCGTTTATGCTGGCAGTCGGACATAAGCCAACTGCCCCTACCTGTTGTCAACAGCCGCTATAAACCGCCGTATCTCCTGGCGCGGCGCTGGTATTCCCCGATAGCGTCGTAGAAATGCGGCTCTGTAAATTCAGGCCAGCACAAATCCGTAAAATAAAGCTCCGAATAGGCTAACTGCCAGAGCATAAAGTTGCTGATCCGAAGCTCTCCGCTGGTGCGTATCAGAAGATCGGGGTCCGGGAGCGGATCGGTTAACAAATATTTGGAGAAAAGCGCCTCGTCCACTTCGTCCGCGGCCACTTTATTTTCTTTCATATCCTGAGCGAGCCGCTGAATACCCTTCAGCATTTCCTTGCGGCTCCCATAATTAAGCGCAAAGTTCAAAATGAGGCCGGTATTATGCTTCGTTTGATCGATCGCATCCTGAACCGCTTTCAGCGTAAAGTCAGGCAGATCTTCCTGCCAGCCCGTCATACGGATCTGGACATTATTTGCAATAAGCTCGTCGATTTCTTTCGGAAAAAATTCCATCGGCAGCTTCATCAAGTAGTCGACTTCTTCCTTCGGTCTCTTCCAATTTTCCGTGGAAAAAGCATACATGGTCAGCACCTTCACACCGATGCTGTTTGCGGCCATCGTAATTTTTTTTACGTTTTTCATACCTGAATGGTGGCCTGCCACCCGCGGCAGTCCCCGCTTTTGTGCCCATCGGCCATTACCGTCCATGATGACGGCCACATGGTTCGGAATGTTGTCCGCATCCAGCTTGAGAGCGGCTTGCTCTCCTTCCGGCTTGCTTCCAAACCATTTTTTGAATGACATCATGTCTGAATCCCCCATCAGGAAAGACTAAAAGCCCCCTCGAATAAGGGGGTCTTTACCGGTTACACTTCCATGATTTCTTTTTCTTTGGCAGCCAATACTTTGTCGACTTCCGCGATATGCTTGTCCGTAAACTTCTGGATGTCGTCCTGATGACGACGGGACTCGTCTTCCGAAATACCCGTCTTCTCCAGTTTTTTGATATCGTCGTTCGCGTCGCGGCGGATGTTGCGGATCGCCACTTTCGCTTCTTCGCCGAACTTGCGCGTCATTTTGACGAGCTCGGAACGGCGTTCTTCCGTCAAAGCCGGAATGACGATACGGATCGCGCTGCCGTCGTTGGATGGCGTCAATCCGAGATCGGATTTCATAATCGCTTTTTCGATAGCGGCAACCGAGCTTTTGTCCCACGGCTGAATCATCAGCGTGCGGGAATCCGGCGTATTGATGTTCGCCAGCTGGTTGACCGGTGTCATAGAACCGTAGTATTCGACTTGAACGCGATCCAGCAGGGCAGGAGTCGCACGCCCCGCACGAAGCGAAGCCAGCTCCTTCTTCAGCGCGCCGATCGCTTTCTCCATGCGTTCTTCCGCACTTTTTTTAATGGATTGCGGCATAGATTACACACTCCCTTTTACGATCGTGCCGATCTTCTCCCCAACTACGACGCGCTTGATATTGCCGCTTTCCGTAATCGAGAAGACGACCAGCGGAATATTGTTGTCCATGCATAAGGAGGATGCGGTCGAGTCCATAACGCCAAGGTTTTTGTTAAGCACTTCGAGGTAGGTCAGCGTTTCGAATTTTTGCGCGGTGGCGTCTTTGAACGGATCGGCGGTGTAGACGCCGTCGACTTTGTTCTTCGCCATCAAGATCACTTCCGCTTCGATTTCGGCTGCTCTCAGCGCCGCGGTCGTATCCGTCGAGAAATACGGATTGCCCGTTCCTGCCGCAAAAATGACAACCCTGCCCTTTTCCAAGTGCCGGATCGCTCTTCTGCGGATGTACGGTTCTGCAACCTGCTGCATCGTGATGGACGTTTGTACTCGTGTCGGTACGCCGATCGTTTCCAGCGCATCCTGCAGCGCCAGCGAGTTCATCACCGTAGCCAGCATACCCATGTAGTCTGCGGTTGCCCGGTCAATGCCTTTTGCGCTTCCGGCAATGCCGCGCCAGATGTTGCCGCCGCCAACGACGATGGCGACTTCCACCTGAAGATCCACTACTTCCTTCACCTGCTGGGCGATGGACGAAATCATCTCGGAGTCGATGCCGTAACCTTGTTGTCCGGCTAACGCTTCTCCGCTTAATTTCAAAATGACTCTTTTATAAATCGGACGTTCCAAGCTCCAACCCCTCCATTTCGATCAGACCGCTAAAGCTTTCTTTTAAAAAACAAGGAACACAGCGTGTTCCTCGTTACCTTGCATTTATCTTGTTGAATTACAGTTTAACTTGGGACATAACTTCTTCAGCGAAGTTTTCTTGTTTCTTCTCCAGGCCTTCTCCGAGCTCGAAACGAACGAAGCGGCGGATCGACAAGTTTTCGCCGATCGTTGCGATGTTTTCTTTCAATACTTCTTCTACGGTTTTGTCCGGGTCTTTAACGAAAGGCTGCTCAAGCAGGCAGTATTCCTCGTAGTATTTCGCCAGACGGCCTTCGACGATTTTCTCGACGATTTTTTCCGGCTTGCCTTCGTTCAGCGCTTGGTTCGTCAAGATTTCGCGCTCTTTGTCCAGCGCTTCTTGCGGAACTTCGTCACGGCGAAGGAATTTCGGGTTGGAAGCTGCGATGTGCAGAGCAACGTCGCGTACAAACGTTCTAAACTGCTCGTTTTTCGCCACGAAGTCAGTTTCGCTGTTTACTTCAACCAATACGCCGATTTTGCCGCCAGCGTGAATGTAGGACTCGATCATGCCTTCCGTTGCGACGCGGCCTGCTTTGTTGGCCGCTGCGGAAAGACCTTTTTCACGCAAAATTTCAGCAGCTTTTGTCAAGTCGCCGTTTGCTTCTTCCAATGCTTTTTTACAATCGAGCATGCCTGCTCCTGTTTTTTCGCGCAATTCTTTTACTGCTGCTGCACTAACTGCCATGATTTGGCCTCCTTGGAATGTAATATGTATTCCCAAAAAAAGGGCGGTGAAAGGATTTTGCACCTTTAAACCACCCTTTCTCGTATTCAATGCATTAAGCTGAAGTCTCTTCGCCTTGGTGAGCTTCGATAACCGCGTCAGCAATTTTAGCCGTCAGCAATTTCACGGCACGGATCGCGTCGTCGTTACCCGGGATCACGTAGTCGATTTCGTCCGGATCGCAGTTCGTGTCTACGATACCAACGATCGGAATACCAAGCTTGCGTGCTTCCGCAACGGCGATGCGCTCTTTGCGCGGGTCGATGACGAACAGTGCGCTCGGCAGACCTTTCATATGGGAGATACCGCCCAAGAATTTCTCAAGACGATCTTTTTCTTTGCGAAGAATGATAACTTCTTTTTTCGGCAGCACTTCGAACGTGCCGTCTTGCTCCCATTTTTCCAGCTCGTGCAAACGGTTGATCCGTTTTTGGATTGTTTGGAAGTTAGTCAGCGTACCGCCGAGCCAACGTTGGTTGATGTAGTACATTCCGCAACGCTCAGCTTCTTCTTTAACCGAATCTTGAGCTTGCTTTTTCGTACCTACGAACAAGATCGTGCCGTTCTCTGCGGCTACGGACTTGACGAAGTTGTAAGCTTCCTCAACTTTTTTGACCGTTTTTTGCAGGTCGATGATGTAAATTCCGTTTCTTTCGGTGAAGATGTATCGATCCATTTTCGGGTTCCAACGACGGGTTTGGTGACCGAAGTGTACCCCAGCTTCGAGCAGCTGTTTCATGGAGATAACTGCCATCCTCACGCACCTCCTCTAAATTGGTTTTTTGTGGTTTCCTCCGCCGATCGCATCTCCCGGTAAAACTCCTTGACCAAGACGCTTAAGAAAGCATCTGTTGAAGCCAGTGGGAGCACCATTACCGGAATTAACCGACGTGTGGTTTTTAACACCGAAAATTACTATACCATAACTGACAACCGTATGCAACACCTGCGGCAGTCCGACGAAAAAAGACAAATTCAGACCCCAACTGCCCGAGTCTGACCTTTTTATTGTGTCGTTAAGTTGGCAATGACTTGCGTCAGCTCGAGAGGCCCCTTAAATACATGTAGGCCCGAGATGATTTTGTCGTTCATCTGCTTTTGCTTCATCGTATCTACGAAGGCGTTCCGGTCGGCAATAACGCCGCTCTGCTGCAGCAAATCGGCAACTTGGGCCGCAGTCATGCCTTTGGAGACATAAATGTACGTTTCCTTATCGGGCGCGGCAGACTGCGGCTGTGCGGCTTGCTTGTCCCTCTCTTCTTTCAGCTTCTGCGCGATCAAGGCATCGACCTGCGGCTGGTCGTACAGCTTTTGACTTTTGTCGTACACATTAAAATAGGTAGAAGCAACTTCCTTAAGCCGGACGCGATCCATCTCCTCGGGCGCCTGTCCTGCCGCGGGCTGCTTGGAAGCGGCGCTGCTCGACGGAGCAACCGCATTCATCAGCTGAAGCAGAATGGCACCCAAAATCAAACCGATGCCGAGCCCGTACAGAAGCGATTTGTTCTTAAGCATTCGACCGTTCCTCCTGTTTGGCAAGCTGCAGGATCAGACTGATTTCCCCTTTGTTCATACCCAGCTTCTTGGCGATATAGTCCGTCGATTTGCCGGACTCGTACAATTCGAACAGCTCGCCGTAACGCACCTTCATATTCATCGCAGCTTTGTTCGCTGCTTCCGGCTGCGGGTCGGGTGCGGCAGGTTCCGTATAAGCCGCCGGCGATACCGCGGCCCCGGCGCTCGCTCCCAACGACTCTCCCGGCTTCGACGCTTCCGCTTGAAGGGATAGACGCCGCTGCTCTTCCGAGAACGTCAGTCTGTTCAGTTCGTGCCGCAGCTCCTGACATTGCTTTTCAAGCGTTTCCACACGCAAGGTCAGTTTAGCCGCCTGCTCCTCGTAAGTTTGTTTCGTCCCGGAGAACATCTCGATCAGCGCTTTGTTCTGCTCCTCAAGCTCCATAGCCAAGTGATCCATCGCCTGCTCCATCTCTTTTACGATGGCGCCGTCGGACTTGGCAGTTCCTTCCGATTTTCGCGGGATAATCTTTGCATAGACCACGATTAGAAGCCCGACCAGCACGATGTATACCCAAGGTTGGTCCAATTGCATTCACCTAGTTTCACAACAAAATAGTTATAAGGTCAAGTCGATATGATGCCCCTTGAACGGATGCTCCGGTCCGGTGCCGCCCTGCGCCTGTTTGGCTTCCTCGGCCGACTTCTTGGCCCCTCCGCCCCCTCGGGAGTCCCGTTCTCCCGAACGGCCCGACTGATCGTCTTTGATCGAAGCTTGACCGGTTTCCTCCGTCTTGGCGCTGATCTGACGCTCTTTTATCGTCGTCTTCTCGTTGGAGCTGTTCAGCATGGCCTGGTCTTCCACTCGCTTTTGCACCATTTGATGCTGCTTCAGACCGGCTTCGTCGTTCTTATGAAGCGCAAACTGCATTTCAACCGGTTTCATGCTCACCGGCATACCCTCCTTCGAGCTGTACGCGTACGTCAGCCTTTATACGATAGGAAGCATCGCGATATCTCCGTCGATCAATTGAAACCTAACGCGGGGAGAAGTATCTTTAATGAATTTGGTATATCGGCCGATCACGATTTTCGTTCCGCTGTAGGCGTTGGCCATGACTTCGACCTTTGCTTTTTCCGAGTCCTCAAGCGATCTCTCAATTTCCAACATTCGCTCTCTGGAGCTCGCAATTTCTTCCGTAACCTGTTTCTTGGTATGGTTCAGCTTAACCCGCATCGCCACTTTGTCCGGCCCAAGCTGTCCCGCGGCTGCCAATTGGTCGAGCAGCACAAGCGCCTTATCCGTCTTATCCAGGTTCTCGCTCAAAGCTCTTTGCTGGATGCGAAGCTGCTGAAGCTCGTTGCGGAGCTCCGGCAGGACCCCGACTTCGATGACTGTAGCGGTCGACATGGAGTTGCCGATCGTCCGGGCAATGACCGCGTCGCCCGCTTGAATCATTCCTCCGACAATCAGTCCCTTGGTGCCTTTGCATACAACTTGATTGCCGGCGCGTACCTGCGAGTGCATAATGCTCTGGCTGACCAGCACTTCTTCTCCCGCTGCGACGTTGGCATCCTGGATGAAAGAGCTTTTTACCCGTTTTCCGGCACGAATCGTTCCTTTGTTATGCCCAAGGATTCCCGCGCTGATCTCGATGGAGCCGGCTGCCTCCAACTCTGCGGCGTCCACACTGCCCGTAATGCGGATATCTCCCGCCGCTTTGATGCGAAAGCCCGGCAGCACGTTGCCGCGGATGACGACGGACCCGACAAAATCAATATTTCCGACATTATAGTCGACATCCCCGTTCACTTCAAAGATCGGAAACACATTGATTTTATCCCGGTCCGTCTTGGTGACCATTCCGTCAATGGCTGCATAAATGGCCGTCTGCTCCGGATCGGTCACGACATTTTTGCCGAGCTTGAGGCGCGCATCCTTCCCGTCCTTCGCAAAAAGCGTTTCCCCGGTTACCGCACGTCCCGGGACACCTAAGGCGGCCGGAATTTTTTGGGCGATCAATTGTCCCTTTTTCACATTATGGATCGTTGTCACTTCTTTATAATCGACCTTGCCGTCCTCCAGCTCGGCCGGGCGTTTGGATTTGTCGTCCAAATCGTACATCATCTGGACACGCCCGTCCTGACCGTTGTTCGGCGCATCGCCTTTGGCGATCACCGTCTGAGAGAAGAAGAAAGCCTTCGGATCGTCTACGATCGCGGCGATTTTCTCCTCATCTATGCCGTATACGATGTGATATGAGGCAATCAATTCCATAAGCTGTCCTTTGTTAACGCGGAACGAATCCTCGCAATTCGCAAACTTGAGGTAAGCGAACAGCTTGTCGTCGGACAACGAAATATCCATATAATAGCTGAGCGGCATCGCCAGATCGGCCATCATTCTCCCCACTTTCCGACCACTTAGTCATAAAATAGCTGCGACTTATGACGGCTCAAAGAACCTTTTAACCGCAGAATCGCTTTTGAGTGCAGCTGTGATATTCTGGATGGGGAAAGATTCATGACTTCGGCGATCTCGCTTAAAGACAATTCTTCGTAATAAAAGAGGGATACGACGGTCCGCTCTTTTTCCGTCAATCGTTCGATAGCTTTAGCTAATGTTTCTTTTAAGTAGACTTCATTTACTTTGGATTCCGGACTTTTCGCCTTTTCGTCAATTAACAAAGAAAGCCGCGTCTCCGAATCTTCCTCCCGGATAGGATCGTCGATCGAACAGACGGTCGTCACTGCGATCTCCTGTACCATCTGTTGAAACTCCTGCTCGCTGACATCCAGATAAGAGCTGATTTCGCTATCGGTTACGGAACGCAAGTATTGCTGTTCGAGCTTTTGATAAGCGTCCTCGATCTTCTTGGCCTTCTCCCTCACGGAACGGGGAACCCAATCGCCTTGACGGAGCCCGTCGATCATCGCTCCGCGAATGCGCCAGGAGGCATACGTTTCAAATTGCAGTCCCCGCTCGTAGTCGAACTTTTCGATGGCATCGATCAAGCCCATAATACCGCAGCTGGATAAATCTTCTTTCGAAACGTTTTTTGGCAGACCTATGGAAAGACGACCCGAAACGTAATCCACGAGCGGCAAATACGTTTCGATAAGCGCCTGCTTCGCTTTCAATTGTCTGTCTTCTCTCCATTGCTTCCAAACATCGATATTCGCCAAATGGGATTTTTGCGCGATCATGACAGATGGTCACCATCCTTATTCTTCAGACATTCGGCGAACCGCCTGTGCCAATTCGTCAGGACTCCCTTGTATCTTCGTTGAGAGCTTCGGTGGATTCAGCGGGGAAAAATCGGTCTCCGCGGCGTCCTTCAGACCCGGCGACGGTTTCAGCATCTGATGCAGCTCCGCATCCTGATCGGGCGTTACAACATCGACCGCCGTTCCTTTAAGCTCATCCTCTTCTTCCGAATGCTCAGGAATCGGAGCGCCCGCCAATCCGGCAACCGTGCCAAGCAACCAACGGAACAAAAATACGATTACAAACATCAGGACAAAGCTGTAGAAGCTGCGAATCAAGGTAGTCAGCCAAATATTGTCGGTTATCGACAATGCAAAGGTAATGACGAATGCCGCGGCTCCTACGATAAAGTTCCAACGTATCGATCCGATCATAGGTTTACAATTCCTTCACTCCGTGTTGTACGCTGCGAATCATGAGCATACCGGATTCGCAGTCGAATTCGATGGTTCGCCCGTAATTGCCGCCGGTATCTTCGGCAATAATCGGGATTTGGTAACGGCTGAGCATTTCCTTGCAGGACTCGACATTCCGCGGTCCGATCCGCATCGTGTCCGATTGGGAACCGAATGCGAACATTTGTGCTCCACCGGCCATTTTGGCAACCATGCGCTTCACTTGAGCCCCAAGATCCTCCATCAGGCGAATCATTTCGGGGATTGCCGTATCTGCATATTTCGCGATGTTCAGCTTTCCTTCTCTGGCAATATCCGAGGTCGGCAGCATGACGTGGGCCATTCCGGCTACTTTGGCCTTGGCATCGAACAAGGTAACACCCACGCAGGAACCGAGCCCCGTCGTCTTGAGCACACCGGTCAAGTGAGCGACGTTCAGGTCGGCCATTCCTACTTTAATCAGATTGTCTTGGATCATGGAGTATGCACTCCCAAAGCAACGAAAATACGTTCGAAGGACTCCGGATCCGGAATGAGGAAGAAATGCCCTTCCACCTCGTCGCTTCCATCCAGAAACTTCGTGTCGATCAAGAGCGCCTGGTCTCCCATTTGGCCGAATTGGAGCAGGCCGTAGCTCAGAATCGCTCCCGCCATATCAATCGCAAGCGAAGGAACAGTCGGCTGCATGTTCAGCTGTGTGAAATCCGCCAGGGACGACAAGTACGAGCCCGCCAAAATGTTGCCGATCTCGTTGAGCGCGGACAACTCCATTTCGGAGTACTCTTCGCCTTCCACCCCGTCCATTCCGACCAAGTTGCGAAGAAGCTTCTTGGCCGACTCGAACTTCAGAATAAAGAATAAATTTCCCGGCGTTTCCCCTTCGACCCTCAGAAATATAGCGATAACGGCTTCCTCGGCTCCTCCTACGCTGTCCGCGATTTCCTCGAAAGGAACCATTCGCACTTTGGGCACAAGCATATCCACAGGCTTATCGAGCAGCTGCGAGAGCGCAGTAGCCGCATGTCCGGCACCGATATTTCCGACTTCCTTCAGCACATCCATTTGAAAATCGGCAAAAGAATTAAATGCTTCCACTAGGCCTACTCCTCTACATTCTCCAGTTGAACGATCTCGCTCTTGGTCAATACTTCCTTCAGGTTCAGCAGCACAAGCAATCGGCTTTCGCCTACTTTGGCAATCCCGTGAAGGTACTTAGCCTTAATGCCGCCTACGATTTCCGGCGGATCGTCGATATGATCCGAATCCACATCGATGACATCGTTGGCCGAATCGACAATCAGGCCGACTTCGATGTCGCCGACGGCAACGATAATGATCCGCGAGTTGTCGGTATACTCGGTCTCCGGAAATCCGAAGCGGCCGCGCAAATCGATGACGGGGGTAACAACGCCGCGCAAATTGATGACGCCTTTGACAAATTCAGGCGTTTTCGGAACTCGGGTCATCGGCTGCATCCGTTCAATGGTGCGGACCTTCTCGACCTCTACCCCGTATTCTTCCTTTCCTAAAGTAAACACAATGACTTTCAATTCTTCTCCCATGCTCGCAGCCTCCTTAAGTTATCGCGTGAATGTAGCCGTCTTTGCGTCCCGCTATTTAATCAAGGCATTCGTATCGATAATTAACGCGACTTGTCCGTCTCCCAGAATGGTTGCGCCGGAAACCGCAAACAGCTTGGTCAAATATTTGCCGAGCGTCTTCAGCACGATTTCCTGCTGGCCGATAAATTCGTCGACGACGAGCGCCGCCATTTTGTCGCCTTTGCGTATGATGACCACTTGCGTTTCGTTCTCGGAAATGTTCGTTCCTCCCGGCACATCGAACAGATCGGCCAAGGATACGAGCGGGATAACCCCGGTACGGTACTCGACCATGCGATTGCCGTGAACCGAGCGAATCTGTTCTTTACGGACAGCCATCGTTTCCACAATGGAAGAAAGCGGAATAGCGTACTTCTCGTTATTGAGCCGGATCAGCATCGCCGAGATAATCGACAGCGTCAGCGGCAGCTGAACGGAAAATTTAGAGCCTTTCCCCCATTCCGAATCAACTTGGACTTGTCCGCCGAGACTTTGAATCTTCGTCTTCACGACATCAAGTCCGACCCCGCGGCCGGAAATATCCGATATTTTATCCGCCGTGCTGAAGCCGGAAGCAAAAATCAACTGATTGACCTCGTCATCCGTAATGCGCTCGGCTTGTTCCTTGGTCAATACGTTGTTTTCCAGAGCTTTTTTCAACACTTTGTCCCGGTTGATGCCGCGTCCGTCTTCCTCGATCTCGATAAACACATGGTTTCCGCTATGATACGCGCGCAGATGAATCGTTCCGGTCTCAGGCTTTCCGAGGGCAACGCGGTCGGCAGCCGGCTCCACGCCATGGTCGACGGCATTCCGGAGCAAGTGCACCAACGGATCGCCGATTTCGTCGATGACCGTCCGGTCCAATTCGGTATCGGCGCCGGTGATGATCAGATCTACCTTTTTGTCCAGCGTCTTCGCGACATCCCGGATCATACGCGGGAAACGGTTAAAGACGGTATCGATCGGCACCATGCGCAGCTTCAGTACGATATTTTGCAAATCGCTGCTGACCCTGGACATATGCTCGACGGTTTCCGTCAGTTCGCTGCGGCGAATTTCGCTGGCAAGCTGCTCCAACCGTACCCGGTCGATCAGCAGCTCGCTGAACAGGTTCATCAGCGTATCGAGCCGCTCGATGTCGACGCGGATCGTGCGTCCGGCTACAGGGGCACCTCCTGCGGCAGGTGCTTTTTTGGCTTCCTGCTTCGGCGCTTCCTGCGTCGATGCGGCGGCTGTCTCGGCTTGTGCCTGCGCTTGTGCGGCCGCTGCATTCGACCCGGAAGGCGGAGTCATGAGCTCCGTCAGCTTGGCCTGATCCAAAACGATGACGTCTACTTTATCGATTTCGGACACGCTCGCGACTTGCTTTTGCAGCTCGTCGGTGTCAATTTGGGATATGTAATAAACGACGAACGATTGATCGAATCGCTCCTGCTCGATATCTTCAACGGAAGGGTTGGACTTGATGACCTCTCCGTTCTGTTCAAGCACGTTGAATACCATATAAGCGCGCGCCGCTTTTAACACGCAATCTTGTCGAACCGTTACTTCGAGGCGAAGTACGGGAATGCCCGCTTCGATGGACTGCTGAAGAATCGAATATTGAAATTCGTCAAGCTCTCCCCCGGCGACGGTTGTCTGCACCGCTTTGGCCGTCGCGCCTCCGGCTGCGCCACCCTTGGTGTAATCGCCGGAAACGATGGACTTGAGCGCGGCAACGATTTCGGTTACGTCCGCTTGGCCTGTGCCGCCCTGAATGATGTCCTCCACCATGGATTCCAAGGAATCCAGACTTTTGAACAGGCAGTCGAAAATAAACGAATCCATCTTCAGCTTATGGTTGCGGACGAGGTCCAGCACATTCTCCATCTCGTGAGTCAGCGACGCCAGATCCTCGAATCCCATCGTCGCCGACATTCCTTTCAACGTATGTGCCGACCGAAAAATATTTTGCACGATCGTGATGTCTTCCGGGCTGCTCTCCAGACTGAGCATCTGTTCGTTCATCGCTTGCAAGTGATCTCTCGACTCATCGATAAACATCGAGAGGTATTGATTCATTTCCATATCTACACCTCCATCAGAGTAATTGTTCTATCAAAGCTTACCCGGAAGTCAGGGCTCGCGGGCGACGGCTTGTACCAGCTTCGCGGTAATTTCTTGCTGGGGGAGCACATGCGTTACGCAATTCAGCTCCACCGCCGCACGGGGCATCCCGTAAACGATGCAGGTGTCCTCCGATTCGGCGATCGTCGTTACGGCTCCGGATTGCTTCAGCGCCAGCATCCCTTTGGCTCCGTCGGAGCCCATACCGGTCATAAGTACGATGTGGCGTTTAAGCTCCCTCATCGGCAGCAGCGATTCGAAAAGCACGTCGACCGACGGCCGGTGTCCGCCGCGCGGATCTTCTTTTGTCAGATGGATCTTGTAAGAATGGTTCCCATTGCGGGCTACGGTCATATGATAGCCGCCAGGAGCGACATAAGCGGTGCCGCTCTCCAGAATCATGCCGGCTTCCGCCTCAACCACCCGCAGCCTTGAAACGGAATCGAGCCGCTGCGCCAGCGACTTGGTAAAGTTAGGAGGCATATGCTGGACGATAACGACCGGAGCGGGAAAGTGCTCCGGGAAATCGGACAACACCTGGTGCAGCGCCCGAGGCCCCCCGGTCGAGGTGCCGATGGCGACGATATGTTCGAATCCTGCCGTACCTGTAGCGGGGCGCCGTTCCATTCTTGGGGCCGGTTCCGAGAACGGCCGCGGATCTTTCGGCATCTCCGGCGCTTTCAGCGACGGCCTGCTCAACGCGGAACGCGACAGCTTGCGCATGTTCGTTTTTACCGCGATGTGCAGTTTTTCGAGCAGCAGTTGCTTGACTTTATGCAAATCGAGTGAAATCGAACCCGACGGTTTTCCGACGAAATCGACAGCCCCCCATTCGAGCGCTTTGATGGTCTCCGCCGCGCCTTCTTGGGTCAGACTGCTTAACATGATGACCGGAACCGGGTGCTCATTCATGATCGCGCGAAGCGCATCCAACCCGTTCATTTCCGGCATCTCAATATCCATGGTGACAGCATGGGGATTCAATTTTTTGACCAGCTCGACGGCTTCCTTGCCGTTTTTTGCGGTTCCTACTACCCGCAGCGCCGGGTCCCCCGATATAAGGTCGGTGATGATTTTTCTCATAAAAACCGAATCATCCACCACGAGCACATCATAAGGCTGCATACGTTTCACTCCTCTGCGTTGTGTCTGAAATCTGAAGGTCGGAGGACGTTCTCTTTTCTTTTATTTAAGCAGCTTAATCATTCGGTTCAAGAAGCCTTTGACCGCCCCCGAGCTCATGTCCGCCGGCTTTTGGTTCGCAATAAAATCATCGGTCAGATCGTAGATCGATTTGGATGCGCCGCTCGACGGAAAAGCTACGGTAAAAGGCACCTGCTTTTTTACGGCTTTGGATACCGCAGCATCATCAAGCACGTAGCCGATGGTTGGAATGTCCAGATTCAAAAATTGCTTGGCGACCATGCTGATCTTTTCGGCGGTTTGCCTGCCTTCCCGCCAATCGGTCACCCGATTGACGACCAGCCGGAAGCGAATGTCGTAATCCATCGCGCTTACCATTTTAATAATGGCATACGCGTCGGTAATCGAGGTCGGCTCCGGCGTCGTCACCACGATCGTTTCTTGTGCGGCAACGATAAACTTGAGCGTTTCTTTCGACAACCCGGCCCCCGTATCGAAAATGATAAAGTCCGCATGTCCGTTCAGCTGACCGATTTGCTCTTGAAAATAATCCAATTGTTCCTCGGACAGCCGGATCAGGTCGTTGAAACCTGAGCCTCCTGCAATAAATTGCAAATCGTTATAGCCCTTATGAATGATGTCCCAAATTGTCTTTTCCTTTTTCAACAAATGATACAAATTGTACTTCGGCGTAATGCCCATGAGCACGTCGATATTGGCCAGACCGATATCGGCGTCGAAAACGAGTACCTTGAACCCTTTTTTTTGAAGCGCAAGAGCAAAATTAAGTGTAAAGTTCGATTTGCCGACCCCGCCCTTACCGCTTGTAACGGCGAGAATGCGTGTCGGCTTTACTGCGGAGTTGGCTCGATGCCTGATCAGATTCCGAAGCTCTTGTGCCTGATCATTCATGGTTGTTATCCTCCAGAATCCAATCGATCAGCTGCCTCTCGTTCAACTCCTCGATATCGTCGGGAACGCTCTGTCCGTTGGCGATATAAGAAGTCTGCAATCCGAAATCGCGGATTAGGTTAACGACGGCGCCGTACGAATCGGTCTCGTCCCTTTTCGTAAACAATACTTTATTTAACTTGAACTTGCTGAAGTTGTATGTAATGGCCTTCATATCTTTATATTTGGTCGTTAAGCTGAGCACCAGAAACGTTTCGCTCTTCCCTTCGGATTGAAGCAGCGCATTGAGCTCCGATACGTACATCTCGTTGCGGAAGTTTCGACCGGCCGTATCCATAAAAATAAGATCACAGTCTTTCAAATTCTCGAGTGCCTTGTTCAAATCCAGCGGAGAAAAGACAACCTCAAGCGGAACGTTCAAAATGGTGGCGTACGTCTTGAGCTGCTCCACCGCGGCGATGCGGTACGTATCCGAGGTGATGAACCCGACCTTGCGGCGGTGCTTCAGCACTTGTTCGGCTGCCAGCTTGGCAATCGTTGTCGTTTTGCCTACGCCTGTAGGCCCGACAAAATGAGCGATTCGGGTATCGGAAGCGATCCCTTTGCCGCCCTGCGGCTGAAGCAGCGTTTGAAGCTGCGTCCGGATAGAATGGACAGCGAATTGTTCCGTGATCGGAACGTCTTCGGTTTCGGCTTCCTCCGATACCCGGTCCAGAAGCTCCCGGACCATCTGCGAGTCGATCTCCTGATCGAGCAGCCGGCGCTCCAGTTCCACTAAGACCGGATCTTGGGCTGCCTCGGGCATACGCTGTGAAGAAAGCTTCTGCATCATTTCTTTCATTTGCTTGATCTCTTCTAGCAGCGTATCTTCCTTGGCTCTGCTGCTGACGGATGCCGGCGGTGCCCCAACAGGGCCGGCCTGAGGAGGCGGGCTTGCCGGGAGCACGTCCGGCACTTCGGGAAACGACAGCGTCGGCTGCGCTTCCCGCTCCCGTTCCCGCTGCACCCCGTAAGCGGCAGCTGCAGCCGTACTCCCCACAAGCGCATTAGCCGCCGGGGCAGCCGGCTTCGCCAAGGTAGCGGTGGCCGACCTGCCGGAAGCCGGCTGTCCGCTTCCGGCCGCCGAATCCGTGGCAGCGATCACTTCGATCTTTTTCTTCGAAAACATGCCGAGAAATCCGCCGGAACGAATTTCTTTCGTATTGATGATGACAGCGTCTTTTCCGAGGTCCGTGCGAATTTTTTGCAAGGCATCCGGCATGGAGTCTACGACATATCGCTTTACTCTCATAGATTAACAACCCCCATGCTCTGAATTTCAACGCTCGGTTCCAGCTCGCTGTAAGATAAGACCGGAATGTCCTGCATCGTGCGTTCAAGCAGCTGCCTCAAGTACATGCGTATGGTGGGCGAGGTGAGAACGATCGGCTGCTGCCCTGCTTGAAGCAGCTTGGTTACTTGATCGGTAACCTTCTGATAGATCACTTGGCTGGACGTCGGATCGAGCGCGAGATAGCTGCCCTGATCCGATTGCTGTACCGATTCCGCAATTTTTTTCTCGAGCGTCGGCCCGACCGTAATAACTTTCAACGACTCGCCGCCGGTCGTGTACTGCTGCGTAATTTGTCTGGATAATCCCTGCCGGACATATTCCGTCAGCACTTCCGGATCCTTCGTGTACGTGCCGTAATCGGCGAGCGTCTCCAGAATGGTGACGAGATCGCGGACGGATATTTTTTCGCGAAGCAGCTTGACCAGCACTTTTTGCACGTCGCCTATCGACAGAACGTTCGGGATTAAATCCTCGACCAGCGCCGGGTGATTCTCCTTGACGTTCTCGATAAGCGCCTTCGTTTCCTGACGGCCCAGAAGCTCGTGAGCGTGCTTCTTAATAATTTCCGTCAAATGCGTTGCTACGACGGATGGCGGATCGACAACCGTGTAGCCGGAAAGCTCGGCCCGTTCCTTCGTCGGTTCGTCAATCCATAGCGCCGGCAGCCCGAAGGCCGGCTCCAGCGTATCGATCCCGGTAATCGAATCGTCGTCGATTCCTGGACTCATCGCCAAATAGTGACCGAGTAGCAAATCGCCGCGTGCGACCGTATTGCCTTTAATTTTAATGACATATTCGTTCGGTCGCAGTTGAATGTTATCGCGAATCCGGATCACCGGCACGACGATTCCGAGCTCGAGTGCGCACTGTCTGCGGATGAGGATTACGCGATCGAGCAGGTCGCCGCCCTGCTGCGTATCCGCCAGCGGGATAAGTCCGTATCCGAATTCGAACTCGATCGGATCAACCTGCAGCAAGCCGATGACACTTTCGGGGCTTCGTACTTCTTCGATTTGCTGTTCCTCCTCAAGCTGGACTTCAGCGGCTTGCTTGCGGTTCATCGTCTGCTGCATTTTGTAAGCTGCGAATGCAAGCATGGCAGCGATCGGCAATGTAGTGATCAGATGGATCGGCGTGAAAATGCCCAGCGCCGTAATCGTTCCCGCTACAATATAAAGCAGCTTCGGATACGAAAAGATTTGCGATGTCAAGTCGTGGGCCAAGTTTCCTTCGGAAGCCGCCCTCGTCACGATAATCCCCGCTGCGGTAGAGATCAGCAGTGCCGGAATTTGACTGACGAGACCGTCCCCGATCGTTAGGATCGAATAGAGCGCTCCCGCTTCACTAAGCGACATCCCTTTCATCGCCATTCCGATAATCAAGCCGCCGATGATATTGATCAGCAGCATGATAATGCCGGCGATCGCATCCCCTTTCACGAACTTGCTCGCACCGTCCATCGCGCCGTAAAAGTCGGCCTCACGCGAAATTTTCTCGCGTCGTTCTCTGGCCTGCTGTTCGTTGATCAGCCCTGCGTTCAAATCCGCGTCGATACTCATCTGTTTCCCCGGCATCGCGTCGAGCGTAAACCGTGCGGCTACCTCGGCAACCCGCTCCGAGCCTTTGGTAATGACGATAAACTGCACCAGCACCAAGATGATAAATACCACAAAACCGACGACAATGTTGCCCTGGGCAACGAACGATCCGAAGGTGCTGACCACGTTGCCCGCGTCCCCATGGGCCAAAATGTTTCTGGTTGTCGATACGTTCAGCGCAAGCCGGAACAAGGTGGTGATGAGCAGGAGCGACGGAAAGATGGAGAACTGAAGCGCGTCCTGTGTGTTCATGCCGATCAAAATGATCATGAGAGCAGCCGATATGTTGATAATCAGCAGGACATCCAGCAACCATATCGGCAGCGGGACGACCATCATCAGAACGATGCCGATCACGCCGATCAGCACGACCAGGTCTTTTGCTTTCATTGCAGGGTGTCCTCCTTTCCGGGATTAATTCGCTTTTCCTTTAACTTTGTATACGTATGCCAGCACCTCGGCTACGGCCTGAAACATATCGGCCGGTATCGATTCTCCGATCTCAACCTGCGCGTATAACGCGCGGGCGAGCGGTTTGTTTTCCATCGTTATGATGCCGTTATCCTTGGCAATCTGCCTTATCTTCAAGGCGATGTAATCGGTCCCCTTGGCGATAACGGTAGGCGCCTGCATCTTGGAGGCATCGTATTGAAGCGCGACGGCAAAGTGCGTCGGGTTCGTGATGACGACGTCCGCTTTAGGAACGTCCTGCATCATCCGCTGCAGTGCCATGCGGCGCTGCTTCTCGCGGATCTTTCCTTTAATCAGCGGATCCCCTTCCGTTTTCTTGTATTCGTCTTTAATATCCTGCTTGGACATCCGCAAGCTCTTCTCATACTCATAGCGCTGATAAATGTAATCCAAAATTGACATGACGATCAGTATCAATCCAATTTTAATCCCCAGTTGCAGCGTCAAGGAAGCAGTGAAAGCGATGATTTCTTCCAACGGCAGCCGCGCAAGCTGCAATATGTTGTCCTTTTCCGCCATTAACGTCGTATAGACAACAACTCCGATTACCGTCATCTTGAGCACCGATTTTAGAAAATCGACGATGGCCCGCATGGAGAACAGCCGCTTCGCCCCTTCGAGGGGGTTAATTTTGCTAAACTTCATCATGAGCGGTTCGCCCGTAAACAAAAAGCCGATCTGCACATAATTTCCAACAACGCCGATGACCATCGAGATCAAAAAAATCGGACCGAGAATCAACAACATTTGTGTGGCGATCTTTTCGAATAACACCATACTGTTATCCATGGTGACGTTCATATTGAGAAAATCGATGAAGATCGAGCGAAACAAACCGACGAGTCGCTCTTTCATGTAGCCTCCGAACAAGAAAAACGATAAGAAGGAGAAAAACAAGATGAAGGCGGCCGGCACTTCCATGCTTTTGGCTACTTGCCCTTTTTTGCGGGCTTCTTGTTTTTTCTTAGGCGTCGCCGCTTCCGTTTTCTCTCCCGAGAACAATTGCAAATCCAGCTTTAAACGTAATGCAGCCACGGCCTGCCTCCTCACACGCTAACTGCCAGCGAACAATCCGAAAAACTTGGCCATCGTTTCCAGCATGGTCGAGAATTTCTCTTTGTAGATCAATTCGTACCCTGGAAACAGGAGAAGCAGCAGAATAAAACCAACGATAATCTTCACCGGAATCCCGATGACGAAAATGTTGAACTGCGGGGCTACCCGAGCGAGAAGCCCAAGACCGACATCGGTCAGAAACATCGCGACGACAAGCGGCGCCGCCATTTGAAAGCTTATGGCAAATACTTGAGAGAACGTCTTCAGCATAAAGTCCGAAAGCTGACCGTTATAATTTTTAACAAACAAATCGTTATTCAAAGGAATCCATTCGTAGCTTCGCATAATTCCTTCGAGCAAGTAATGATGACCGTTGAAGCTTAAAAACAACAGCATGGCGATCATGTACTTCAAGTTGCCCAGAATCGGACTTTGCGCTCCTGTCAGCGGATCGATCACGTTCGCTATACCGAACCCCATCTGAAGGTCGATGAACGAACCGGAAATCTGAACGACCTGGAAGAACATATAAGCTATGAACCCCAGACATAGTCCCACAAGCACTTCCCGGAAAACGGAAAGAATATACAATGAATCCATAGCCACAGGCGTCGCCAGCCCAATGCTGAAGAAAGTAATAAAAGCAACGAAAAACGATAGCCCTACTTTCAGCTGCATCGGCACATTACGGGCCGCAAATACGGGAGCAACGACAAAAAACGAAGAAATCCGACAAAAAAACAACAAAAATCCAGGAAGATACTGCAAAACCCACTCCATTTCACCCACAACCTATCCCACGTATTTATACAGGTTATTCAACAGATTATAGGTAAAATCAACGAGTGTCGTCAGGATCCAAGGACCGAATATAAGTATCGCAAGCAGCACAACGACGATTTTCGGAACAAAGGCAAGGGTCTGCTCCTGGATTTGCGTCGTCGCTTGAAACACACTGATGATCAAGCCGACCGCCAGCGCCAGCACCATCATCGGAGCGCTGGCTTTAAGCGTGGTGTATACCGCTTCTCCGGCTAATCTGATTACAAATTCCGAGCTCAATGCGCTCTCCTCCCGGCTGGTCCGTCTATGTATTGTAACTGAGCAGAAGCGAACGAACGACGAGATACCAACCGTCCACAAGAATGAACAGCAAGATTTTGAACGGCAACGAAATCATTACCGGCGGCAGCATCATCATCCCCATCGCCATCAGCGTACTGGCAATGACCATATCAATGACCAAAAACGGAATAAAGATCATAAAGCCCATCTGAAACGCCGTCTTTAACTCGCTAATCGCATAAGCGGGAACAAGTGCCGTAAGCGGCGTATCTTCCACTCCGCTGGGCCGTGGCGCCTTGGTGTAATCCAGGAACAGCTTTAAATCTTTCTCCCGGGTATGCTGAAACATGAACTTCTTGATCGAAACGGATGCTTTCTCCAGCGCTGCCGTCTGGGTCAGCTCTCCCTTAAGATATGGCTGCACAGCCGTTTGGTTGATGTCCCCAAGCGTTGGCGCCATGATGAAAAAGGTAAGAAATAACGCAAGACCGATCAGCATTTGATTCGGCGGCATTTGCTGCGTACCGAGCGACGTCCGGACAAAGCCGAGCACGATGACGATTCGGGTAAAGCTGGTCATCAAAATCAGAATGGCCGGAGCGATGCTGAGAATGGTAATCAGCAGCACGATGGTAATGGCGCTCGAAGCTCCCTGCGGACTGTCGGATGTCCCGATATCGATGTTGATGCCGGGAATCGGATCGGCCGCATAGGCAGGGCTTGCGAGCGAACCGCACAGAACAAGAAGAATCAGCAGGAAAATGAGCCTCTTATTGAATTTCATCATTTATCATTCAACCGATCTGAATTAGTGTCTTGCTTGAGCAGCTGTTCCATTTGTTTCTTCTGATCCGACATATGCTGGATTTTTGTGTGAAACACCTCTTGGAACGAGGCTGTCACTTCTATGTCTTCTTCGACTGCCGGCTTGTTGCGAAGCTTTTTGAGCCAGCCTCCGATGGAATCGAAGGTCGGGCCCGCAAACGCCGGGCCGGAGGACATCAGCTCCGTAATCAAAGCGACCTCGGTTTCGTCCTCGATCTTTTCGAGCAGCTGAATGTTCTCCCCTACTCCGACGATATAAAGCGAACGGCCGATTTCGACAACTTGAATCGATTTATTTTGTCCGAGCGGCAGTCCGCCCAAGGAACGTATCGACCGCCCGGATAAAAATTTATTTTTCTGCGAAATCATCTTCACGATTACCAGAAAAATTCCGATAATAAGTAGAAGAAAAAAAAGGACTTGGAAGATCATCCAGAACGTGCCCCCTGAACTGCCTTCCGTTACAAGTCGATCCGGTGTTCCCAGCATTCCCGCCCCAGAGGGGGCCGGGTTTTCTGATTCCGCGAAACAAACAGCAGCAGGCCATACTGCTGTTTGCATCCAAACCATGGCAACACCGGACGATAACTTGGCTATGAGTCTTCTCAACATTTCACTTTCCTTTCAATTTGCGCAAGACCCATCGTTTAACCCCTGGTTGAAATTATCCCAAGGTTTTCTTGATTGCTTCAATAACACGGTCCGCCTGAAACGGCTTCACGATGAAATCTTTGGCGCCTGCCTGGATCGCATCGATAACCATAGCCTGCTGCCCCATAGCGGAGCACATAATAACCTTGGCATTTCCATCAAGCTTCTTGATTTCTTTAAGCGCATGGATACCGTCCATTTCCGGCATCGTGATATCCATCGTAACCAGATCGGGGCGGAGCTCTTTAAATTTTTCAATCGCTTGTGCGCCGTCGTTTGCTTCTCCGACAACTTCATAGCCGTTTTTCGTTAAAATATCGCGAATCATCATTCTCATAAATGCTGCGTCGTCTACAATCAAAATACGGTTTGCCATGGGTAACCATTCCTCCTATAGGATGCTTAAGTAATCTTGTTGGTTGATTTCTTATTGTAATTTTTGAATCCGATCCCATTGATTCACAATATCCGTCACGCGGACACCGAAGTTTTCGTCAATGACGACGACTTCGCCTTTGGCGATCAATTTGTTATTGACTAAAATATCGACAGGTTCCCCGGCCAGCTTGTCCAGTTCGATGATCGATCCTTGAGACAATTCGAGAATGTCCTTAATGACCTTATGCGTACGCCCCAGTTCAACCGTCACTTTAAGCGGGATGTCCAGCAGCAGATTCAAGTTCGTATCTTCTGCAGGAGACAGCTGCGGGTGACTGAAATTGGCGAATTGAGCCGGCTGGACGTTCACTCCCCTTGCCGTCGGAACTCCGTAGTTGGCCGGCTGCGGCGGATAAGCTTGCGCTGCAGGCGGAGTCATCGGCGGCTGGTATGCTGGCTGCTGATAACCGTGCTGCGGCGGCGGTTGATGCCCTGCCGGAGGCTGCGAATATGGATCTTGTCCGAAGGCGCTCGGCGCGGCATAGGCTGGCTGCTCCGGTGCCGGTTGGGAAACGGGCGCGGATTGTGCAGGCGCCGGTGCAGGTTCCTCTATTGCATCTCCACCTCCCATTAAAGTAGACACCATCTCTCTGGCGAAAGGGACCGGCAGCAGCTGCATGATGGTCGAATCAATCAGATCGCCGATCGTCAGTCGGAAAGAGATTTTGATAAATACATCTTCTGGAGGCAGGGAGGCAGTTCCTTCCCCTGACGCTAAATTTAATATGTCGATTCCCGGTGGCGAAATATTGACAAACCGGTTGAAGATCGTCGACATGGAAGTAGCGGACGAGCCCATCATTTGGTTCATCGCTTCCTGAACCGCGCTGATATGTATTTCGCTGAGCTCTTCCGTTTGTCCCGTCCCGTCTCCGCCCATCATCAAATCGGCGATAACCTGGGCATCCCGGGTTTTGATCACCAGAAGGTTGATTCCGTGAAAACCGTCGACGTAGTTCACATGGACAGCCACGTGCGGCTTCGGAAACTCATCGGCGAGCTCAGACTGAGCGATAATGGATACTTTCGGAGTCGTAATATCCACCTTTTTGCCAAGCAGGGTGGAAAGTGCAGTAGCCGCGCTTCCGAATGTAATGTTTCCGATTTCGCCAAGCGCATCTTGCTCCAAAGAAGACAAATAATCTTCTACTTGAGGAACAAACTCGGAAATAGCGGAGGAGCCGCTATCGCCCGATTGTCTCAATAGCGCATCAATCTCTTCTTGAGACAAATAATCCTTGTTATTCGTCATTCTCTTCCACTCCTTCTTCTTGGACAATCTCGCTGATTTGGACAGCCAGCTTGCCTCGCGTCGTCCCGGGACTGCCGTAAAACTTCAACTTTTCCCCTATGCGAATGTCTAACGGCTCATTCACGGATTTGCCAAGCGTGATGACATCCCCGGCATTGAGGTTCAAAAACTCCCTTACGGAAATTTGAGAAGAACCCAGTTCCGCGATAATCGGCAGTTTCGCTTTATGCAGCCTGGACTGCAGAGCCGTCAGCTCCTCCGGCGCACTTGTTTTTTTCTGGGAAACGAACCAATGGTGCACCGATAGTCTCGGCATAATCGGTTCGATGACGACGTGCGGAATACACAGGTTGATCATCCCGGTCGTGTCGCCGATTTTGGTGCTGAGCGAGATCAGCGCGATCGTTTCGTTAGGCGATACGATCTGCATAAATTGCGGATTCGTTTCGAGCGCTTCCAGCCTCGGAGACAAATCGATTACTGTCTTCCAAGCCTCCTGCAAACTGTCGAAGGCCCGGCTGAAAATCCGTTCGATGACAATGGTCTCGATCTCGGTCAACGCATTGATTTTCGTCGGCGATGTCCCCGCTCCGCCTAAGAGCCGATCCAGCATCGCAAAGGCTACGTTCGGGTGAACCTCAAGCACCATGCGGCCTTCCAGCGGCTCCGCCTCGAAGATGTTGAGAATCGTCATCTTCGGAATGGACCGGATGAACTCGTCGTAAGGCAGCTGTTCGACCTGCACGACGTTAATCTGGACAAAGGTTCTAAGCTGAGCGGAAAAATACGTCGTCAAATATCGGGCAAAGTTTTCATGGATTCGGGTTAAGCTCCGGATATGATCCTTGGAGAAACGTACGGCACGTTTAAAATCGTACACCCGTATTTTTTTCTGCGTCTCTTCCTTTTTAAGCTCCTCCGCATCCATTTCCCCTGAAGAAAGCGCCGCTAGCAGGGCGTCAATCTCATTCTGTGAAAGAACATCAACCATTAGCGTCACCTCCTTTGAACTGCTGCATCATGCTATGTAGTTATTGGAGTACGAAATCCGTAATCAAGATTTGATTCATTTTTCCCGATTGGAGAAGCGGGTTCATTTTATTCATAAGGGCGGAAGTGAGATTGTCGAAGCCTTTGCTTCCCGATACTTGCTCCGGTGTCATATCGGATAGCGTTTGAATGACAATGGCCTTCATTTGGCTGTCCAACTTCTCAAACTCTTCCTTGGCCTTCTTATTTTCCAGTTCAAAGGCAAAGCTCAATTTAATGAATTTGCCATTGCCCCCGGCCAAATTGGTAAGCACGTCTTTCATGATGACTGTATTTTGCTTGACCTCATCCGGGGTCAGCTTTTTGGCTTGTTTTACATCGCGGGCAGAACTTTGCGCCTGCTCTTGAGGGTTCTGATTGGCTTTATCCATATAGTTCCACAGGACGAACGCAGCCGTCAATATCAATGTAATCGCAATAAGAATAGCAACAACCATTATGAAAATTCTGCTTTTAAACAACTTACGACCCCTCCGAATTCAGGCTCTTAACCGTACCGCCGACAAGACCTACGGTTTGCAAAAAGCGGTGTACGGTGTCCATTACTTCCGTCACCGGCTCGAGCACCATGATTTTTTTACCGGTCACCAGCGTGATCATCGTGTCCGGCGTTTCTTCAATTGATTCGATCAAAAGCGCGTTCAGAACGATTGCTTTCCCATTAAGCCGTGTCAGGCGGACCATCGGTTACCTCCGAAAGGATAAAATCGGGGGAGAATCACTCCCCCTTGAAGCAAACTATCGTTTCAGATTGACGACTTCTTGAAGCACTTCGTCGGATGTAGTAATAATTCTCGAGTTGGACTGGAAGCCGCGCTGAGCGACAATCATTTCCGTAAACTCGGACGTTAAATCCACGTTGGACATTTCAAGCTGACCGGAAATGATAGCGCCGGTTCCCGTGGCTGGGTTGTTTGCCGTGGACTCATCGACAACGATTTCTGCCGTATTCGAGTTTGGCGTCGTCCGGTACAAGTTTCCTCCAATTTTCTCCAGTCCGCCCGGATTTGTTACTTTGGCAACGGCGATGAATTGATTGGTCGGCGTTGCAGCCCCGTCAGCTCCGATGGCGATAATTTCGCCGGACTGCGAAATCGAGAATGCGGTAACGGTGTCTTCCAGCGCCACAGCTGTACCTCCGGTGTTCAAAACAAACATACCGTCCGCCGTAACGAGACGACGTTGGGCATCCAGATCAAAGTTACCGGCACGTGTAAGGAGCGGCTGCCCATTTACATCAGTAGTTGGCGACACAAGGAAGAACCCGTCTCCGTCAATACGCAAATCCGTTATTTTATTCGTCGTCTGGGCGCTGCCCGGGGTGTGGAGAGTATCGATAGCGCCAACCGTCACGCCAAGTCCGATTTGTTTGGCATTAACGCCGCCAACCGTATCCGTCGGGGCCGTTACGCCGGAAATCTTTTGGCTCATGATGTCTTTGAACGCTACGCGACTTGATTTGAAGCCGTACGTATTCACGTTTGCGATGTTGTTACCAATGACGTCAAGCTTCGTCTGAAAGCCTCTCATACCCGAAACGCCGGAATAAAGCGATCTTAACATCGATAGTTATCCTCCCATATTGCAACTGCGCATCAATGGATGAAAACAGTTGTCAATGATGATGTAATAAACGACAGTTACAGCAAAGTTTAAAACACATTCGTTATTCGGTTGTTTCAGTCGGTCCACAACCTCGGCCTCCGAAATTCGGGCCGGCCTATCGCTACGAAATAATCATGGCCGAGTCGATTTGGGTAAATACGTTGTCCTTCATCGATGCTCCGTCCATGGCTGTAACTACCGTGCGATTCTTGATGTTGACGATCAGAGCGGTATCGTTGATCAGCATCAACGAGTCCTTTGCGCCTTTGCTCGCGGCTTTGTCAATCGCGGTGTTGAGCTTGACAAGCTGCTCGGGCCCTAGCTGAATGCCCCGCTGCCGCAAACGTTCTTCCGCGTGATGACTGAAACGCACGAGTTGATTTTGCAGCATCGTATCGAACGAGGTTGTCTGAACCCTCGGTTCCGGGTCCGTTCGTCGTACGGGCTGCGGCGCCACGGCATTCGGAAACAGGCGACCAACCGTTATTCGATCCGTCATGGAGTTACCTCCGGATTGGAAATTTGGCTGATCTGATCCATTTTCACTTCGTCGCCGTTAATTTTTGCGTACTGCTCGTCCTTCTTCATAAGGATGGACTCCACAGTTCCGGTTTTGACGATAGATTTGTTGTTTTTGTCAACATAGGTGTAGGTAACCTTTTTACCAATCAAACTGGATGCAAATCCTAGCGACTGCCGAAGCATTTTCATTTCCGAACTCATTTTGGCAAGCTGCTCGACGGATGTAAATTGAGCCATCTGAGCAATGAATTCTTTATCCTGCAGCGGCTGCGTCGGATCCTGGTTTTGCAATTGGGTCATGAGAATTTTAAGGAATTCGTCTTGCCCCAATTTTCCTTTCTCCTCGCCTTTGCCGGCGTTCTGAATATTTCCTTTGGCGTAATACGGCCATATGTTCCTGGTGCTGACATTTGAATCGGGCACGGTTTCACCCCCTGCTCCATCGGTGTAAGCTTGCTTAGGCCGTAACGTCAATCGATCCGGTTCCCAGGCTGCCTGCGGTGCTCGAAGTCTTCGCTTCTTCCTTCAGCTCGTCTTCTTCCATCGCAGCAATTCGGCCGCTGGCCGCTTTCTGCTGCTTGGAGGATTGTCCGGATTGCTGCTGGCGTCCTTCCTGGAACATGCCAGACTGGTAGTTCTGGCTTTGGCTTACTTCAAGCTTCTCCACTTGGATACCCTGGCTTTGCAATGTTGTTCTAAGCTGCGACAACTGACTTTCCAGCATTTCCTTACCGGCCAAGCTGTCCGCTACGAACTGGGCAATCAGTTGTCCGTTATGCATGGTCAGCTTCACTTCAACGTGTCCGAGATGCTGAGGATACAACGAAATTTTAGCCTCGGTTATCCCGTCTGCCGACGTTCCCATAAATATGGAACGAACGACAAACTGCGTCATGTCCTCCGAAAAAGTAGCTGCCTGCATCTGCACAACCGGCGCTTTTATCTGCGCATGATTGCCTTGCTGCTTAATGTATTCGTGCAGCGGCATCGGCTGACTTTCCGTTCCGTCTGCCATTCCCGCGTTTAACGGTTCAAACAGAGGTCCTTCGTCGGCTTTCGGCGGATCCATATGAAGCTGAACCATCGCGGCCTTTGCTGTAAGCGCTTCGAGCTTTTGCACCGGGCTGGAGACCACTTGGACAAGCTTCCCGGCATCCGAAGTCGAAGCTGCTTCCGCTGTCACTGCAGTCTGTATAGTAGAAGAGACACGGCGTTGATCGGCGCTTGATTTTTGCAGTTCGCTTAATTTGGACGCGGCCGACAACAGAACAGCCGGCAACTCTTTCACGGTTTGCTGAAGTTTCGTGTCTGTTTTTCCTTCCGCTACCAGGTCTTTTAACTGTTTCAAAATGGCGGCAGCTTCCTGTGCCGTCAGCGCTTTGGGCTGCTGTATTGCGCCAAGTTCATCGGTCTTCGACTCCGCAGGCGTATCCACAGCAGGCGTCAAAGGAATAAACAGCAGCGGATTAAGCGCATTCGCACTCTCTTCCGCGTTGTTTCCTTCGCCTGTTGGAACGGCCGCTTGATTGTTCTCAGGCTGATTCAAGGGAAGTGCTGCCAGCAGCGCTTGAAGCTGCAACAACCAAGCTTGCAAATCCGGGTTGTTCATCAGCGCGTTCGCATCCTCGCCTTTTGCCGAGTCGAGAAGTTGGATTAAGCCGTCGATTTGTTGAGCCGTTTGAGCCTGAGCTTGATCCGCCATCTGCGGGAGCGCGGCAATCAAAGGAGCGATCAACTGAGCAAGTGCCGACAAGCTGGCGGTTCCTGTCGTGCTGGCTCCCGCTCCGGAAGCATCGCCTGTCATCATTCCGTTTAGAGCCGACGAGAAGGATCCGGCCCCTCCGGCTGTGCTCCCCGTACTGGCGGAAGCGTTCGATCCGGCAGCGGATGTCCCGGCAGATGCGGCCACAGGAGTTTGTGTCGAAATTTCCATCTTTTTTTCACCTCCTTTCCATTGTATTTATTGAACCAGTCGGGCCGAGATCAGCGCTGCGGTTTCTTTGGACTGATCCGATATGGCCGCCAAAATTCTGGAGCGTCCGGCGCTATCCATAGAGCTCAAGATGGAGATCACTTTGTCGGGATTCGATTTCTGCATTTCCATCAAGACAGTAGCCGCACTTTTGGGCGTCATATTCGAAAACGTGCTGCCCAAATCGTCTTTGCTCAGCTTGTCCGTAGGCTGCTTGCTCTGCGCCGCCAATTCCTTTACGCGCTCCTGCAGGGCCGCAATCTCCGTATCCCTTACGTTCGTTTGATCCTTCAGCAGAATCGAGGCGTCAGCAGCCTTCTTCGGGTCCATCTTCTCCAGCACCTTGACGCGCTCGTCCGGCTTCATCATCCCAAGCACCAGAACCAATTCTTTGGAGGTCAAGTTCTCCATAATCGGCGCCGATTTGCTCGGCGACATCTTCGCATACATGGTAGCAAGCTGTTGAATTTGATGCGCATACTCCTCGTCGCTCAAAGTCTTGCTTTTTGCGCTTTCTTCCAATGTACTGTTCTTGAGCTGCAATTCCTTTATCGTCTCATCCCGCTGCTGCAGCGAGGCTTCCGCCTTTTTCAGCGCCTGCTCCAATTCCTGAAGCTTGGCCGTCGTGCCGGCATTCGCATTCTCCTGTGCCGGAGCGGACGACTCGGTCCCGGCGGGTTGAGCCGTTTCCGGATTGGCTGCCGTCTCCTTCGTTTTCGGATCCGGGATGATGTTGTTTACGATAGGAATTTTATTGGCTGCCCGAAGAACGTTGTTCATCACATCATAATCGAAAATCGTCAGCAGAACGCCGAGCAGTACAGCTGTAAAAACAAAAGGGATAAGGAACCATATTAAAAACCGCTCCATAGCTCCGTAAGAGGAGGACTGCTCCGTATCTGTGTTTGCCACTTCCTCACCTCCCCGCATTTTCATGAATTACGAAAGCCGTTTAAAACGATTCGTCGCCATTTCGTCCAACTGATTTTGCTCTTTCTTCAAAACCTCGGTGGAAAAATGCTGAAACGCTCTTTCTTTCGCTTTCGTCCAAACTTTTTCTTCAATCATCTTACCGGTTAAATCATCCTGTTTGTGCTGTACGATCGTTTTGGCTGCTTGCACATCCCGATGCTTGAGCTGAATGCGACCGTCAATATGGTTCACGTAACTTTGCAGCATGAGCAGGTTGGATACCGTCGTTACTTGGCTGGAAGACTTATGCAGCTCCTCCTGCATCTCGTGCTTGGCTTTCTCCAGCTCGGCCAGAGAAGATTCCTCCGCACGCATTTTACCGATCGCTTCGGACAGCATCCATTCCGCTTGCGTTTTCTCGTTCATCTTCAAATCAACGATTTTTTGAAAAGCGTATCGAAACCGCATGCTCCTTCTCATCCCCTGTAAAATTCTCGAATTAGCCTTTCCTGCGCTTCCGCGTATGTCAGCTTCTCCGTGACGCGCTGTCGCGTATAATCCCATATCGCTTGTATAGAGTCGAGAGATTGATCAATTTCTGAATTTGATCCTCGCTGGTACGCCCCGATATTGATCAAATCTTCCGAATCTTTATACACAGATAGCAATCTTTTCAAGTTCTCGGCCGCAAGCTGCTGCTCGTGAGGAACAATTTCTTTCATCACCCGGCTAACGCTGGCCAGAACGTCGATAGCGGGGTAGTGCCCGCGGTTGGCTATGTTACGGTTCAACACGATATGACCATCCAGTATTCCCCGTACAGCATCCGCAATTGGCTCATTCATATCATCCCCGTCGACAAGAACCGTGTAAAAGGCCGTAATAGAACCCTTAGGTCCGGTGCCCGACCGCTCCAGCAGCTTTGGAAGCGTTGCAAATACGGAAGGCGTATAGCCGCGAGTTGCAGGAGGTTCGCCTACCGCCAAGCCGACTTCACGCTGTGCCATGGCAAACCGGGTCACCGAGTCCATCATTAGCATCACATTCATCCCGCGATCGCGAAAAAATTCAGCGATCGTCGTAGCGATCAGCGCACCCTTGATCCGGATGAGCGCCGGTTGATCCGACGTTGCTACAATGACAACCGATCGGGCCAGCCCTTCGGGACCGAGATCGCGTTCGATAAAATCGAGCACCTCTCTGCCGCGTTCTCCGATAAGCGCAATCACATTCACGTCGGCTGACGTATTGCGGGCGACCATTCCCATCAGCGTACTTTTTCCGACGCCGGACCCGGCGAAAATACCGACACGCTGTCCCTTGCCTATCGTCAGCAGACCGTCGATGCAGCGTACGCCGACGCTTATCGGATCTAAAACGCGCGGCCGTTTTAACGGGTTGCTAGGTATATTATTAGTAGAATATTGCGTCATGCGCGATGGCAAAAACGTTCCGTCGAGCGGTTGCCCGAGCCCGTCCAGCACTTTGCCGAGCAGCTCGTGTCCTACCTGCACCGTCAGCGGTTTGCCGGTGCCGACCACATCGCAACCTGGACCGATGGCATGAAGCTCGCCGAGCGGCATAAGAATAACCTTGTTGTTCTTAAAGCCGACAACTTCCGCTTTGAGCGGCTGGTTCGATTTGAGCGGATAGATGTAGCATACGTCACCGATGCTTGCATCCGGTCCCTCCGATTCGACCGTTAATCCGATGACTTGAGTGACTTTTCCGTTTACGCGCACCGGGTCGATTTGACTTAAATGCTCTATGTATTTCTGCGCGGATGGCACCTGCATGATCTAAGATCCCTCGCTTCGCAGCGCCACTTGCCGAAGCGCATTCTTGATTTCGTTCAGCTGCGTGTCGATGCGGGCATCGATGCTTCCGAAGGAGGACCGAATAACGCATCCACGATCTTGTACCGAAGCATCCGGAATAATTTGTAGCTCCGCTTGCGAATCTAAGTGCAACAAAAGTTCTTCTCGTGCGTCTTGTATATAGGAGAATTGAGAAGGCGATACGCAAAGCGCAATAATTCCCTTTTCTCTTCGCCGTGACAGTACCTTTTGGATTAGCTCGATAACCCATTCGGATTGCAGCGTCAGCTGGCGGTCGACGATTTTCTCGGCAATCGAGCAGCTGAGCTCGATCAAGAACGGTTCGGACTCTTGAATGATCTGCTGCTTTAGTATGTACGATTGTTCCAAGATTTGCGACGCTTCCTGCAGCATGGTGTCGTATTGCTGGCGAAGCTCCGCTTCGGCTCTGGCCAGCCCTTCCTGGTAGCCTTGCTCGAAGCCCCGGTCCATCGCTTGCTCGATCGTTTCCTGATCCAACTGTCTGCGTTCGTCCCACCAAGCTTCAATCTCGGCTTGGGCCTGTTGTCTGATGGCTGCGGCCTCATCCATGGCGGCGCGTACTTGCTCTTCGGCAAACGATTCGGCGTCTTGAAGAATTTGGTCCTTCATCTGCATCAGATTGTCGAGCTCGAGCTGTTGTTCCTCCGTCAGTTCGCCGTCTTGCAGCGGTTCTTGTTTGAGAACGGGAGGAGCTGGAGGCTCTACAAGCTTGCTGTCTTCCATAGCTACATATTGAAATGATTTGATGACATTAGACAATAATATCATCTCCTCCGCCACGGGCGATGATGATTTCACCGGCTTCTTCCAAACGCCTAATCGTAGCTACGATGCGTGTTTGTGCTTCTTCGACGTCACGCAGCCGAACCGGACCCATGTACTCCATTTCTTCCCGGAACGTTTCGGCCATCCGCTTGGACATGTTTTTGAAAATGGCTTCCCGAACTTCTTCACTGGCCACTTTAAGCGCCAACTGGAGGTCGGCATTCTCGATGTCGCGGATAATCCGTTGGATCGAGCGATTGTCGATGTTGACGATGTCTTCAAATACGAACATCCGCTTCTTGATTTCCTCGGCAAGCTCGGGATCCTGAATCTCGAGCGAATCGAGGATCGTACGCTCTGTCCCGCGGTCGACGCCGTTCAAAATTTGAACGACGGCCGAAATCCCGCCGGCATTCGTATAGTCCTGCGTAACCGTTGCGGACAGTTTCTGCTCAAGTACCCGCTCGACTTGGCTGATGACCTCCGGCGACGTGCTGTCCATCAAGGCAACCCGCTTCGCCACATCCGCCTGCTTCTCTTGCGGAAGCGAGGACAGGATAATGGAGGCTTGCTCCGGCTGCAGGTAAGCGAGAACTAGAGCAATAGTTTGCGAATTTTCATTCTGGATGAAGTTCAAGATTTGAGCAGGATCGGCTTTCCGGGCAAAATCAAAAGGTCTCACTTGAAGCGTCGCCGTCAACCGGTTGATGATATCCAATGCTTTCTGAGATCCGAGTGCTTTCTCCAAAATCTCTTTCGCATACGTAATACCGCCTTGCGATATGAATTCTTGGGCTAAGCAAATTTGATGAAATTCTGCCAAGATCGCTTCTTTTTCGACATTGTCAACTTTCCTGACATTGGCTATTTCCAAAGTGAGCTGCTCAATTTCTTCGTCACGCAGATGTTTAAAAATTTGAGCGGACACTTCCGGACCCAAACTAATCAAAAGAATTGCGGCTTTTTGTCGCCCCGTTAAACCCGGTTGCTGTACTTTAGCCAAGTGTTGCACACCTCTATTCGTCTACTAACCAAGTGCGGAGCAGATTAACAAATTCTTCCGGTTTTTTCTTGGCAAGCTGTTCCAGCTGCTTGCGCACTTGATTTTCATTGTTCAAGTTATCGATATCGATGGTCGGGAATTCCACTCGCGGCGACTCGTCCAGGATCTCTTCTTCTTCCTCTTGCAGCGCCTTGCGTCTGCGCATAAACCAGTAGGCGCCTCCGCCCAGCAAAGCGAGAGCCAGTCCGCCGAGTGCACCGTAGAGCAGCATCGAATTCGTGCTCGTTCCCTGGCTTTCGTTCGTTCTAGCGAACGTGTGGGGAAACACGGTTACTTTTTTAAGTAGCTCTGCATCCGTTATCGGTTGCTTGTTATCGGCCAAGCCTGCACGCACGACGTTGACGAGCATATTCCGGATCTCATTCACCGTTTCTGGCGAAAGCGAGGCCGGATTTTGCGGATCGGGTGGTTCAATGCCGACGTTAATGCTTAAATCTTTTACTATGTAAGGCGTCATTTCAATTTCGTTCGTAATGCGGTTGACTTCCCGGTTTACCGTTTTTTGCAGCTCTTCGGAATTCGTCTTTCCGCTGTTGCTGCTGCCTGGGTATCCCGGCACATCCGTCGCGCCCGTTCCCGGTACGCCGGACGTTCCTGCGCTGCCGTCGCTCGTATAGTTCTTTTGGATCTCTTGAATGGAAATATCGAGCCCGGTTTGGTCTACCGTATTCGGCGCAGTCACCAGTTGCTCTTTGCGTCTCGTCTGATCGAAGTTCATCGTAGAGAATACACTTACGATCACTTTGTCCCGGCCGAGAATGGAGCCGAGCATTTGTTGCACGTTGCGCTGCACATCGTTTCTGAACTTGTTGTTGATTTCGAACTGCTGCAAAGCAAGATTGGAAGCTCCGCTCACTTTGCCGTTCGCTTTGGAGTACTCAAGCAGATCGCCGTTTTGATCGGAAATCGTAATGTTCTCGACCGGCAGCCCTTTGATACTGTGAGAAACCAAGTTATACATCGTATCGACCTTGGCCTGATCAAGCGTGTAGCCCGGCTTGATATCAAGCACGACGGAAGCCGATGCTTTCTCCGGTTGCTCCCCCTTCCGCAAGAACAAGCTTTCCTGTGGCAAGCTGATCAATACTTTCGAGCTTGCGATCGCATTGTTCGAGTTGATGAGCTGCTGCAGCTCGCCTTGAACGGCATTGACGTATTTGACATCGAATTCTCTGTCCGTGGTACCGAATGTGCTGCTTTGACTGAAGGCGCCATAGCCGACGTTGCCGTTTTTGTTCAACCCTTGCGATTCGACGGCAAGTTTGACACTGGCGACTTGACTGCGCGGAACGCCGATGCTTTTTCCGTCTTCGCTGAGCTGATACGGGATTTTGGCGCCGTCCAAGTACGCTTTGATGGCCGCTGCGTCGCTTGGCTGCAAGTTCGTATAAGCCAAGGCGTACTCGGTTTTAGAAAAATTATAACTAATAATACCTACCGTCAGTATGACTAAAATCACAGTTGCGATAACAGTCCACTTTTGCGTTTTGCTGAATTGATTCCAATATTGTTTCGTTCGGTTCCAATATTGGAGCACATTTTCGTTCACTGTTTCACCCCATCTGATGAACCCTCTTCAGGTACGTTTGAAGATTAGATTTGCGTTCTCATGATTTCTTGATAGGCCTCGATGACTTTGTTTCGCACTTGAACCGTGAGCTCTAATCCCAAGGACGCTTTTTCAGAGGCGATCATCAGTTGATGCACGTCGGATATTTCTCCTTTGACGAACTGGCCTTTCATTGCATCGGCGGCGGACTGCTTATTATTCAAATCGGCGATGGCGTCGCTCAAAAATTTTCCGAATTGGTCCGTAACTTCGGATGCGCTAGTTATTTTGGGTTGAACGGCGCCGGCAATCTGCTGCGGCTGCTGCAATTTCAAGGATTCGATCATGGTTATTACTCCTTTTCGTTAACTATTTCCCGATTTCCAACGCTTTCCCGATCAAAGCTTTGGAAGCGTTCAGTGCGGTGACGTTGGCTTCGTAGGACCGGGTAGCCGAGATCATATCGACCATTTCTTTCAAAATGTCCACATTGGGCAAAAGTACCATGCCGTTCTCGTCCGCATCCGGATGCGTCGGGTCGTAATGCTGTCTAAAAGGAGAAGGATCTTGGATTACTTGAGTTACCCGTACGCCGTCCCCGGCTCCCGAATTTTTACCGGACATGGCATTGGCAAGCGACTCGCCGAAATTTTGCTGTTTTGGTTCGAAAGACACCAGTTTGCGCTGATACGGGACCCATTTGCCGTTTACCATCTGCGCTCTTGTCGAATCCGCATTGGCGATGTTGGACGAAATAACGTCCATCCGAAAGCGCTGCGCCGTTAGTGCGGAAGAACTGATGTCAAAACCGTTTGTAAGTCTCATCCGTTACACTCTCCCGCCGATAGCTGTTCTGATTTTTTTGATCTCGCCGCTGACTTGCTGGACCATTACGTTGTATCGAAGTTGGTTTTTGGCCATGAGCGCCATTTCGTAATCGATATCGACGTTATTCAAGTTGTTGTTAATCATGGATTGGTTGTCACGAACGATTTGCGGTTCCGGCTTTGCCGGACGTCCGATATAAAAATGCCTCGGATCCGTCCGATACCCTTCAATCCCGGCTCCGTTCATTTCCTGCTGCAGCAGTTCTTCAAAACGAACTTCCGAACGTTTGAAAAAGGGCGTGTCGACATTTGCCACATTGTCGGCAATCACTTTTTGCCTAAGTGTGGCGGCATCAAGGGCACGCTCCAGCGTTTGAAATGAAGGCTTGTTTAAAATATTCATGCGTTGACTCCCACTTTCCAAGGATGATTCTGAATCTAGTTATTCAACAAGATAACGTAATATCCTCCTTCCTTCGACATCTAAACATAAAAAAAATACAATACGGTTTGTCGTAAAATGTAGTAAACGAGAACTACATCTATATTGAGAGATCTTGGAAGTGAATACAATATGAAAAAAGCCCTATATTTGCATATAGAGCCCGAAATGTTAAATATTTCACGTTTTTGAGAATGCTGACTACGCTTTCACACTTTGGATGCCAGCCATCAATTGATCGTTCAAAACGCGAATGTACGTTCCCTTCATGCCAAGCGAACGCGTTTCAATGACACCGGCGCTTTCCAGCTTGCGCAGGGCATTGACAATGACCGAACGGGTAATCCCTACGCGATCCGCGATTTTACTGGCTACAAGGAGTCCTTCCGACCCTTCGAGCTGCTCGAAAATATGTTCGACCGCTTCCAGCTCGCTGAAGGATAACGAACCGACCGCCACCTGGACGACTGCTTTGCCCCGGGCTTCGATCTCAATCTGCTCCGCTTTTTCGCGCAAAATCTCCATCGCCACAACAGTAGAACCATATTCCGCCAAAATTAAATCGTCATCGATAAACATGCCGTTGCGTTTCGTGAGAACAAGCGTTCCCAACCTTTCGCCACCTCCGATAATCGGAACAATCGTCATGTAAAAGCCGGCATCATTCGAAATTTGTCGAAAGATATCGAATTCGCTACCTGCCTCCAGGTTGGAGGACGTTTCCTCCACCTTGAGCAAAAGCTGGTTGTATTCGGACGGAAACCGGTTTTCCTGCAGCACCGTTTCGTTCACGCCGGCCTCGAATACGGGCGTTGTGAACGCGCTTCCCAGCACCTTTCCTCTCCGACTGACGACAAATATTTCCGCCTGCAAAATATCGCTCAGCACCGTGGCCATATCCATAAAGCTGACCGGGTTCCCCGCTTCCTTTTGCAGCAGTTTATTCAGCCTTCTGGTTTTCATCAAAAGTGTCATTAGTCTTGCCTCCAAGTTGACATTACAAAATGTACTGGCTGAGATCCCGGTTCTGCACGATACCGGACAGTTTTTCTCTGACATACTCCGGTGAGATTACGATTTGCTCAAGCGTGATTTCCGGCGCTTCGAAGGACAAATCTTCCAGCAATTTCTCTAAAATGGTATGCAGACGGCGGGCGCCGATGTTATCGGTATTCTGATTCACGTCGGCGGCAATCCGGGCAATTTCCAGAATCGCTTCGTCGGAAAACTCGACACGAATTCCTTCCGTTTCCAGCAGTGCCGTATATTGTTTGGTTAACGCATTTTTCGGCTCTTTCAATATGAGCACAAAGTCCTGCTCCGATAAGCTGCTCAGTTCGACCCGGATCGGAAAACGCCCCTGAAGCTCGGGAATCAAATCCGACGGTTTCGCGATATGGAATGCCCCTGCCGCCACAAACAGGATATAATCCGTTTTTACAGGGCCGTATTTGGTCATGACGGTCGATCCCTCGACAATAGGCAAAATGTCCCGCTGCACGCCCTCACGTGAGACGTCCGGCCCACTGCCGCGGCTGGAGCTGCATATCTTATCGATCTCGTCGATGAAAATGATGCCTCCCTGCTCTGCTCGCTTCACCGCTTCCTGGATCACTTCGTCCATATCCAGCAGCTTTTGGGCCTCCTCTTGAAGCAGCACCTTGCGCGCTTCTTTGATCGGGAGCTTGCGCTTTTTCGTCCGCTTCGGCATCAGGCTTCCGAACAGCTCCTGCATATTCATTCCCGCCTGATCGTTGCCCTGTCCCGCCAGCATATCGAACATCGAAGGAGAGCTATCCTCCACCTCGATTTCGATCACTTGATTCTCAAGCTCGCCGCGCAGAAGACGTTCCCTAACTTCCTGCCTCTGGGACGCAATCGACGAATCGGTCTCCGGCTCCGTATCCGTATGACCTGCATTCTGCTGGCCAAACAGCATTTCCAGCGGATTGCGCTGGCCCCGGTTCTTGGACGGACTAGGTACAAGGATGGATACGATCCGGTCGTTAACCATTTGCTCCGCACGGTCCTTAAGCTTATCGGTTTTCTCCGCTTTTACCATGCGGATCGACGTTTCCACCAAGTCCCGGACCATTGACTCAACATCGCGTCCGACGTATCCGACTTCCGTGAATTTTGTTGCCTCGACTTTAATAAACGGCGCATTGACCAGTTTTGCCATACGGCGGGCAATTTCCGTCTTGCCGACACCGGTCGGTCCGATCATTAGCAGGTTCTTCGGTGCGATCTCGTCGCGGAGCGATTCTTCGAGCAGGCTCCGGCGGTACCGGTTGCGCAGCGCGACGGCAACGGACTTCTTGGCCTGCTTCTGTCCGACGATATACTTATCCAATTCGGCTACGATTTCTCTGGGGGTTAAGGCTATTTGCTTCAACGTCATAACCTCCTGGATCATTCGATTTCTTCGACAATGATATTGTGATTCGTAAACACGCAAATCTCAGCCGCCATCGTAAGCGCGGCATGGGCGATTTCCTTCGCGCTCATCTGCGGCGCATAACGGTGCAGCGCCCGGCCGGCGGCGAGCGCAAAGCTGCCCCCGGAACCGATCGCCAGGATGCCGTCGTCCGGCTCGATGATTTCCCCGTTGCCGGACAAAAGCAGTAGCCCGCTTCGGTCCATCACGATCATCATGGCTTCCAGTCTGCGCAGCACGCGATCCTGACGCCAATCTTTGGTCAGTTCAACGGCAGAGCGCTGCAAATTGCCGTGATGCTCCTCCAGCTTCGCCTCGAACTTCTCGAATAATGTAATCGCATCGGCGACCGAGCCGGCAAACCCGGCTATGACGTTGCCGCGATACAATCTTCTCACTTTTTTGGCTTGACTTTTCATGACCATGCTGTTGCCGAAGGTCACTTGTCCGTCCCCTGCAATAGCGCCCTTGCCCTGATGGCGGACGGCAAAAATCGTCGTGGCGTGAAATTGCTCCATGGGCCCGATATTCCTCCTCCATAGTAAAGAAAAGCTTCGGATTAAGCGCTTTTCCGCCCACAATAACACTCGCTGCGGGCTTCCGGAACTTCATTGATGCAGAATTTAGTTGTCTACAAGACGAAAACTAAGCTGTTTCAAGCTTAGTTTGGCGAGGGCTCCGTGATGCGGAGCAAGATAATATTCGGATCTATCGTAACACAGTACATGTTTTATTTACAAGGCGAATTGTATAGGTTTTGTGAAAAATTCTGAATTTTCTCAATTGCTCGCATAGCAATTTTTTCGTATTTAAGCTTCTTGTTCTTGATCTTCTCGTCAAGCGGCGCAAACAGCCCGAAGTTGGCGTTCATCGGCTGAAAATGCTTGAAATCGGCCGTCGTGATGTATTGCGCCATGCTGCCGAGCGCGGTATCCGGAGGGAGTACGAACAGCTCCTGACCTTTGGCGTAACGCGCCGCGTTCATGCCTGCAAGGAGGCCCGAAGCGGCCGATTCGACGTATCCTTCCACGCCGGTCATCTGTCCGGCAAAGAACAGATTGTCCCGGTCTTTGAACTGGTACGTAGGGCGCAGCAGCCTAGGCGAATTGATGAACGTATTGCGGTGCATGACGCCGTAACGGACAAACTCCGCGTTTTCCAATCCGGGAATAAGGGAAAGTACCCGTTTCTGTTCGCCCCACTTCAAGTGGGTCTGAAAGCCTACTAAATTATAAAGCGTGCCCGCCGCATTATCCTGACGAAGCTGAACGACCGCGTAAGGCAATTCGCCCGTATGCGGATTAATTAGCCCAACGGGCTTCATCGGACCGAATAAGACGGTTTGCCGGCCGCGCTTCGCCATGACTTCAATCGGCATGCAGCCTTCGAAATAAATTTCTTTCTCGAACTCCTTCACCGGCGCCGTTTCCGCAGAGATCAAGGCTTCATAGAACGCTGTGAATTCCTCTTCGGTCATCGGGCAGTTCAAATAGGCTGCCTCACCCTTATCATAACGGGAGGCCAGGTAAACCTTGCTCATATCGATCGATTCTTTTTCCACAATCGGCGCTGCCGCGTCATAGAAGTATAAGTACTCCTCGCCCGTCAGCTCCTGCAAATGCTTGGAAAGCGCAGGCGAGGTCAGCGGTCCGGTCGCAACGACGACAATTCCTTCGGGAAGCGACTCCAGCTCCTCGTTGCGCACCTCGATCAGCGGGTGGTTGCGCAGCAAGGACGTTACCTCGCCCGAGAAGCCATCCCGGTCGACGGCAAGCGCCCCGCCGGCCGGAACGGCATGCTTGTCGGCTGCGTGCAATATTAACGAGTTCAAGATGCGCATTTCTTCCTTCAATACGCCCACTGCATTTGTCAATCCGTTCGCCCGTAGCGAATTGCTGCAGACGAGCTCGGCGAATTGATCGGAAATGTGCGCAGGCGTTTTTTTCGCGGGACGCATTTCATATAAAACCACCGGCACGCCTTGGCTTGCGATTTGCCATGCAGCTTCGCTGCCAGCCAAGCCCGCGCCGATCACAGTCACTTTCGGTACGACAGTCAACTTCCGTTCCTCCTATATGAAGCCAGATGACAAGTTAGTCCTGATCTTGCTCTTCTTTCGCTTCTTCTCTAAAGTCGCAGGACACGCATTGGGTGAACGTTCCTGATTTGTTTCGCTTTTCGACGAGCATCGCGCCGCACTTCGGACACGGGTGGCCAACAGGTTTATCCCACGAGACGAAATCGCATTCCGGATAGCGGTCGCATCCGTAGAAAATGCGTCCTTTTTTGCTGCGGCGTTCGATGATTTTCCCTTCGTGGCAATTCGGACAGGTGACGCCGGTATCCTTGACGATCGGCTTCGTATTGCGGCAATCCGGGAAACCGGAGCAGGCCAGAAACTTGCCGAAGCGCCCCATCTTGTAGACGAAATGGCGGCCGCATTTCTCGCAAATCTCATCGGAAACCTCGTCTTGAATCTCGACCTTCTCCATTTCTTCTTCGGCCACTTCAAGCCGCTTCTCGAACGACTCGTAAAACTCGCTCAGCACGCGGACCCAATCTTCTTTCCCTTCCTCGATGTGGTCCAGTCCCTCTTCCATGTGGGCGGTAAAATCCACGTCCAGAATTTCCGGAAAAAATTCGATCATTAGCTGAATAACCAGCTCGCCAAGCTCGGTCGGCACAAATTTCTTTTCCTCTATAGCCACATAACCACGCTTTTGGATGGTTTCGAGCGTCGGAGCGTAGGTACTCGGACGTCCGATGCCCATTTCTTCCAACGCTTTAACCAAACGCGCTTCCGTAAAACGCGGCGGAGGCTGCGTAAAATGCTGCTTCGGATCGATCTGCTGCTTTTTTACCTTGTCCCCTTCTTTCAGAGGCGGGAGCAGCTTATCGTCATCCCCTGTATCTGCCGCAGCATCGTCGTTGCCTTCCACGTACACTTTCATAAAGCCGTGGAACTTCACCTTCGAACCGACGGCCCGGAAAATCGTGTTGGCGGCCGTTAAATCTACGGTCATTGTATCCAAGACCGCGGAAGCCATCTGGCTTGCGACGAAGCGCTCCCAAACGAGCTTGTAGAGGCGATATTGATCGCGGCTTAAGTACGCTTTGATCTGATCCGGTTCGCGCAGCACAGAGCTCGGACGAATCGCTTCGTGCGCATCCTGCGCGTTCGTGTTCTTCTTCGTATAGACGCGCGGCGTTTCGGGATAAAAGGACTCACCGAATTTTTGCACGATATAGTCTTTGGCTTCTTCCTGGGCTACAGGGGAAATCCGCGTCGAATCGGTACGCATATACGTAATCAAGCCGACTGTACCTTCGCTGCCGAGATCGATTCCTTCATATAATTGTTGTGCTACCGACATCGTCTTGGCCGCGCGAAAGTTTAATTTCCGGGCCGCCTCCTGCTGAAGCGAGCTTGTAATGAACGGAGGGGACGGATTGCGGAGACGTTCCTTTTCCTTGACTTCGCTTACAATAAAATCTGCCTTCTGAAGCGCGGTCAAGACAGCGTTCACTTCCGCTTCGTTCTTTAGCTCTTTCTTTTCGCCGTCCAAGCTGTAAAACTTCGCTTCAAAATCCGCTTTTCCCGAGGTCAACTTGGCCGTGATGCTCCAATACTCTTCGGGCACGAACGCTTTAATCTCATTCTCACGGTCATAGATCAGCTTTACAGCCACGGATTGCACCCGACCGGCCGATAACCCTTTCTTGACCTTCTTCCAAAGCAGCGGGCTGATTTTGTAGCCTACCAGCCGGTCCAATATGCGCCGGGCCTGCTGCGCGTTCACCAGATCCTGATTGATTTTGCGGGGGGTCTTGAATGCATCCTTGACCGCCTGCTTAGTGATCTCGTTGAATACGACACGGCACGCTTCCTGATCGGAAAGCTCAAGATAATGAGCCAAGTGCCAGGCAATCGCCTCGCCTTCGCGATCAGGGTCCGCTGCGAGATATACTTTTTTCACGCGCTTGCTTGCGTCTTTAAGCTCTTTAAGTACGGAGCCTTTGCCCCGGATCGTAATATATTTCGGTTCAAAGTTTTTCTTGACTTCGACTCCGATCTGGCTCTTCGGCAAATCCCGAATATGCCCCATCGATGCTTTTACAATATATTTGCTTCCTAAATATTTGCTGATCGTTTTGGCTTTTGCGGGTGACTCCACAATGACTAACGAATCGGCCATAGGGTCTTGCCCCCTTCGACAATGGAAATATGTATGACCATCAAGGTACGGCGTACACCGAACCCGGTAGTTCGACGATCCTGCGCGTCATTAGTAAATTTATCAGAACTGAATGCAAATGTCCAAAGGTAAATTGGCTTTGCGAGAGCAATTCGTCGATCGTAAGCGGACGGATCTGAAGCATGTCAACTATTTTTTGCTCATCTTTAGACAAGACAGGCTTTGCTTCCGTTGTATTCATAATGTATGCCTTTTGATCCAAGGATATCCGGCCTGCGTACTCCTCCAAGATGTCTGCGGCTCCGGTTATCAGCTTGGCGCCCTGCTTCAGCAAGGATAGCGTGCCTTCGCTCTTGGGGGAAGAGATCGGGCCGGGAACGGCAAACACGTCGCGCGAAGCTTCCAATGCCTGGTCCACCGTGATCAGGGAGCCGCTTCTAAGCGCCGCTTCAACCACCACAACTCCGAGGCTCAGACCGGCAATAATGCGGTTGCGCTGCGGAAACAACCCGGGATGTGGCCTTGTGCCGAGCGGGTATTCGGAAAGAAGCAGCCCGCATTCGGAAATTTTACGGTATAAAGCTTTGTTCTCGGGCGGATAAACCGTCTCGATACTACAGCCAAATACGGCTACGGTGCTCCCGTGGCTGCGCAAAGCCCCTTCGTGGGCTGCGCTGTCAATCCCCCGGGCGAGCCCGCTTACCACGCAAACGCCTGCTGTAGATAACGATTCGGCCAGACGCTCGGCCGTCATTTTCCCGTAAGCGGTCGGAGTGCGCGTGCCGACCATAGCAATGCACGGGCGGTTTACGATATCCAGTTGTCCCCGGTAATACAAAATCCAAGGCGGGTCAGCCGTCTCCAAAAGCATTGCCGGATAACGGTCATCCCCAAGGACCACCCATTCGATGTGCAGCTCCTCGTAACGGGATCGCATGGTGTCCAGTCGGGCTTCGGTTAAACTGCCGATTCCCCTAACCATTTGTTCAGCCCGGACCGGGGTCAGGCCAAATTCGAGCCAATCGGCATAGCTGAGCGAAAGGATATCGCATAACTGCGGAAACTGCCGCAACAGCCGGCCAATTGTCTTGGAACCGGTACCTTCCATATGATGCAAGGCAAATAGCATACTTCGGTTGTCCATATAGTATAGCTCACTCCTTTGGTCAGAAACAACTTTCTTCATTTGTAAGGTATAGCCAAAAAACAAAAAAGCCTCTCAAACCCGTATCTCATACGGATTTGAGAGGCTGCTTGCCATCTCGTCATTGATGCGAAAGACTGCTTACTTCTTGGTGATACACTTTTCGAGCAGGCCTTTTTCTTCCAATACGCTCACCAGGGTGGAACCCATTTCGGAAGGTGTCGGCGCTACTTTGATACCGCAGCGTTCCATCGTTGCGACTTTCTCCGCTGCCGTTCCTTTGCCGCCGGAAATGATGGCGCCCGCGTGGCCCATCCGTTTTCCTGGAGGCGCTGTTTGACCTCCAATGAAGCCGACAACCGGCTTCTTCATGTTCGCTGCGATCCACTCTGCCGCTTCTTCTTCTGCGGAACCGCCGATTTCACCGATCATGATGACGGCATAAGTATCCGGATCTTCATTGAACAGCTTCAGGATATCGATGAACTCGGAGCCTTTTACCGGGTCGCCACCGATTCCTACGGCAGACGATTGGCCGATACCGCGAGTCGTCAACTGATGTACCGCTTCGTAAGTCAGCGTTCCGCTTCGGGATACGACGCCGACATGACCCGGCGTATGGATGTAGCCCGGCATGATGCCGATTTTGCACTCGCCCGGAGTGATGACGCCTGGGCAGTTCGGCCCGATCAAACGGGTCTTTTTGCCTTCCATGTAACGGCTGACTTTGACCATATCGAGCACCGGAATACCTTCGGTGATGCAGATGACGAGATCGAGCTCAGCGTCAACGGCTTCCATGATCGAATCCGCAGCGAAAGCCGGCGGAACGTAGATAACCGAAGCGGTAGCGCCGGTCGCATTTTTTGCTTCCAGTACGGTGTTGTACACCGGAAGCGTTACCGTCGTGCCGTTTTCCAGCGTGAAATCAACATTCGTGCCGCCTTTGCCCGGTACCGCGCCGGCTACCATTTGCGTGCCGTACTCCAGGCCGCCCAGCGTATGGAACATGCCTGTCTTGCCTGTCATGTTCTGAGTGATGACCTTCGTATTTTTATCAACCAAAATAGACATGGTTAAAATTCACATCCTCTAATAGTATGGAAGAAGAAAGGTGCTGCTTCGGAAAGAGAAATTACTTCACCAGCGCAACGATTTTTTGCGCGCCGTCGGCCATCGAATCGGCTGCTACGATGTTCAAACCGGATTCGTTCAAAATCTTTTTGCCGAGATCCACGTTCGTGCCTTCCAGACGTACGACAAGCGGACGGTCCAGACCCAGTTCCTTCGCTGCAGCCACAACGCCTTCAGCGATAATGTCGCACTTCATAATGCCACCGAAAATGTTAACGAAAATTCCTTTTACATTCTCGTCGGACAGGATGATTTTGAACGCTTCGGTTACTTTCTCTTTCGTAGCACCGCCCCCTACATCGAGGAAGTTGGCCGGTTCGCCGCCATAGTATTTGATGATATCCATAGTTGCCATAGCCAGTCCTGCACCGTTAACCATGCAGCCGATATTGCCGTCGAGCGCGATGTAGCTCAGGTCGAATTTGGAAGCTTCGATTTCTTTTGCGTCTTCTTCGTCCAAGTCGCGCAGCTCGACGATGTCTTTATGACGGAACAGCGCGTTGGAGTCGAAGTTCAGCTTCGCGTCAAGCGCCATAACGTTGCCGTCGCCAGTTACGACGAGCGGGTTGATTTCGGCAATGGAGCAATCTTTTTCCACGAAAGCGGTATACAAAGCGATCATGAATTTAACGGCTTTGCCTACAAGCTCGCCCGGAATATTGATGGCATAAGCCAGCTTGCGCGCTTGAAACGCTTGCAGACCGACAGCCGGATCGATTACTTCTTTGAAAATCTTCTCCGGGGTGTGGGCGGCTACTTCTTCGATCTCCGTTCCGCCTTCTTCGGAAGCCATCATGACGACGCGGCCCGTAGCGCGGTCGACCACGAGACCGATGTAATATTCTTTCTTAATATCGCAGCCTTGCTCGATCAGGAGGCGTTTTACTTCTTTGCCTTCCGGACCGGTTTGATGCGTAACGAGGACTTTACCCAGGATTTCCTGTGCGTATGTACGAACTTCGTCGAGGTTCTTGGCAACTTTGACACCGCCCGCTTTACCGCGGCCGCCGGCGTGAATTTGCGCTTTGACGACAACTACGGGAGTACCCAGCGATTTGGCCGCTTCCACCGCTTCGTCTACCGTGAAAGCCACTTTTCCTTCCGGTACGGCAACCCCGTACTGTTTCAGCACTGCTTTGCCTTGATACTCATGGATATTCATTTAGCAAAATCCTCCTATCAGTAATGACTTACTATATGGAATCGACCCTTCCCAGGCTCGGGACGAGTCCACTCGCTAATAAAGTCCGGTTGCCAAACATTAGCATGTCCTAAACGGCAAACCTTTATCATTGTACCACTTTTTTCGAGCGGTTTCCTTATATTTTGTATTAAATATTTGATACATCTTTTTTATAAGCGTCGAAAAGAATAGTTATTTGGAAAATTAACCATGAGCAACTGCGATACATGTAAAAAGCGCATCTCCCCCGATACTCTGCATACCGAAATAGATGCGCCGTGCGCAGTTCCTGTTAATAAAAAGTCGGATTGGCCGGCGTTCCCGCCCGAGGCTCCCGTTCCGCTTGCTTTACAAAACGCATTTCGTTTCCGGTAAAGCTGCACACCATGCATTGAATGGTCGGTTCGGTTTCGTCGATGCGCTGCGGTTCGGCTACGTCTTGAACGGTTCCGGAAATCGCGTCCTTGAAAAAAGGTTGGGAAAAGCTTGAGATTACACTGAATTTGACCCGGTTGGAACGGCAGTTCGGACAAAAATAAGGTTTTTCCTGCATCTCATAATCACCTCATCGAGTATTTTTGCCAATTGTTGATTTTTTATCCGGAACGTCCCGGATCGGTATGATTCGGTTGCGCCGGACGAAGGGACATATTACAATAACAGGTAAGTTAGTACGGCAGATAAGGAAGCACCTTTCGCCATGAATCGACATGGGAAAGGTGTGTTTTTTATGTATGGAAAAGTGGTAAGCGCTTGTCTGCATGGCGTGGACGGAAAGCTGGTCGAAGTCGAGGTGGATCTGAGCAACGGTTTGCCGCAAATGATGATTGTCGGGCTGCCCGACGTGGCCATCAAAGAATCGATGGAGCGGGTCCGGGCCGCGATTAAAAATTGCGGGTTTTCGTTCCCATTGCAGCGGATCACGGTGAATTTGGCGCCGGCGGATTTGCGCAAAGAAGGCTCTGCCTTCGACTTGGCCATCGCCCTCGGCATTCTCCAAACGAGCGGGCAACTGCCGGACGAAGCGCTAAACGATACGCTGATTATCGGGGAGCTTGCGCTGGACGGTTCCGTCCGGTCGGTCCCAGGCGTCTTATCGATGATTGCAACGGCCCGGGAACACGGAATAGCCCGTGTGATCGTACCGGCGGAAAATGCGGAGGAAGCCGCTTGGATCGGAGGGTGCGAGGTTCGCTGCGTTCGGCATTTGGGTCAGTTTCGGCGGTCCGAGGGGAATGCGGTTGCGGCTGTTGTCGGCGAAGCCGAGGAGTTGAATCCCGGGCCCACGGAATATTTAGCGGGAAGCGGGTTATTGTCCGGTCCCAAAACGGCTGCGTCCCGGGAAACGAGAAAAGCGGAGGACGATTATGCGGACGTCAGCGGTCAGCTCCATGTCAAGCGGGCGCTCATGATCAGTGCTGCCGGCATGCACAATTTCATCCTTATCGGTCCACCGGGGACCGGCAAGACGATGCTGGCCAAAAGACTCCCTACCATTTTGCCGCCTATGAGCGATTCGGAGTCGCTGGACGTCACGAAAATTTACAGCGCTTCGGGAAAATTTGCCGACCGGCGGCAGCTCATCCGCGAGCGACCGTTTCGGATGCCTCACCATACGATTTCCGCCGGAGGCCTTGTGGGAGGCGGGGGCATCCCCAAGCCCGGTGAAGTAAGCTTGGCGCATCGCGGCGTACTTTTTCTGGACGAGCTTCCGGAGTTTTCTCGGGTCGCCCTGGAAGTGCTGCGCCAACCGATGGAGGACCGTTTTGTGACCATCGGCCGCGCGCGGGCCGTTTACCGGTTCCCGGCGCATTTTCTACTCGCTGCCTCGATGAATCCGTGTCCGTGAAGATAATAACCTAGATATTTATATAGAAAGAAATAATAACGTTCCTTCATATAAATATGGACGTGAAATTATGGATGATATTCCCGGTGGCCGTCTACGTAAAATCAGACAAGAGAAAAAATTGACAGTACGTGATGTGTCCCTTATGACGGGACTTACTGAAGCAACCATAATGAACATTGAAACAGGAAAAACTGTTCCTTCATTATCTAGCCTGAGAACGTTATCTGAATATCTTGACATACCAATTTATTACTTAGGGTGTTTTGAAGATCTCCCTGAAAGAACGTTAGGTGAGCGTATGCGGAAAGCGAGAATGTACCACGGATTCACAAAGAAAGAAATTTCCGAACTACTTGAGGTCGATGTTAAGACTTTGTACAACTGGGAATCTGATGCTTGCAAACCATACTCTCACTACATGCAATCAATTAACTCAATTTTAAAGAAACTAGAAAGATAATTGAAAAAAGTAGGAGCGATTAATTGCCCCTACTTTTTTTATATTCTCTCTTAATCATCACTGATCATTTCTTTCCAGATTGGCAACATACTATTTTCTCCCCCGACGGAGTAACAACTTTCACTTTTGCGGGGAATGCGCATTCTTTTAAAAGGAGAACTGAAAGGATAAATTCGTCTTCGAATTCAACAGGGATATCGACGTTAACGCGAATTACGTGCACTTCTGATTCAGCTCCCCCATGGCGTAATGAAACCACAAAAAAAATTGTAATGTATAATGATTTTAATTTATTTGGGCAGTAGATCAGTCTCTGTTTTTTATATAACACAAAACATATTGTTGACTTAATATTTTTTAATAGGTAAGATAAATTTGCTTGGATCGGACTGAATCCGGGCTCCAACCGGAAACTGTCCATAAAGCCGTCGGCCCCTCATGTCGAACGGCTTTTTTAATTTCCCATTGGCAATCCCCTCCCTTCTAAAAAAAATAATCAAATCATGATGGCGTTACCAAAACAGGAAGCATTTGTGTGATTTCATTTTAGCACATAAATAATTGATCATATATACTGGAAAATTGGTGAAAATCCACTTGAGCATCATATAGACAACTATTGGACATCATGATATAATACGTGAATTTTTCAATTGATACTAAAAAAAGAACCCACGTGATCAAATCGCGTGATCTACGCGGGTTTTCTTGGTTTTTCTTGGCAGATGCTTCACTTTATGCATGTTAGGCATTGAAATATTAACTTGTAGATTATTGTCGAAATGCGCGGTTCTTAGTTTTTCGTCAATGTATTTTATCTTTGCTAAATGGACCAGATTACCTGAATCCAGCTTACTAAATCCAAATGGACTGAAAATAACCTCAAATGCGTCAAGTGAACCTTGTAATCGAAGAATGTATTTCTCAGTTACTGTATGTACGAGAAGGTCATTTTTTTGTACTGTAAATAAAACAACCTCCTCGATAAATACGCTCACTTTATCTTTGTTTTTGTTAATACACGGTAAAGGTAGATTCATTGTCATAGCTTTTATTTTTTAAGTAATTCAGCCGGCGCCTTAGCGTCGCCTATTGCTCCTTTCATTACAAATACAAACATTACTGCAACCAAAGAAAGAGTAACCCCTGATACGCGAGCTAAGGCCTTACTCAGGCTTATTTTTTTCATGGATAATTCACCCCCTTTCACGCGGCAGCAATAATAAGGCCTGTGTAAAAAATGATAATGTTAAAACTGGCGATTGGAAGAAAAAGTTACTTAGGATTATTAATATTGATACTGCTTTGAAAATAGGACGAATCTCATCTGTATATCTCGTATTCCTGAGACTTGTCGGCGCTTTTAGGGTGACCACTACTAGTGAAATACCATTAATCGTCATCGATATAACTCTTTCATCCAGCAACATGGTAATATGAGGGATTAGGGTAAGCAAAATTGCGGAAATAATAGCGCAGACATCCAGAGATCTAAAATGAAAACCACCGCTGAACATTCTCAATATCACAAACGCACTTAAACCTATCAAAGTTTCAATGCTCTTTCCGCTGATGAGCCCAATTATCGATGATAGAAGTAGCACGGAGCCAAGATTAAGCGTGACCAAAGCCGCGTATTCCAAGATTGCTCTGCTGACTGGAAACTCCGGGTCGGTTGCTTTTATCCAGTTAACCCACTTCTTAGCCATGGACTCAATCATATCCGTAGTCCCTTCTATATGATAAAACAAGTAAAATTACTAACGCTCCCCACACTGAACCCAGAACTACAAATTGCCCGTGAACATAATTAAATACCCAGTACATAGTGCTGCATACGACAAGAACGCCAACTACATTTGAAATATATGCGAACCTATTCCCCTTAATCTTAAAGAATGTAAAACGATCATGGGGCGGCTGCGATACATACGAAAATCCTATATTTAGCTTCCAAATTAAATACGAAACGGAATAACAAGCAATCTCACTTGAAACTTGAATTATGTATGTTCCGGCGCCTGTTAACTCTTGAGCATCATCTAAGTTAACAATCCCCATTGCCAAAAGTAAGGGGTACACTATGAACTGTATTCCAACAAAAGCAAGGTATCCGATCGCAGCTAGGTTGATTGCATTTGGAAGATTAACGCGAAACATCCACATTAATAGAGAAATATAAGCGAGAAATTGAAGCGTCATATCCCAGTTAGGAATATAAAAAATTATTCGATTTACATACGATAAAAAAGAGATTAGCCCTCCAGAGATTAAAATTTCAATCCAATAATGCCTAATCGGCCATCTAAAAGTTTTAAAAATGAGAATGAAAACGGCAATGCTATCTAGCATACCGAAAAAAAAGTATAAAAAAGTGCTCACAGCGAACCCCCTTTTAGTGAATATATTTCCATTATATTTAACTATAGTAAACATTTCCAGTCTCAATTAGTCTCAATTATAAACTCTACAAAAAACACAAATGTCTCCACTGTGATTTTTTAACTCGAAATGGTATCATATACCATAAGAAGACACAAAAAAATACTCCATATTATGGGAGGCGAAAATTAGATGGAATATAAAGTAAAAGATCAAGATAAAGTATCAGTTAAAAATACTCTGCGAAACGATAATAAAACTGCTCTCACTATTCAAGGCCTTGGAGCATTCATAATTATTGCTGGAGTTTTATATGGGATTTTCAATAATAATATTTGGGTATTTGCTTTTCCTAGCGTTGTTAGCGGTATTGTGCTTGTCGGATTTTCAGAGATTATACGGTTGCTTCATGAAATCAACGAACGGCAGAAAAAGCAGTCCAACTAGTGCCTGGAACTCATACTTCAAATGGTCTAAGAGGAAGATAAACAAGCGAAAAAAACCACCGTCGTTAGGTTGAGGGACCTGATCGGTGGTATTTCGCCTAGGTAATAACTTGTACGCGCCGCGGGATTTTTCCACAGTTGCGTTTATCCAAAGCCCCTTTTAATGTTGCAGCACTAGCGGCTCTAACTAATAATAACACGTATCTATATATGCTACAAAATAAATTCTACAAAAGCCGGAGTCCGTAACATCCCCGCTTTTGTCCAGTTCCTCGTCTTCACACGGGCTCGGATTCTCGGCTCCAAGTATACAAAATCCCCGTTCTCTCCCGCGACCAGTTGCTTACTGACTCCATAGAAAGCACGAGCTGCTGCAGGAGTCACACCAAGTTCAACGATCCCCGCAGGTCGGAGTCGTCCTTCTTCATGAACGTGAACGAGCCAACCCAACTCTGATTTTCTGTAGCCGGCAATAAAAACGTCATGATATTCCCACCGAATGATCTTCAACCAATCAGGGGATCGCCGGCCGACATAGCTGCTCCCTTTCGCTTTCCCGACTATCCCTTCCCATTTTCGCGCCGAGATAGCTTCAAATAAATCCCTTCCCCTGCCATCGACAAAGGAAATAAGGGTAAAGTACTCGTTCGTTCGCAAAACTTCAGCAAGAATTCGTTTCCGCTCCATGAGAGTGAGACCTCGCAGATCTCGCCCATTCAGCCGGAGTATATCGAAGACAACAAAATTCACAGGCCTTCTTTCCGCAGCTCTGCGAATCCGATCCCCCTTCTTCAATTGGAATCGCTCCATAACGCGCTCAAAATCAAAAATGCCGATCGCCGGATCTACACTCGCTACCTCTCCGTCTAAGATTAGCTCCTCGGCATCTGTCGGAACGTTCCAGAGCTCTGGGTACTGCCGTGTGCAGTCATTCCGATGCCGTGTAAAAAGTCGTACCTGACCTCCTGAAAGATGGAGGAGTAACCGGTGGCCGTCTATTTTGGGTTCGAAAACATGTTCAGCGGAATCGAAGGCTTCTGCCCTCATCTCAAGCAGCATCGGCTCTAAAAACATAACCATCACCTAAGTAAATTGTAACGATTCCAAATACGAGCGGAAATAGTAGATTGCTGGAATCAAATGATGTATAATATTTCCTATGCAATAGAATGGCTTATATGGGCGGTCGGCTAGCCTCTCGGAAGGGAGGTGATGCTGTGGAGGTTAAAGACGCTTTGACGCTCATGATCAGTTTCGGCATGCTGCTTATTGCGCTGTTGGCGCTGGTCGTGACCATAGTCAGTGCGATTAACCAAAACAAAAAGAAATAGACCGCCCTCGGCAAAGGTAGCGGTCGTTTCAGCGCCAAAACTTTTTTCGAAGCTAACCGCCCTTAAAAGCGGCTATTGCTGGGAGCCGTACTGGCAATACGGCTTCCTATCATTGTACCCTAATACAATGAATAAAGTACTTTACTTTATTTTACCAATCCACATGTGTTTTATCAACCAAAATGTAAATAAATTTATTTACGAATACGTACATATATTGAAAGATTAAGCATTCATATTCACAGACTTTCCACTTTCATGATATCCAAAAACGGCACCTTCTTCTCTTCCCCGTGCCGGCTAACATGGACAAGCTTTGTCCGAGAATCCATCTTCGTGATCAGGCCCCGCACCTGCTCCTCCATCCCCCAAACGGTCAGCTGAACCTCTGCGCTCTCGTCTTTCGCTTCTATCAATTGGTTCCCTAATTCCTCCAGCTCGAATTCATCACGTGTTGGGCGTTTTGGTACTTTCGATTTTATCATCCCGTTGCTCTCCTCTATACCTTTTTGTTTAGATCCGCTGATATATTTTGGATGTGCTGTCCTATTTTCATACTGATCGATGCCCGAGCAACATCCCGCATGATTGAAAATCGATCCTCATATCCGCGGCAAATATAGCGGAAATGAAGGTCGGTATCCTCACGATCATCCTTAAAAATTTTTATTTTACGGTTCCTTAGCTCACGATTGACGGCCGCAAGTTCCGAATGAACACGGTTCATGAGTGCCAGCGTAGCAGCTACATATAGTTTCCGGAGTGGGTTCACGGAAAGAGTAATTTCCTTCCCGTTTTTTTCAATCATAGTTAGCAAGACCGGCAACAGGACAGCGTCGCGAATCATTTCAAGTTCTTCCCGGGTTGGGACTTGTGCATTCTTGGTTTCGAGGCTGCCAGGATGACTCCATTCCTCAAGTACCTCTCGGTGCTCCGGGAGCATCATCCTGCTGGACTCCCAGCGGCCATTCCCAGTTAGCTTCTTACTCATTTGTAGTGGCCCCCTATCTTGGCACTGCGCTCGCGAGCCTGCCCCGAAGCCATCAGTGACGACGCCCGGAGGATCGAAGAACTTCCGTATCGATTCTTTATCGAGTCGGTTGTCTGCTCCAACCGACGGACTTTTTCCCTGTCCTCGAAAAGGGAAAGTTGGTAAGTGCTATCACTTGCCAATCCTGTCAGCGCTACACCCAACCTGCGCACAGGTTGACCGTCCCAGTGTCGGTGAAAGAGCGATCGAACAGCCGCGTATACTTCCTTCGTAATATTAGTTGAGTCAGGCAGCGTCGTCTGACGGCTGAATCCTGTTGGACGATCATAATCGGCGCCGCTGGCGCCAACAGACACGACTCTCCCCATATAGCCCTTAGCCCGGCTACGTCGACAAACCTCTTCACTGAGCTCAAGAAGCACGACCTCTATATCCTCTTTTCGTGAATAGTCTACTGGCAGGGTCATCCCGTGCCCGATAGCCTTTTGGCCGCCACTGAACGTACCCGGGGAAACAGGCGAGGGATCGATGCCGTTCGCTGTTTGCCAAAACAACTCTGCCTGAATATCGCTTTGCTTTCCCATCCTGGCACGCAGCATTTGTTTGAACTTGGCCAGAGGAATTTTGGCAAGATCGCCGATCGTATGGATGCCCATTCTCAAAAAATGATTTGTCATCTTGCCTGCCACGCCGTACATTTTGCTGATCGGCAGCGGCCATAGGTGCCGAGAGACTTCTGCCTGAGGAAGTATGAAAATGCCTTCTTCAGTCTTCTTCGCAAAGTTGTCACAGGCGGTCTTTGCGAGGATCTTTGTATCCCCTATGCCGACCCGTGACCAAACACCTGTAGCAAGCATGATCTTCGCTTGTATCTGTTTTGCAATTTCCTCCGGTGAGCCAAAATACTGCATGCTGCCGGTCACGTCCAGGAATTGCTCGTCGATACTAAATGGCTCGACCAAGTCTGTGAATGATTCATAAATTCGGGTAATGGCCAGCGAGACATCGATGTACGTCCTCATCCGCGGCCGGATCACCACGAGCTCCGGACACTTTCCAAGAGCCTCCCCAAGCGTCTCTGCAGTCTTTACGCCGCGTGCTTTCGCAATTGGGCAGGCCGTCAATATGATGCCTGATCTGCGTGCTGGGTCACCGGCTACAACTACGGGTTGATCCGCATATTCAGGATGAGCTGCCTTCTCGACGCTCGCATAGAAGGATTGACAATCCGCGAGCATGATGACTTTCTTCATCTTCCCCACTTGGCTATTCCCCAAGTTGTTCGCCTCCGATGAGAACATTTGTTTGTATTATATGCGAACAATATGAAAACATACAATAGAAATATCTTCCTTTTAAATATTTTTTCATCGTGGGTAATAAAAAATGGACGCCACGGTTACACGCCAGCGTCCTCTTTCACGTATTCATTTAATTTACTGGCGGGGACTCTTTTTTCTCGTATTCCAATAAGTCTCCTACTTCCACCTCGAGGAATTCGCACAGCTTGTCCAATAAATCCCTTGGATACCGTTCCATCGTATCATTATACATTCTGCGAACGACTTCAAAATGACAATCCGCTCCCGTGGCAATCTGCCGGATCGACAACCCCCGAGAATCTGCTATCTCTCTTAGCTTTGACCGGATCATAGGACACCCCCTCCTACCTCGAAAATATCACGACAAAGAAAGTTTGTCAAAACCAGTTGACAAACAAAGTTAGTCATTTTATCATAAGGATATGACAAACAAAGTTAGTCAATTGGAGGTGGTTATTATCAAACCATTTCACCAACGCATGGCTGAACTTTGGACGCTCCAACGCTCGCGGCTTCTAACCGATGACGAATTGCAGGAAATGGCCCATTGCCTAACGGCAAACGAAAACTACTGCTGGAAGATGGCAAAGCTGGAAAACTGGTCACTCATGGCATCTATGATCTGCGATACGGAATGGCAGCATGAGATATGCGGGAGAATCGATGAATTAATGGCCGACGGGCCTTAAACGCGGGGAGTCGACCATGGCCGAAGAGTTGCAGACGCTTAGAAACGATCTTCTGGAGCTTCACAAGTTCTGGGGTACGGAGGCCTTAGAACGGCCCGATGAGGCCGGGCAGGAATTTGCCAAGGGCGTAAGCTACGGATTTAAGATCGCGGCGGCGATCATTGAAACTAAGGAACCAAAATAGCGCGGGGGCTTCGGCCCCCGGATAAATACGGGAGGTATGCAGGATGAGGGCATACGTGATCCGTTACAACGATCCGCAGTATGGAACATGTTCAGCAGAAGTAATTGCCGGTACCGAAGCCGATGCACGGGCAGACTTTAAAAGGCGCTTTCCGCAGGCTGACATTTTAGCATCGTTTGAAAAACCAGTGAAAAACATCGTCGGCGGACGGTAAACGCGGGAGGAATGGGCATGAAATGGAAACAGTATGTAATCTATATCGCGGGCGGCGAACGGATCGGTACAATACGCGAAACATGCATAACCAACGCCACTAAGCAATTCGTCGGTACACTCGACCGGCCCGCAAAGTATGAACTGTACGACAGGCACAACGCAACCGTTCGATACAACAATAATATTGGTCTCATGAATGACTTTTTGGTCATGGAAGCGTAAATGGCCCGCCTGACGAGGCCCGCGCGGAACGGGCCGAAACCTACCGGCACAAGCTGCATAGAAAATCCCCGCCAGCCTTACGAAGCCGGTGGGGATTTCGGTTTGATAGGCCGTATTATTTCATTTCAATGTGCGTAAGTAACCTGAGCCTCTACATTCGTCCCAAGCTCTATGATAACATTGCATAGTAAGCTTATACGAGTCTGATTTCGGCGCAATCAGCTCTCCTCCGCCCTCGTGCCCCCTATAGACCTTGAAAGAAGCAAGTTGTTCTTCTTGACCCTTATCATTGAGATATGAAAGTATAATTTCCGTGTATGAATGATCAAAGTCTTCTTCCGCTCTAGTATCCTTATAATGGTATGAAATTACTTTCCCTTCGGGAACCTTGAGGTCAACAGTGTGCGCGTACTGAGCAAGATCGGGCACCAGATCCGCCGCTTGACAATGATAGATCGCATCGCTGCAATCCCAATACGTCTGATAGGGCCATGCCAAAGCTTCCCTTGTGCCTAAGCCCGTGAAACAAACAGCGCTCAGAAGTATTGCGACTAGCTTTTTTAACGCTTGCCCTCTCATTTCAAACACTCTCCCCCATATTAGATTTGATTTCGACCTAATTTATACAGATCTAAATATATGGCTGGAAATGAATGGCTAGAACTTAATATTTAAAGTATGCATAAGCTGCCGAAATATGTAGCGTCTACGTATAAGTGCCGGTCGGTTTCACTATAAACTCCAACAGGTTCTTATGGATTCGTCTCTCGATTCAATAATTGGCGAATTGTGGTAGATAGTGTATGATTGTGCTGGAGGTGTACAAATGAATATATTAGAGTTTATCGAAAGGGAAGGCTGGTACAAAGTCGATTATGAAATTATCCCTGAACAAGGAGAAATGGAAGAGTACTTAAATGTTGATCCTAATGAAATGATATCTAGGGCGGTTGATTTATCTGGAGCAGAATTATGGAATTATAATGGATTGAAGGCTTATTTCCATACCCGAACTCGGGTAATGTCAGTCGGAAACGGAGACGGGGAAAATAGCAACATCGCAGTTATTATCAGGATTAAGAAATCGAACGAATAAATTAGCACCTTTCAGGTGCTTTTTTAATACCCTAATTTGAATACTTCGGGACATCCGGCTGATCATTACTATCAAAGCGAGCAGTCCGAGATACTTTGTCATAGCTTGTCTCTTTTACATTTTTACCCATAGTATCACGAACTCGTACAACTCCATAAATTCGACTTTAATTGAAATAATTTGACGGATTAAATACCCTCGTATCGCCAAAATGGGACTTTTGTTGTAAAGTATCTAATATACCAGAATATACTATTTTTGAAAGTGGGTTATTTTAATGAAAGAAATCATTTATCTCGACACTTCATTTCTAAATTCCTTCATTGCACAAACGAATAATGGATTGCCTACAAATCACGTCAGGGAGTTACTGGAACAAGAAACTAATACCTCTATAGATGCAACTCAAAGAGAGAGTTCTCACGAAGCATCCGGGAAGGCGAGTACAGGTAGTATAAGCATTCCAGCTGTATTTTCAACTCCATCAGGAGAATTAAATTATAAATATAATATAAAGAGTAAAATTGATAGTTCAGTCTCTTTGAGCCAACTTGACGCAGGTAAAGAAATAATCTCCAAACAACTACATGATAATGCTTTACTCGACTTTGAAAGTTACCTCGAAGAAAACCATAGATATTGCACGAATCTCAACTTCGAAGCAAAACAATTGGGTGAATTTATTAAAATCACCCATCCCTTTGACATATTTGATATTAATTATATAAGAAATTTGTATAAAGTTGATCTTTTGACAGAACTCATGACACTCAATCAGATTCCGCCGGCACACGTGAAGGATAAGAGCAAATGGAAACCTCGTCTTGAACCAGGAGTAGAAATGGGCATGAAGGGATTTGACTTGCTATTTCGCTACTTGTCAAACATTATTCCTTCTAGCCTTTGCATAAAGCAGGGGAAATTTTTTTCTCCGTTAAAAGAGGAATATATTCGCGGGAATAACTCGGATATCATTTTTAAATACGGCACGCAATCTTCATTAAATATTACCGTTATAGGAAAGACAACACGAATTTTCGACCAGTTTGATATAGACATGTTCTCAGAAAATGGCGATTTATCTAAGGCTTCCATCGCGATAAATGTATTTTTTCAAGAGGTTCTAGATCAAATTCGCCTAATTAAAAAAGGAGACATTATCGTCTCCCCCATTGCTATTTATTTCGAATAAGTCTCCATTTTTTTGATCGTTCTTGCATCTCTTCTTTTGAGCGTTTAATTTTATTGGAGGTACTCTCAAATTCGGTTTCAAATTCCCGTTGCTTTTTCATTGTTTCATCTAAGCCTTTGGAAATAAAATCACGAATTCCCTTCCGATTGAACATACAATCAGCCTCCTAGTTAAATTATATTCTAAAATTCAAGAAAATGCCATTCTGCTGTTATACAATTCATCTTACTTAATCCACTCCTTATCTACGGGAGTGGATTATTAGTGTTGTCTTTAAGTTTATTTTAAACCCCTAGCACCTTGATTTAGTTACAAATAAATTGCAAAGTTTTTGCAGAAAAATTATACCCACATTTTTACATTTTGTTATATAAAAATACCCCGCCAGCCTAAGCCAGCGGGATAAGGAAATTTTTCCTGAGCAAGATTTATACGCCGGTCATCCCTTCTTCCGTAACCGGAACGCGACGGCAGCCAGGCGCCAGAACAAATTCGGCCCCTGAGGTGTATCGACTACACCCTTCAGTGCCTCTGCACCAAACTCTGTCGAGAACCACTCAGGTACATTTTGGTCAGCCATTTGGGATTTCAACGTATTAATTTCCTTGATATGTGCATCGGCCGTATTGAGTAACGTCTGGCACTCTCCCTTCAAGGCCGCCACTTGCGACTCCAATTCTGCAACCCTCTCCTTTAACATTTCGTCATCCCCCTCGTTTTCAAGTGATTCTAAATATTCCCCTGGGTTTACGTGCAGCCCGTAACCGTAACTTGGTGCGTCCTTCGCACGAATTTCATAATGCAGGTGCGATCCGGTACTCCGGCCGGTCGTCCCTTGATTTCCGACGATATCGCCTTTGGAAAGCTTCTGCCCCTTCCGGACCATGACCGAATCTAGGTGGCAATAACAATGTACATAGCCCCTATCATCCCGTAGCGCGACCACGTTTCCGTAGCCGCCGAATCCTGTCCCGGGTCCTCCATCTCCAGCAAAAAGAACAACCCCACCTACAAAGGCGGGGATAGGATATCGGTGATATTTTACAAGGTCGATGCCTGTGTGAAACGATCGGCTGCCGTTGAACGGATCAGACCGGTATCCGTACGGGCTTGTGATTTTCCATCCATCAAAAACTCCCATACTGTCGCTCGCCCCCTATACTTCCGCCTGGCCGGATGCCCGGCGCAATGCATTCGCAAGCGTCCGTTGCCAATCTCGAAGCTTTACTGCAGCTTCCGCTCCCTCGGTATCTCCTGCGGCAAGTGCCGCCTGATACGAAGCATCATGAGCTAAATATGCCGGCTTGAGATAGCCCTCAATGATATTGTTTGCGATGTCTTCTTTCAACACTGGTTCGTCCGCCTCCTTGTTTTGACTTATCCATCTCTGATAGAGCGCCTGTCGATCTGCCGACCCATTGTAGCCACCGTTGACGCGCCGAGTAATTTGCGTAACGTTCGCCCCGCTGTCTACCAGTTGGTTCATCCCTGCGTTGGCCCACCAAAATCCCGCTGAAGACCAAGGGTATTTGGCGGCGACGTAATCGACACCCTGCATTACTGCGGCGTCGCCAATGTGGTTAGCGAAACGCTGGTAATTGCAACGCCCAGTCAACTGGATATATCCAGCGCCTTTGTATCGGGGACCGTCACCCGGATTGACGTTGCCAAGATCAATCCGGCCCTCATATGCTGCTCCGCTGGCAAGTTCTTTTGTATACAGCCCCAACCCCGATTCATGCCCGCATTGACTCATAAAATGGGCTATCCTATCCGGTGTGGTGATGTCATACCGAGTTAATGCATCGTTCAAATCATCCATCACGGCAATGGTCGTGCTTCTCCATCCGAAATTCGCAAGTTGTTCTGCCGTTACCCATTGCTTACTCATTGGCCGCCTGCTCCTCTCGCTTCTGATGATGCCGCACTCTTTCCATAGCCCCCTCGAAGGATTCCCCGTCCTGCGGAATCGGATTACATCCGGGCAGCGCAAGCTTTTGCATCATGAATTCGCCGATCGGCAGATTGTGGATGCCGGTTCCGCCGTCTACTTCATCGCTCGTACCGGTATGATGATCTTGGCATAGGACCATCATGTTTCGAATATCATCGATCGATGTGATCGGCTGGGTTTTCAATAGGCGCCCATAACCGTAGATGTCCCATTCCTCGCACCATTCTTTCAATTTCTCGAAGTCTACGAGATTCGCGAACATATGATATATCCGGTGGTGCACCTGCATCTCCTCGGTAGAACCGCAAATATAGCAACGATAATGCCCATCTTCTTTAAGTCGCTGTTTGGCGGCGCGGAATTCAGGGGTCTCCTCTCGGTCGGCTTTATCCGGATCTACAACGAAAACGCGTAGTGTACGCTTTTCAATGTGCACTGGTATCATTTCGTTTCCCCTTTCTCACAGGCGGGCTAATAGATTTTTGCTGCATTTGAGCTGCTGCAGCTGCGACGAGAAACGAATTTGCGAAGGTCAGAGCATATACCCGCCAATCCGTCACACTAGAGCCGGTAGCAAATTGTGCAGCCAACAGCACGAAGAAGGCCACCATGACAGCGAAAACATCCGTCGGGACCTTCAGGTACTCATCTAGCAAACTCTTACTGTATTGGACAATGAAAAAAGTCAACAAAGAAGCCCCTCCCATAGCGGAAAGGGCCTCCCATGTGAAAAATTGGCTTTCTTGCATTTCCTATGCGCCTCCCTTGAGCTTCCAGAGAAATCCTATAGCCGTAAAGAACAGTCCGACAGCGCTAAGGGTGATACCAATAAGCCACCGCTGGCCGGATCGAATTTCTTTCTGGTCCTCATCGATTTTCTTGTCCGTCGCATCCAGGCGCCTCACGACTTCATCCAACCTATGATGCGCCGACTTGGCACGCTGATCCGCTTCCTTTGCAATGTCATCGGACTTGTCCAGCTTTTCAACGAGCCTATTCACGTTGGCCGTAAGCTCATTCGTCGCTTTTGTGCTCGCTTCGTGGAGCGCTTCAAGCCTGCCAAGCCTTCCAGATATCTCATTGAGTGCCCGAACCTCTGTATCACTCATTTTCTGCTCCTTCCCGCCCAGATCGGGCAATGTAAATAGCCCCGAATAGTTCGGGGCTACATTTTGAACTTCGATAAATCAATCTGCGCGGCCATCCGTGCATGTCCCACAGCTCCGGGATGGATGCCATCACTTCCCAAGACCGCTGGGTCCCATTCCGCGGGTTTATCGGGGTTACGAAGGACCTTTGCGGTATCAAACACACCAGCGATTAGATCTGGTCTCGGGTTCGAAAGCAGCCATTCGTTGGCTTTCATGACATCTCCGTTCATCGCGAAGGCTGGATTCACGGGACTCATGTCCGTTTTTGAGACCGTTCTCGGAGGAATCGTACAAACGTAATTTTTCAGCCCGTAGTCGCTGAGAAGTTGCAAAAGCGCGATTAGGTCCGTTTGAAACTGTGCCAAGTTTTTGTTGAGGAAATCATTGGTACCGTAGTGAATCACCGAATGAGTGCAGTATTTTGCAAGCCGCATGCGGAACCTGCAAGCCGTACCAGAGAAGCCATAGACACTTTCGTTCCCCTTTGCAATTCTGATCCAAGGAATCTCTTTTCCTAGTGCAAGAGCGAGAAACCCGCGGTCTTGCGGATTGTCCTGCGCACCGCCGGCAATAGAATCGCCGACGAAGAGTACCGCGGGCGTCGGCTCCTTCGGCCTACCAATGATTGCGACCGGATGGTGTACAAATTGGCCGTGAGTGTCTGTTGTACCGGAGTCCACTATATCTGCATTTTTCAGCCCTTCCCCGCGAGAGGAATAAGCTACTTGACCGCGTGGGAATTTCCCGCCTTCCGGAACAGACACGCCCGTATAAACGTAGAAGCCGTCTCCCTTTTTGCCACGGATACCGGTACCGATTGACTCAACAAGCCCGCCTGGCTCAATCACCATCTCTCTCGAACCGTTCGGACCAAATACTTCGGTCCGTGTTGTGCTGCCCATAGGATACTCAATAGCGGCCTTGTCAGTGATCTTATTAGGCGTTAACTGGTCAAAATCGAAATAGTTCCCGTAAACAACAGCCACATCAGTGCAATCGCAAGCGAACTCATGATACGTTTTGCTCGTTTGTATAGTCACGGCTGGATCATCTGGTTTGGTAGGATACAACCCAGCTCCGAGATGACTGCCACGGGTCGCCACTGCTTGAAGTTTTTGTTGCTGCTGCTGTTGATGCCCCGCAATCCGGAGAATATATGATCTGAGCTCTTTGTCTGACATGTTTATCCATCCCTTCAAATTAAAATAGCCCCTAACGGGGCGGGCGATCATTTTGACGGAGCAACAAAGTTCACTTTAACCGGCTGGGAGTCCATCAAATGCGGATCTTCTGAAGTAATAATTGATATGGTTTTGATGCCTTCCACAGCACTGCTTAGTTTCATCTTGTACGTCCCTTTTTCTTTTTTTAGGACAGTACGCACTCCATCAACAGAAACGACGAGGTCTTTCGTGTATTCGGCAGGCGTACCGTCCCAATTTTTGAAGCTGGCCGTTACGGTTGCCGTATCTGTGCCATCCGCTGAAATTTCTGTTTTGTCTGCCGAAAGAGTGATCCGTATACCGATGAATTGCCCAGTTTTTTCATCGTAGAATGTGTTCATGTAGTTGGAATCATATACCGGCAATGGGACCATAATCGATGGGTTCATGCTTACCCCATACACCTTTCCTTGCTCATTGACGTGCGCATAATATCTTTGCATAATATCCACCGCTCCTTTTATCGGTTTAGTAATATTCGACAATCTCATACTGATACGTGCCAAACATGGCTGCACGAATCTGCAATGTTGTCGAGTCTATCAGCCGAGCATAGCCGTTCGGATAACTGCTTGATGTAGTTCCTCCTGTATTGGGGAAATTAACGAACGATTTGTTTATGTTCACTGGGTCTATTCTGACATTCACAATACTTTCCGTGGCGACATTTGCTTCGCCGCGCTGTACGTATTTCACTCCTCCCACTGGTTGCCACCAACTCCCATTCCAAAATTCAAGCACTCCATTGTTCAGCCGCGTCGCGGCCAAAGCAGTTCCGCGCAAAAAAATTTCACCGTCAGCGGATAAATGACCCGATGTATGCACACTTTTCCCGTTGTACGCCCGAATCCAAGTCGTGTCTGTCATATACCAGCCGCCGCCATAATCTTCGGAATACCAACCTGTCTGTCCTCTTGAGCGGAGCCAGTTGGCCGCATAAATTGTTGCCACATCTGTTCCGCCGTCTGCCCTTCTTTGTACTATGGAATTTCCGTATGCTTGGTCGGTAGGCGTCATGCCACGCAAAACATCTGCATCGAGTCCGCTGCCCCAGCCGTCATTTCCAGCATGCCAAATAGTGTTTCCATTCGCCTTTAACCCAGTCCCAGATGGAGTGATGAAATTGATCGTGTCCGTCGGGTCATTTTGAACCTCAATAGTAAGTTCCATGTCCTCACCAGATTTTTGTCGAAGCGTAATGCTCGCGCTGTCACCACTTCCGCCGAATGGATTGTCTGGGAATGCAACTCCCCCTCCCGGTCCGGCAGGTACGACAAGCCTCCCTGTCATCGGTTCGCTTCCGTTTTTAGGGAGGCATGCGTTCGCTCTTTGCTGGGCGCTTTGCGCCGTGGAATCTGCAGTTTTTGTTCTTCCTGAAAGCTCATCCATTCCGTCCTTTACGTTTTTCGAGGCAAAATTGGGTGACGTCAGCGTAATACTCTCCGCGGAGATGGCCGGAATGTGAGTGAGCGGAACCTTCTTATTCCTGTCTAACGGTGCGACACCATCGGCGGCACCTTTTTCCGTAGAAGGAATATATGCGTCGGCTGGGATGATTGCTGTCACATTGGACGCGCTACCTACTGCTGCATTGATTTGATATTGCTTAGACAGTGGCCCGGATGTAATTGGCGGAACTGTATCCCCTTGTCCTCCGGCATTCGCATATGCAAATAGGATCTCACCTGCATTAGGATCTTGAGCGAAAAGACCCAATTCACATGTATAGGTTGGCGCCGAGATACTTTTGTTCTCGAAGATCCCCTTCACATAAGCGACGTTGTCCTTACTCGTGATGGAATTGATAGGGAAAAACGATATCGGTGTAATCAATGCCGTCAGTTTTGTCGGGTCCTGTCCATCTGCCAATCGGCCAGATCCAATTTGCATACGAGTGAAATTCAGTTGAATCCCTGTCTGAGCCTTTGCATATAAAGCTAAACCTTGTTGGGTGATTATCATTGTTCCGTATACCGCCAAGGATATTGCCTCCTTTCTTTATGCAGGAATTTCCGTCGAAACGGTTATAAAATCCATTCCAGTAACCAGTCCACCGATACACGAAGAAGAAGAAACATTCGTAACTTCGATAATGGTCAGCCCGACGCCTGCGGGCTTCGGAATGATATACCCGCCCGCCACTAACTCAATAGCAATTGGATCGAGGTTGCCTTCAACCAATGCGGACATCGTCATGTTTTGATTGTCCACAATGATCAGACTCGCATTTGAAAAAAGACTGTACCAGATTTCGTATATTTGAGGGAGGGTCCCGTCCCATTGATTTTGTGCAATTTTAGCTTTGAGCGCGAGCCGATAATTGTCATCATCGAGGACGGGAGACGTACCGCCTGATGGTTGGAAATTTAGCACCCTGCTTCTTCCTATGATCGTCCCCAAGATATCAAGCTGCTTGCCTATCGCTTTATCAAGGTTAAAGTATTTAGGGATATCATTAGCGAGAGCCAAGCCATCATAAACAATCCAAAGCGCCGAACTAAGCCAGGCTGTGAACTTCGGTTGTACCTTGTGTTGAGAGGTGATGAGGTTCAAATACAATTCAACCTCACCGTCTGTATTCTTTGGGTACAAATCTCCCAAGAATGACTTGATTTCGACCTCGGCAGTTTTCCCTACCGGATAATAGGAACTGGTTTTATCGTTGATTTGGTATACTGAAAAGCCCATAAACCAACTCATTCTCTGTCACCTACCCGGTAAGGTGAAAATTTTTCCTTATATGCCGAGAATAAATTAGCTTGAGCTGCTTCAGATACAACCTCGCTCGGGCGCTCATTCCACGGCTGAAAAGCAGCATATTCATAACTGCTGGCTCCCAGTTCGCCAAAAAAAATAGGCTTGCCCCATGTATCGTAGAATGCCTTTATTTCAGAAAAAACATCTTGCTGACGATCGTATACTTTCGTTGAGCTTAGATCCGCCACCAAATCGGAGACCGAAGGTCGCGCTCGCTCATTAAGCTCAAAGTACGCTGAAATTGAAATGAAATCCAAATTCGGCGAACCAAAGAGTGGGTTGTTCAGTTTTTTTTGATATGCTTCAGTTGTACTCCCAGGGCCGGTATCCCACACAGCGGTTACCCACCAATTGGTGCGATATGTGATCATCCCGATATACAACCCGCGTAAATGTGAGAACACTGAAATCCAATCATCGGAGTATTGTTCCAAAAGAACTAGATTAGAAGACGTGTTCATGGCATAAACCCGGTATGGAATCGCAACATCTCCGGCCAGTTCAGCTAAAATCCGTTTCCAATTCGTGAAAAATTGAATAGTATCTGATGGTTGAATACCCGTTTCACTTCCAGCTCCGCCATTTACAAGCGGGTACGGTTCCAGAATTGTTTTTAAACCAACGTTGCTCATTTCACGAATTAGTTCAATTGCTGTCTTTTTGGAGTCTGCATTGACCTTCGGACTGCTGTCGTTTTCGTCGATAAATTCAATCAAGACGGGAACATTTATGGCATTGAGGCCCAACCTTCTTGCATTTCGTAATATGTCAGGAATTTGATTAGTTTTCGGCAAGAATAAGTTTCCTGCCTTGATCACATCCATCTGCAGCCCTCCATTTTACGTGACATTAACGGTGATATATTCGACTCTTCCCCTAGTGACCTCGTTATAGAGGATCGTAATATCCGAGGCCCCTTGTGTCTGTCCATGTTTCCCTGCCGTTAAGCTAGTTATAGAGAACGACGGCTTGTTCGGGATCTCATTCGCTAAAAGAGCAGCTCCCCAAAGGCTTGAAACGGACAGGTTGTCACCGATGAGCAGGCTATTGATATACGATACTATAGAACTCTTCATGTCGTCCGTAGTCTGAGTCGTGTATCCCGGCAATTTTTTCACATTCACGGTGACATCAATATCAACATAAGTCGGGCGGTAAAAACGCTCTGTAACAGGCATCCCAAACGCATCTGAAATTATTACTTCTGTAGACCCATTAGTATAGCATCCAATGGTTTTTTTAATGTAGATCGCCTTTGCAATCTCTGAATCCTCCCCACCCTCTACTACTATGGTTATAGAGTGAGCGGGCAGCCCGTTAGTATCCGTAACGCTTGTATCGTTCTCGTAAACAACAAATCTTGTCACGCCAGGAACTGCAGCAATCGCGCCTTTCACGCCTTCCAACATAGATTTGCTCGGTTGTGCTGTGCTGATTGCTTGCCTAGCTCGTAGCTGAGCATCGGATTCGGCGTAAGTACCAATCTTCGCCGCTTCAGCATTTGTAACCGAACTCCAGCCATAGGTCGGCGTAACAATCTTCCGTATCTCTCCCGGGCGAGCCGCAATCGGTCCCGGGGTCTGGCACGTAGCCAGTGCTGTCCCTCGCCCAGTCGCATCGAGGAGGATCGGGCTTGTCAAACTCCAGTTATGCCCGTTTGTATCTCCTACAACTCCATTTGTGATCATCGCGCTTGGAGTCCCTGTCAACGTGACGTAGCAGGTCGAGTATACAGCCGGCTGACGCTTGATCCCGTTCAGTTTGACAATCACATCAAGTGCGCTTCCTATTGCCGTGCCCGGCCCCCTGCTGTTGTAAGCTGCTTGGCTCGCTAAAAACGAATCATAAATGATGTTCGCTACAGCCGAGATCCATTGATAGTCTTGGCTGTCCTCCCCAAGATAGATATCCTGACCAAAAATTCGTTTAGCGTCGGCGACCAACTGATCGCGGATGTCTGTGTATGCTGGAATATGAAGGCCCGCGGCGTCAATATACGGTGCAAAATATGGCATCTAGAAAATCACCTCCGTGACAGCATCGCCGTATTGCGTTTCGACCGTGCAGTTCAACGAATACTTTCGATTTTCATAGTTACTTTGGAAGTTCCTGATCCGGATCACGCCGGGCGTATTCAGGATCACACCCTGAATGAGCAAATCAGCAGCTTGGACATGCTGCGGCGTACCCGCCTGTCCAATTATGCTTTGAAACAACGGCAACCCTTTTTCAGTATCCTCCCACCATTCCCCTTTGAATAGCAAAAGGTTTGTCTTGATAGCCTGACTCACGGCAAGCGTCCCCTCGTAGAAATCATTGCCGTTCCCACCAAACGAATAATCACCATTTTTCAGTTTTCGGTACTTCATGGCATCCTCCTCAATTTCTCCACGGGACACCGTTGATTTTGACCACTGAAGACACGATATCGATTTCGCCTGGACTCATGCTGATTCGTGTAGCCCCGTCATCCGTCCGAAGCTGTACGGCGCTCGTCGAGTATTCCGAAAGAGTGCGAGGCTGGCTCCAAACGCCAAGAAGCGCAAACCCGTCTGAAAGATCGTGCCTGCGCCTCTCAATTTGATTTTGTACGCCTCCACTGCTAAACCAAGCGTCGATACATGAATCTGCGAAAACAACCAAACATTCATCCCCTGGTTTCACAGGCAGCGTCAAGGCAAACCCGCCGGCCCGCGGGATTACGATCGGCACATCCAGGAGCAGCGGTATTTCCACCCAGTGCTGGAGCATGTACGAATCGATGATCTTTTCCCGGATTGCGACCTGAACACTGACCGTCTGCGTCACTGGATCGAATTCCTGAATGATACCGGGCACCGCCACCCGCAGATTGCTTGCGAAATTTTCTAGCATTCGTCGATAAAATTCTTCACTGTTGCCTTTCCCCAGACGTTCACTGATAGGCACGCCCATCGCTATACCTCCTCACCACGGGTTTGCCGTCGCTGCCGAAATCATACCGGGCAATATGCCAGCTTGGGATACGGCTTCGCATTCACATTCCCAAAGATCGCCCCGGGTATCACCGGTGTAGGTAATGCCGATCACTCGGTATATGCCTTCATTGTCCAAATTCCTAATCGGCTGCCCCTGTTGGAATGTCTGCGCCCGAATCAAACTATTGTCAATGTGTACCAAACTATTTATCTTGATTCGCGGATTAAGCAAAGCCTTAAAGGTAACCCCTTTGTCGTTCTGCGCAGGCACGCCAAGGAGCCCTGACTTGGGTGACAATTCGATGATCTCGCCTTCTGGCAGGTCCGTTGCGCGAACGATATTTACTTTCCCATCCTCCATATAAAAGGAAGCATCCTGAGATTGCGCGAGCTGCCGCAAATAGTCTTTCGCCAAACCAAAAACGACCTTCCCCCGGCTGAGCTCCTGACTACTAAATTCACTTGAAATGAACCCCATTTGAGTTGTGACTTTCGCTTGGCCAACAACATTTTCTACAATGCTCCGTGAAGTTTGGCCTTTAATCATGGAAAAACCAACGAACCCGTGATTCATGAACCTATCGCCGTCCAATGAGTATAGAGTGAGCCGGTAGGTCACACCGTCCTCTTTGTCACGGATCGGCTGAATGATGTCGCCGTCAAAAATCAAGCCGTACTGATCGCCCTCGTATCCAGCTTCGACAATAATTCGATTCCCCTCACGGATGATGGAATTTTCCGTATCCGGTGCCAGGTTATACATCACGATTTCGGAAAAGTTCGGCTGCTGCAAAATCGTCTTCTGAATTTTGAAAGTGCAGCGAAACTGCGAGACGTCCAAAGCAACCCCATCAGGCCGGCTCACCATGACCCGGTATCTCCGGCCGTAAAGGATATTTCCAAGCGTTTTCGAATTTGCGACAACCCCATAATTGGTTGATGGTATGTTGATATTGAACTGCGGAGTTGGATTTGCTCCAAAAGAAATGCCTGGCATCGTCGTCGTCGGAGCCGAGGGAATGTTCTCCCCTGATTGGCCCTGATATTTGAGCCAGATTCTGAGCCGTCGCTGATAGTCATGATCCGGTATGGCTGGTCCAACATACGTGAGAGTGAACTTACGGAAATCCTTTCCGGCGCCGTTCCATACCCGTTTGATGACACACACGGCAACACACATTGAAAACGCGTCATTGCCAAGCGTGAGTTTTTGCAGTCCAGAATGCGTATCCGGTAGCTGAAGCCTGTACTTATCCGCCGCGTATTGGAATGCGTACTTGTGCCATTTAGGCCAGACCTGACCGAATCCCAACGCGTTTCCTGAATCCCCTAAGATATTGGTGCCGCTCGTCTCGGCCTCCACGGTTGCAAGGACGATATTCAGGTCCGCTCCCTGATCTCGAGCTTCTGCAGCAGCAAGACTCTTCCAATTATCTGCCATAATGATCAGTCACCTCACTGTATCCGTCCAGACTAAAACGAAATCACTGCCCAGATTCGACTTCCCAGGTATCCCAGCCTCAACCGCGCTGACCGGTACAACTGCAGCACTTCCTATCCCAAGATAAGTATATTGCCCGAGTAGATCGGCAGCCGGAAATAAACCGGTCACAAGCGGTACGGCGTCCAGCAGCAGCGTATTCGTTTTCGTGTCAGTTATCGACATAAACCAGTATTCCGCGAAACCGTTCCATGTGAATGTGAAGCCTAGCGTGATATTCTTCGAGTCGATTGGAAGTGTACATGTAAAACTCTGATTGGCGCCTGGCATAAGCGGAATCACTTTTGTAGCCAAAGCTCCCCCCCCCCCTAATGCCCAAGCAGCATGCCAGATACTTGCTTCAAAATGCTTTGATTCGGCGTGACCGGTTCGGGAGATCCGCGCTTCGAGCTGTCCGTCACTTGGGGCCTAGAACTGATTTTTACCGTTGTCACTTGGGCCACCAGAATTTCCCGAAAGGTGACTGTACACCGTAGGCCATGGTATGTCGTGAAATCGTCCGGCGCGGAAAGGACTTCTACCAGCATGTTTGGATACAAGCCGAGTCGCGTATGGACCTGAATCGGAACCCGGAGATCTTGTATCTTCTTCAACACGTTGAATGCTTCGACCGATCTATCATATCCACCTGTAAATTGACCGGGAACGCGGCTTTCATTGACACTCGACATGGCTACATCCATTGATAGCTCGCGTGGCTGCAAAAATGCATGATCGGACACAGCCGCGCCCGTTTGTACCGGATGGTCCGTGATCGTGAGCCTGCTTGTGTGATCCATTTTTAAATAGGCATCAAAAAACCAGCCTCCGATGTTGGTTTTGGTGTAAACCAACTGAACAATACTTGGATCCGATAAGTCCAACAGCGGTGAATTATCCATTATCGAATCACCCCGCTCATGTTTCTGATGAACATCGATTCCATATGATTCTGGGCCGCCCCAGCTGTAGCATTCGGATCAGAGCCGTAAATATTGAATGTAGGATTCATGGACACGTTCGTATTATTGTTTGTGTTGTTCTGGGTGTTCTGAGGGTAGATATACCCTGGCGCCGGAGGACCGAGTACACCGTTCTGTCCTTCGTTTCCACTAATCGCTTCAGCAACGAGACCCATTGCTCTATTGAACTTATCCGTAAAATCTTGACTCTTCCATTTGTTTGTCAGTTCTTTCGTTGTCCACCAAATACTCTCCCAAAACCCCTGATTTTCAATCTCAGGTTTTTGTGCGAGGCGTTCCGCTGCGCTTTTTCCCGCTTGTTTTGTGTTATCCAAAAAACTACCATCAGTTAATGAAGATATCACGTTCACATATCCGGCGATCCCCTTCAAAAGATCGTTAACGGTTTGAAGCGATACTATTATTACATCCCTAAGGATTTTTCCAATCTCATCTAAGGTTGTTTTGGTCTCGTCCAACCCTAGCAATTTGTCGATCAGTTTGGTGACACCGTTAAATAATTTTGAAACAGCCCCCAGGACTTCCTCGAAATTATTTTTAAGATCGGTCAAAACCCCTTGCTTACTCAATTCAGTATACAGATCCTGAACCCATTTTTTTGCACCTTCGAAAATCTGCTTGATCACATTAAATGTATTAGTGAATGCTTTTTCTAAATTGTCCAGTGTCCCGTTCTTTTTCAAATCTTCGTAGAAACCAGCAATTTCTTTTCCAACGTTTTCTATTCCTTGGGAGATAGATTCGAGTGCTTCAATCCAGCCCTTTTTGAAGTCTTCTATAACACCGTTACCCTTGAGCTTGTTATAGAAATCTTCGAGTTTCTTCCAGAAAGAACCGAATTGCGATTCCCCGCCGTCGAGATAGGTGTAGAAATCATCCAGCAAAAGGATCAATGCGAGCAATGTTGCAGTAATAATTCCAAAAGGCCCGGTACTAATAATGACTCCCAGCGCCGCGACGGCTGCCCCGATCAGCTTCAGGTTCCGCGGTATAGCGCTGCCTAAGTCGTTGAATATCCGTGCGATATCCTTGAAATACCGAAAAGCGGCAATGCCCATCCGCGCGAACCAGCTCATCACCTGAGCAATAATTTTCGTCCATGACGGCATTGTTTTGACTATGACGCCGTTGATCTCTGACAACGTCTGCTTGATCTGCTTCATCGGTCCTTCCATATACTTCACGAAGTAATAACCGATCCATTGCAAGGCATAAGTCGCTTCAAGCTTCATCCGCGCAAATTCAAACTGTATCGATCGGACCATCTTCATTTGTTCAGCAAATTCAGTCGGCGGCCGCAGGCTCTTTGCCTCTCGGTTCAGTTGCTGGAAGTCTCGCATAAGCTCCGGGCTCAAATACAGGTCTTGCAAGGTGACGCCCATCGCTTTGAGCGTATTATTATAGGCGGCTGCAGCGTCTTTGCTCATCCACAATTGCCGGGCAAGCTTTTCGTTCTCCAGGTCCGCCTTCGCCAAATCTCCGACGAACTTTGCGATTGCAATGCTTGAAGCAGCGACAAAAGAAGCTACAGCCGTGGTAGCAAGAGCAAATTTGGTCACTGCGCTGCCCGCAAATTTTGCAATCCCCTGCTCCACGCTGCCGATGGCCTTTGTGGCTTGGTTGTAGGAGTTCGGGTCGACGCTAAATCCAAGGGAAACCAGGTAACTTTTTATGGTCTCAATCACGGCTGCCGCCTCCTTTCCGCCGCTTCATAGGCGCGCCGCTCGTTCTCATACCGCACCTCGAGCATTTCGTGCGCGTCCAATAGATCGTCGAGAGTGTATGTCCCGTCCCATACTTGATGCTGCTGCCATATCCCGGTCATTACCGGCGCATAAACAAATTCGTTCACATTGATCAGTCTTGCTGGGATGTATTCAAGAGCCCCCCGACCAGTGAAGCCAAGGGACTTCCGGAGAAAAAACCCTTCACGTTGAAAATCAGCGTATGTGCGGTCAGGGCGAGCACTGTCATCGTATCGTCCTCGATCCCCGTTACACCAAAGGTGCCATTCGAATTTAATACAGGTGTCGGGCCAGCCGGTAGCACTTCGCTGCACACCTGCAGGCACTTGCCTTGTACATATTCGAAATCCTTCTCGGATAGGTTCCCGAGCTCCGACAAAAGGCCGGGGATGTTCAGTGCCTCCAGTTTAACCTCGCTTGCATCCTTCGCTTCCTTGAGCTTTCTCAAGTCCAAGTTTTTGAACAACGGGGCGAGCAGGCCGGTGATTTTGATCAACATAAAGGACCCGGTCAGTGCATCGAATTTTTTTATTCGAAATGTACGTCCATTGATTTCAACATTTTTATAATTTTCAATTGGGTTCATGAATAACTCCTCCTATACAGCGTCTTGCTGGATGTCAGCAGCCATAAGATTCCAAGTTATTTGCTGTGCTTGAGCCTGATACGGTTTATCAGGCAACTTCTGAAAACTTACCCCTGTTGAAGTAATCAAGTCCTGCATTTGAGGGGAACGGATCAAGAGCGTCATGCCGGCCCATTGATTCGTGGGAGCCGTTTCGAGATAGTTGTAGGTTTTTAATAACCATTTGTTCAGGTCGCTCGTCTGCTGGACAGAAATAGAATGACTACCGTTACGAGCTTTTATTTTCGAGACCATTACAGAGCCATCAGCCGAAACATCATGGGTTGTTCGATCGGTAGTCATGATCGTCGTGATGCTGCCGAGGCCCGCCCCAGTAGCGACAAACTGGCCGACTGCCGGATGAGAGATCACCATAGTTACATCGCTGAAACTGTAGGTTGAATGTGGCATCTTGTCTTCCTCCTATCGATTTACGACGACTCCGATGACGACATGCTCGATTGCGCCGGCCATCTTGATCGGGACATATATCGGAGGCGATTTTCTCGCATCCCGGTCGGCTTGCGATTGATTGGCAAGCGAATCCGCTAGGACCATGTATCCGGTCGCCAGCGTATCGCCTGTTTTCAGACCTAAAACCGGCGCACCCTTCCATACCCCTGGAGCGATGACTCCGCGCGTTCTGGCTGCCTCGCATGGAGCCGTGATTGCCGTCGCCAAAAGACTCACGCCTTCCTCGGTCTGGGGAATCTTCGGTCCCGTCGTCAAAGCATTCATGACCGAAGTCTGGATCTCGGTTGTGAGCACATCCAAATTCAGTACTTCATCAAAATGCACGCCATCAGCCATGGTTCCTTTGACAAGAAGGTTGTAAGTCGCGCCGTATTTCGTATACACATTCCCGAAATAGCCAAGGATTGTATTCATCGGCTGCGTGGTCAGAGCCTCGGGCTGGACGCCCACCTCCGACTTATAGGCCAGCGTGAACGCTGAATTGGCCAGCCCAGTATTCGCACCCATTGCGTAGCCCATTGCAGCCACCGCGGCGTAGGCTGTTGTGCTGTATTGGCCGAATGTGCGGTGTCTTTTTGCCTTCTGCAGCGTTTCCATCACGTTGCCAGCCGTGCCGGCCGGCACCTCCGTATCCTTCGTATCATAGAAGTAAGTGGACAACGGCGAGGCCGTTTCAATGTATTCGGAAATTGCAATAATGTCAGCTTTCGCGGCGTCACATAGATACGCCGCATACCAATCGGTATTTGCTTCCCGGCAGGCTGAAATGGCTTTTACCGCGGTTTCAGTGCCGGACCCATCCCATCTTCCAATCGCAACCTTATTAGGGCGAGGATTCTGGCTGAAATACATCTGGGCTGCCAAATACTCCGGCTCTGTTCCTACCCATCCGTCAGAAAGCATGTCGTCCGTTCCGCTGTACACTTTGACGCGTGTCGCAGCAGCAATGACGGTAGACTTCCCTACAATCAACCCCATATCGAACGTGTTGTTCACCGCCGAGAGCGGTGAAACCTGCACGGTCACCTTGACGATATCACTCAAAGATTGGGTCAACCGAATCACCTACTCTTTCACAATTTGTACATTCGCACTCTGCAAGTATGGCACCTCAGATTGACGAGTCACTTTCTCGTTGAATCGCGCTTGAAAAGATGTCCTATCCCACCATTGACTCGCGAAGAGTTCAGGGGTCCGGATCGGCATGCCGACGTCCGTAATCAAAGCCATATTCACAGCAGCAAGATTCATTGTCGTTTGCGGCAGAAAGAGCCCCGCGCGGACCATGTCTGCATCTCCAAAGCTGTTCGGACCATAAAATATCCAGTTTACGCGAAGGACCCGGGTATAGCTGACGGTCCGGTTCGCGTTATCCTTGTTCGCTTCGTTATAGGACACGTCCATTTGCCGTGTGTACTGGTCATCTGCATAGTCGATGAGCAGAAACCCTACGTCCACTCCATGCTTCCATGCAGGTGATCCCTTTGCCGGCCAGCCGATTCGTACGCGATTCTGACTCGCCTTCGCTCGGGGATCAAGTCCGATCAAGCGAATCGTGATGTCCTGAAAAAAATCTCCTAGTTGTAAGATCGAGAGAACGGTGTCAGCCACATCTAATCACCAGCCATTCTGACCCCAAAGGCCTTGTAATAGCCAAAATCCTGCCACGGGTTGACTGAAATAATACGATATCGGTCACCCTGCCAGACGATCTCATCCGAAATACCAGCAGCCGAGTGTTCGCCTTCGGACCGCGTGATGTATATTGGCTGCTGCGAGTAGAAGCACATCATCCCGGTTACTCGGTCGCCTTCCGGAACCTGCTGCAGATCGTCGGCGTTTGCCACCGTGATCGTTCCCTGAAATTGAATAGGGGTTTCCGACGTGGTTACAAACCTACCTCTTACCCATTCACCGGTTGTCCGATACACCTTAAATCCCTTGAGTTGCGCGAAATTCCTGCTGTTCACGATACGTCCGACGTTTATCATGATCCGCTCCCCTTCTCTACCACATAGGTAATAGCTTTTCGCATCTCGCCGCGATCGATCAGGGGTCTGTCGCTACCTTTTGCACTCTCGGTCACCGGGGAATTTGGAGCCCAGCCGTTCGCCGGATCGGTAAACCATGCACGCACAATATTCTGTCCAAGCATGCCGGCTTTTTCGAGCTCCTTCTCCGGGTCTTGGCCGTCCAGAGCAGTCTCAGCAGCTTTACGCAGTTGCTTCGAAATGACTTCCTTGTTTTTTTCGATTGCCGGCTCAATCACCGGACGCGGCGGCGAATGCCAAAGCGGAGAGCCGTGCGTATGCAGATACATCTGAAATGCCTTGCTATACGTCATCTCTCCGCTTTCAACCTTCGGATTCATTTCCTCGCGCATTTCCTTTTGCCGGACACCGTGAGTGTGGATATAGAGCAGCTCGGCATTCGTGATATCGGCCTGCCCGGCTTCCGGGGTCCGATTGTTGTCGCTACCTTCCGGTATGCCGACATAAACCTGCATCCGGGCAAGGTCGTTCAACATCTTTTTGACTTCGGGCGATAGATCAGCCGTCTTTGTCACTTTTGCAAAAGCGTTGAACATGTGCCTCATCCCCTTTAACAAGGCGAATGTTTGGTATAACTTTGTTGTCCACAGAGTAATCAGGCGCATGCTTCAAACACATGTGAGTATAATCTTCGAAGCTCGTTCCGATGATAAAATCAGCTTCCATTTCACACCCCATGTGACAACACGGATAATTGCCATTCGCATACCAAGCCAAACCATTCACCCCTAATAGATATACATGCCGCCCCGGCCGAGCATCTTTGCGATCGTGGCGAGCTGTTGACCATATATGGTCAGTTTCCACGCGGCCCAGCCGTCCAAATCTTGTCCGATCTCACCATAGTCCATGCTGACGGACACATCACCGACAGATTCAGATGTATTCAGGCCCTTCGCCTGCCCGGCAGCCAGAGCTGCAGCAGCCCCGCCGTTCGGATCGGCGGCGCCAAGCAGATACAGCGTGCAGAAGTGAGCGATAAACCATCCCATTGCGGTCTGCCAATAGGCATGCCAGCGTGCTTCCTTAACGCAGGCATCGGCCAGATTGATATACATCTGAACGATCTGCTGCGGAACCACGGGCTGCCCGTTCGCATCCGGACCGAACTGTGGATAGACGGTTAGAAAATCGCCCAACGAAAAAGGGGGATTGCTTCCAATTCTGACGTTGGAAGCCTCCCCGATTATTCCTGTGAATACCGAGAGCGAACGATTATTTGCTACGCTCATTTCGGTTCACCCTGCCTCATTGTTGTTCCTGCTGCTGGTCAGTGGCTGGTTCCGCAGTTGTTTCCGTGTCCCCTTCATCACTGGGCTCCGCTTCAGGTTTTGCCTTCGAAGCTCCCTTCTGAGATTTGGGCTTGGATGCTTTTTCTTCCTTGTTGTCGGAATCAATTGCCTTTTCCTCTTGCTTGCTGTCGATGCGCTCCAGATCACCGCTAGAGACCGCCCACTGATACATCGTTGAATGTGCTACCCAATCAGGGACATCTGCGACCCTTTCCTTTTCCGCCACAACAGCAGGGAATGCTCCGGTCGGGTGATCAAATTGAAATGTCTTTTTAGAATAGATTCGCATGCTTGTATCCTCCTTGGATGTCTTTTCTTAGATGCCGTCAGCGTACCGAGCACATTGCGTATACAGGACTTTGACTTGCCCGATTTGTGCAGCATAAGCCGTAAGATAGCTCATCGCAGTTACATTGGGTTGCGTCATGACACGGCTGAGCGGAACGGTCAAATCGAAATTCACGCGGTCTTCGTCGTTCACGTATGCAACCATCCGATCCTTGCCGCCAATACCGGCACCAGTGCACCAGCGCGATGGAACAATCGCCAGATCCACCCCTTGGTTTTTTCCGATATTATTATCCAAAAGGTACTGAAGGATCGACTTGTCCGCAGCCATACTTACTTTCGTGCTGGTGATGTACGTATATTGGATAGGCGGAATGAGAATGTGATTCGCCATACCAGTCAGATCATATTCCGAATCCGCCCAAGTAGCTGTCATCACTTGGTTGATATCGTTCAGTATTTCATCTGGCGTTTTGAATGCCCATTGAGTTTTGCCATCCGCTCCGGCAGGTACGGCAGCCGCAGTAATATAAGGGTTGTTCACCAACCCGTAAACGCTAGCTGCTGGTACCCCGGTATAAACAATATTGTCGATTGACTTGTTATAGTTCGTTCGAATACCCTTGTCCAAAATTTCATCAAGATTATGTCCGATGTTTTGGAGTTTCTGCTGATCCACAAATGGCACCTTGAGGATATTAGCAAAAACGAATACCTTATACAGGTCTTTGCTCGTATTTGCTTGGATGATCGGAATATCGTTCGTGGCGCCGCCGATAATCCCGTTCTCATTACCGCCTGTTGTGGCGTAATCAATGAACTGGTTCGAAGTAAAATCGACCCATCCGCCACCGGTTTTACTCACGATATCCCGCATCCATGTTACCGATGACAGGGGTTCAAGAAGACGAGGGTCGCGTTTCTCAAGCTCCCCGGTTAAGAAAGCCATTCCCCCGCTAATTGCCGCGTCGTTTGTTGGAATCAGCCCGCCGCCTACGACAGGGACAGTGTGCACTCGTTGTCCTAAATTCATGTTGTTATCCCCCTATTATGGATTGTTCCGCTGCGTCAGTGTGACTTCTGCCACCCGGTTAGCGTCCAGTTTGCCGGTGGTCCACTTTGCCCCTGGAACCAGAATCGTATTGGTGCCGTCTGCAGCTGCCTCGAAACCGCCAATCACCCCACCAGGGAAGGCAGCATTTGTAGCGATGCGGATATATACGGCGCCACCGGCAGACGGCGTGCCTACGTTACAAACGATCGTCGCGGAGCCGCGGGTCAAGACGTCGCACGGCTGCCCAGGCGAATAGAATCCTTGAGACGAATAATAATCTGTTGTCTGCTTCACTTCGCGCACCGCAATGCCGGCAAAAGCTGCCGCCGTGCCCGAGGCACCGAACTTGGAATATGTGTTGTCCGGATTGAGTAATACTGCATCTCCGAAATTAACGTTCGCGGTGTCCGTCGCCTTCACCAGACGGTTGTCGATGATCGCATCAGCAAGACGAGAGACATTGCCGGGATATCCGAGATTTAGAGATTTTCCAATTACTGAACCTGGCATAGTTAATCATCCCTTCATTAAATTAGTTAAGCCCGCTCTTTGTAATGCGGGTTGTATTTCTTCGCAATCTCACGGCCGAGTTTCGAATGATCAACGGCTGCCGACTGCTTCGACGAATCATTAGCAGCAGGCTTCTTCCGATTTTTCTCAATCGTTGCATACGTATTTTTTGCAGGCTTGCCTTTGAAACTTGCAATTGCCGCATCAGCAGCACGTTTGCGTTCTGCAGGATCGGGAATTAGTGCTATGACCGGCTTAATGGCTCGAAGGGCAGCAATCTTATATGCATTGTCTCCCGTTAGAGCGCTTTTTGGGCGGTCTTCCGGATCGGTAACAGGACCTTCCTCGTCCATATGCTCGACCGGAACGGTATGGCTTTCCTCCTCGTCATCAGCAGCCTGCTCGCCTTCCAATCTTGCGATCTCTGCATCAATGACGTCTTCCGGACTTGCTTCTTTTGTTTCGTTTTCCGTCAGCCGTGTGACAAGTTCGGTCAGTTTTGCGACCTGCTGAGCCAATGCTTGAATAGCCGGGTCCTGATTATCGGAGGTTTCCTTTTTTTCGGTCTCGGCAGCCCCTTCATCCGAAGCAGCACCTTTTTTCGTTGCCGGCTCGTCCCCGCCATCATCGGCCGCAGAATTCCTTTCCTCGGCCAGTGCGTCAACAGCCTCTTTGATATCTTCAGGTTCTGCATCGATTGCAAAATGTTTGAAACCGATCGCAGCTAACCAGTCCGTGACACGATCTAGTTTTTTCTTGGGCAAAGCAATTTTTTTTGACATTCCTTTTGCTCCTTCCATTTTTTGAGTTTTTGAATCTTGTATAGCAACGCGGTCACCGGCGCGGCCTTTTTTGACAACAGCCACATGGTTACCGCAAATGTGCTTCTGCTGATATGTGCCATCTTCCATAGCCTCATACATGCAGTCATACCCGCAGGATACTTCCCTCTTGCCTTCTTGGATCTCATCGATCATCATTTGATCGTATACGACCAGATCGGCTAGCAGCAGATCACTATCGGTCCCTGATCCTTGCCGGACGTTCTGGACAGCACCCTTCGCATACCGAGTGGCGTTATCCGGTGTGACCAATTCAGGGGGATGCTCGTCGGAAAGTATTTTCCCCTCAAAACTCGCCATAGCCGCCGGGCTGAATACCTCCTCGGGGCTGCGATACACCCGGACAATCTTACCGGGCTCCGCACCGATCTCTTCCCCCAGATATTCGTACCAGCCGGTACGAGCGATCGGAACGTTGTGACAGATCAGAAATCCCTCTGGCGTCGCCGTCATGTTGGGGCTGAATCTTGAACCGTAGTATGCCCTCATCGTTTCATCACCTCCCTTCAGGCAATAAAAAAAGAAGCCCATTATGTGGACTTCCGATCGTCCTCTCGTTTCAACCAATCCTGTGTGTTAATCATTTTGGCGTATTCCAGTAACCCGACTACCTCAAAGTGAGTAAGACCGTCCTCGTTTGTCATTTCAAAATCTCCGTTGACGACATCAATTTCAATAACAAGCCGCTTTTTGATTGGACTCACCTCACATAATCGATTCAAACTGCTTACGGGTCATTCTCTGTATCCGGCCGGCGTAATACACCTTTGCTGGCCATACGATCAAATCCCGATCGATGACGGGCTCCCCATAGCAGCGACAATAAAATATTTCGCCAGCATGATAATGCCCATATGTGCGCTTTTCGCCGTCAAACTGCTCCGGGCTTGGTGGGTCGCTCCATCTGACCAGCACGCCGTTCATTAACGCATGTGAGTCCCGTACGCGTGAATCCTCAGAAGTTCGCCAAACGTACCAACCCACTCCCAGATTCTCGCTTCGGGCCCGCGTGAGTGCGGTGGATGTCTTGCTTGTCTCAGTGCGCGCAATCAACTCCGCCCTTGCATTCGATTTCTCCGGGAACAGTTCCTTGATTTGCTCCGCTATATCGATAGCTCGGACACCCTTCATGCTCTCCGCCAAAATATGTTCCGTAACCAACTTCGAAACATCGAGCGGGAGGGATTTAATGATCGTCGCATTTCGTTCAATTTGATGGCGGACCGCGCCGTTTATAGACCCCTGAAGTTCTTTTCGCAATGCTTCGTTGATCAGACGGCCTTGACTGTTCCTACGGGCAGCCTGCCGCCAAGTACGCCCCGCGTCTGTAAAAAGGTGTGTAACCATCCGTGACGCTGTTGCAAGAGCATAGTCGTCCATTTCCTTGCTATATGCGAAGGCGCGGATACGCTTAACGATTTGAAAAGGATTGTCTAAACCAGCTAATAATTTTGCTAGTTTTCGCATCACGGCTAGCAATGCTCGTTTGTATGCCCGCTCGATCCGTCTTTTCGGAGCCCATATATCCGCCATAGTCTAAATCCCCCTCGGGAAGCAATTCGCCCGGGTGCGTACTGTCGTCTGCTTCTTCTATATCCTCGTCAGTGATGTTCGTGAACATGCCTGTCGAATCACTCATCTGCTTGAGCTCTTTCAAGGAGGTTTTCTGCCCGATGATACCTGCACTGTACAAGTTGATAATCGAATTCGTTTTCTTTTCAACCAGCTCCGCCACATCTTTATCACTTGGAGTACGGATAGGGTTGAAGATATAATCGATATCGTCGGGCACGGCACCGAACTCCGACATACACATGATCGGCAGCAACTTGTCGAGAACTGGCGCAAGATACGTCTCCTGGGCCTGCTGAACAGTTTCGTAATAGTTCTCCATATCGCTTTCCCCGGTTGCATTCATCCCGGCCGGCGCACGGCCGAACAGTTTCGTAACCGGCATCTGACAGGCCCCTGCAATGTCCAGCATAAAACTCTCGTAGATGTCGTTTAGGCCGCCGAACGAGTATTGGTGCGTAGCGAAATCATCGTCTTTACCCAGCAGATACATTCCCATGTTGCTCATGAGCATGTTTTGCGCTTGGAGAGTGTTGTACAAGTCCGCCTGAGCTTTCGGATCACCGATAGCAAGCAATTCACCCAGATCCCCCATCTTCAGCACACGCAGGTTCGCCAGAAAGATGAGTTGGGCGATGTTCCAACTCGTATTGTCGCGCTTTTTCAGTTCATCGAACACAACCTCTATTTCCGATGCGCCCCAACTGACCTCGGCAAGCTTTTCCCAATACGGCAGTTCTCGGCCGATGAATCGAACAATACGACTGTGGTGAACATTCATCGTCTGGCCTTCGTCCATGGTTACCTGATAGAATTTCGGTAGCCCAAACTCTGTATCATCGATATCATCAACCAATTCGGAACTTGGATACACGCCAGACCAGCGATCCAGAATCATTACCCCCTTGAACGACCCGGGCATGATCATATCGAAATCAAGCGGTTGGTCCAGAATATCTTGATGCCCTTCGATCATGGCTAAACCCACAGCCCCGCCGTAAAGCCGGGCCCACTTCAACCCCTGCAAGGTCTTCTGTTTAACCTTTCTGACACGCCAAATCTTGTCGAGCCGCCGTATTTCATCCGGCGCCATCTGCGTTGTTATCGTGATCCAGTTCCGTGTCATGTCCTCAGGAATGGTATCGATGATGCGCCGAACGATCCAATGGCTGCGGTACAAGCTGTTCATAAGCTGATAGTTTTGCGTAAGCCGTGTCAGAGGGTATTCCGTCCCCTCCAGCAAATTCGGCGTGCCATGACCCAGGCGCGCGAGGACGTTTTGAAACGCATCCGTTGTCAGTCCCAGCGGCATCTTTGTTGCGGGCATCTTTGGCCCGGGCTTCTTGCTATCTTGAACAACCCGACGCTTTGATCGGCTTCGTCTGCTCAAATTGCTCCCTCCTTTCTCAGGGCATTAAAAAAAGCACCTCTAAGGTGCCCCAAGGAAATTCTTTATATATGCGCCTATAAAACCGCCAATTGCAGCAGTTATGAGGATTTTTCCGATGTCCCAAATGACTTTTATTCTTTTCTCAACAATCACTTTGTCCATAATCAACATTTTCAACTCAATAGAAGATGTAACCCCATCAGTTGTTTTTTGGATAAAATCCTCGAAGTTGAGTTGACCTGACGACAAGACATTGATTTGTTGGAGATATCGCTTATGATCCTCAAATTCCTTAATTATAAAACAATGTATTTCCTCTTTTAATTCATTGAGTTTTCTTCGATTTAGCCTCGTCAGAGCCAAATCATCCAACAGTTTTGTCAGTTCGGACTTCATCTCAATTGCAAGGGCATTAAATGTACCTGTAACGGCTATTGAACTTCTTACAATACCACGCTCTCCATAATCTTCTAATTCATTATGAGCGGCTTGTCGTATCCTTCCCGATACAGCCTGAAGCAACATCTTAATTAACGATCCCTTACTCATCGATCATCCCTCCCGACGAAAATAATTCGACAGGAGGTAACAATTTCCTTTGTCATGCCGCTAGTCTTCTTGGCTTAATGATCGTCTTAACAAAATACCTGGCCGCATCCATTGCATGGTCCACTAATTTTAAAGGTTTTTCTTTCCCTTTTTGCCCGGCTTTTTCATCCCAAACATAACTCGCGCGTTCCTTGAGGAAATTTGGACAATTTCTACGATGGACACGAAGTTTCCGTTTGACCATCATGGTTTGAACATTACGGATACCGTCCTCGACGTCGTTATCGGCGTCTTTGACACGGTACCCTCTATTCCTAAGAGCCGCCTTAAAGCTCGCCGCGGAGGGATCTAGAATTGTGTAAATTGGGATGTCGTCCACCCCTACAAATGCCTCAAAGTCATCGGCATACTGGCTATCTTCCTTCTGGACGCCTTTCTCCTTGCCACTGTAATAATACTCGTTCAAAATCCAGCAAACATCGCCGTCGTCCCATATATCCAAAAAGACCATCGGGTTACTTGTCCCGTAGTCGATCGCAATGTAACGCCGCGCCGTCATTTTAAAGCCGGGGATTAAATCCTCATCATCAAAGGTGTTTTCCTCGTCATCCCACATATCGTAAATAATGCCTTCGGCCAGTACCCACAGCCCGAGGACGAAACGCTTGTAAAATATACCACTGAACATGTTCCGATAAAACTCTTTGCGTTCTTTCGACAGGCTCGGGTTATCATCCATAACGAAATGTAGATGAAGCGCATTTCTTTTTTTCAACTGATCGATCCATTCCACTTTGAACCAGTGGTAAGGCCCGGCAGGGTTACAGTTGAACCAAAGTTTAGAATCATCGATCGAGCAGCGCGCCGTAGCCTGGTTGACAAACGATTGAGGCATTAGGGCAACTTCATCGAAAAACATGCCTGCGAGCGTGATCCCCTGAATCAAGTCTTGACTGCGCTCGTCCTTACCGCCGAACAGAAAGATATAATTTGTCACAAGACCGCGCGTAATCGTCAATACATTTTCCGTCCGGTTGTCGTGTACGAAATAACCGCGGCTGCGTAGCATACGTTTTAACGGACCGATCACATTCCGACGGAGCGCGCCTATCGTTTTCCCGGCCATCCCCAATTGTTCATTAACAAAGGTATCCATGGCCCAACAAATGTAACTGAACGACATAGCGACAGTTTTACCGGCTCGGACCGATCCGTCGCAGATCAAAGCAGACTTGTCCCGGTGTGGACTCTCCGGCATCCACCAGGTGAGAACCTTAAGTTGCTTTTTGGAGAATGGCGACCAGCGAAAGGTAGGCGGCTTAAGCTTCAGTTTCATCGTCCCACACCTCGGCCGTCATTCCCTTTAGAGCATCAAGGAAACCATCGTCCTGCATTTCAGGATCGCGGCCGTTTTTCAAAATATTTAGCTCGTGCCGATACTTTTCTAGCTTAAGCTGCTTTTCTTCATCCATGAACCGGTTCTTCAACTCGATTGCCTTCAGCTTCTTGTCCTGGACGCGGGTCAGAGCTTCTTCGAGTTTGATGATATCGTCGATCTTCCGGTACTCTTTCTCCTCGATCTGCGACTCCACCAATTCGGTTCGGGTAACAGGGACCGTTTTCGTGACCCCCGACTTGTCGTCACGAACCGGTACGGCGTCCTTGATTTCTTTCAATTCCCACAGCACCCGGCGCTCTTTCTCCGTTAATCCTTCCATAAGGCTTTGAATGCGCTGCAGCATGCGGCGCTCCCTAATGCTTAGCAGAGTTATTGCTTCGTCCGCCTGCTGGATAGGGTCCGTAGTGACCTGCGCTATCAGCTCCTGCTCGTCAGGCTGCAGCGCATCAAGCCATATCGCTTCGTATTCTCCGGTCGTTACGGCCTTCTTATTTCCGAGCGGGCCGCCGGGGCCGCCGCGATTCCCCATTGCGTTCTGGTTGCCCTTCGGAGCCCCGCCTTTATTACCTACGGCGTTTTTGTTTCCCTTTGGGGCACCGATCTTTTTACGTTGTACAACACTGGATTCAGAGTGTTGTACAACATCGTTATTCCCTTGTTGTACAACACTCCATAGTTCTTTATCTCGTTGTTTCCATACGGCGATTTTCTTTTCATCGACACCAAGCATTTCTGCGATCTGTCGATTTGTTATTTTGCCATCATGCTCTCGCCATATCTCTGCCGCGCGGTCACGATTTGGGTCACGTTCTTTCCCCATACTACACGCTCACCACCCCCAACAGAAAAACGAGCTCCTCTCAGAACTCGTCTTTCTGCAATTCAATGTCTATTTCGATTAGCTTTTTCAGGTCATCAACCGTCCGGAACTCGATGCGGCCATCCTGAAAGTCCTTTACCCACTTGGCTATGCTCGCCTTGATGATTTTCCGGTATTGAGCTTTGGATTCGAGTATTCCTTCCATTACCGCAAGCTCATGTTGTAATAAAATATCGTGTTCGTTGCTTGTTCCCATTGCTGTATCCCTCGACTTTCCTTTATTATGGAAAACGAGATAGCGGATGTCTGCAAAATGCCGCGCGCGGCGGGCCGCTATCTCAGTCGGGGGATACCCTGAGGACGGAGGCGTTAGCGCGCCTCCTTTTTCTATTCCGTGCTCCCGGACCGGGACAATAAAACCGGCTCTATGCCAGTCCCTTCATAGAATCTCTTCTTAATGACGTCGCAGAATATCGGGTCAAGCTCCAGCGTCCGGCATATCCGGCCCATCTGCTCGCAGGTCATAAGCGTTGAACCGCTGCCGCCGAAGAAATCCACGACGATATCGCCGGACCGGCTGCTGTTCCTGATCGGGATCGCCAGGAGCTCGAGCGGCTTTTGCGTAGGATGGACATACTTGGTTACATCGCCTCGGGATACCTCCCAAACCGTTTCCGGCTGCGGCTGCTCTACAGGCAACCCGGACCGCCAAACTGTCGTTTGCTTGCGGTCGCCGTACCAGGCCGGAGCCTCCCTCCGCAAATGAGCATAGAACACAGGCTCGTGCTTGTATTTGTATTGAGCGAATCCGAAAGTAAAAGCGTTCTTTACCCAGATGCATTGGGTCCGAACAACGATACCGGCTGCATTCATGCTATCCTCGAACTGCCGCTGATAGGAGGAAGGATGGAATACGTATATCGCGGCAGCCGGGTTCATGATGGCGGCATAGTTCGAAAAAATGGAATTCAAAAAGCCGGCGAATTCCTCAGCCGGCATGTCATCGTTCATTATCTTCCCCCGGCCGTCCGCGGCCAGTCTCGCCGAATCGCTCTCAACCGCCACGTTGTACGGCGGGTCAGTCACCACAAGCGCGGCCTTGGTGCCGTCCATGAGCCGTTGGACATCGTCCCGGTCAGTAGCGTCACCGCACATAAGAATATGCCGACCAAGCTGCCACACATCCCCGCGGCGCGTCTCGGGTTCTTGGATCTCATCCAGCGCTCGCTGCACGTCGAAGTCATCTTCTGTTACCAGGGGATCAACTTCCGTGTCAACCGGAAGCCCCTGCAGCAAATTGTCCAGCTCGTCGATCGTAAATCCGGTTTGAACCGAGATCTCTTCGATGGAGAAGTGCGCCGTCAACTCTTCCAGTAGCGAAGCAAGCATTTCCTCGTTTGTACGGCCGCGGAGATTGCTCAGGCTGACGGTCAGAAGTTTGGATTCCTCTTGGCTCGTCTCAACGACGACACATACAAGCTCCTGCAGTCCGGCATCTACAGCCGCGCGCCAGCGCTTCTCTCCTTTTATGATGGTCATATCCGGTCGGACAAGAATCGGCTGCAGTACACCATGGAGCCGGATACTTTCGACCAAGGAACGATAACGATGATCGTCCATTTCGTTTGGGTTCCATCCGTTTGGCCGTAGCGCATCAACGGTTATCGTTTCGATCCTCACATGACTCACCCTTTCTCAAACCATTGCTTATTGATCTCAGCCGCTATTCTCTTCATCATGAGCGGCGGAACGCTCATTCCGCAAACATACTGAACACCCGCATCCAAGAAATCATAGTCCCGCGGGAATGTTTGCATGCGGATCATATCTATTTCACTAATATGATGGGGCTGGTCAGCTCGAATATAAACAGAAGAGCTCACGAGGGTATTCGGCACCTTCTGATCTTTAATGATCATCGTGTTAAAGTTGCTTTCCTTCCCTTCTTCCCTCTTTGTAACGTCCCCCATGTTCGTATCTTTCGGCCGCCTTTTCAGCCACCTTCGATAAGTTATCCCACTGGTCTTTATAGCCGGGGCAACTCACCGTTCGGTATCTCCTTGAACTGCTGGATCGGCATCAGAAAGGAGAACCGCGGATCATGGTTATGCCGGTATATCCGCATCATTTGGGGATCGATCTCCACATTACCGAGAACGGTGTACCCCGCCAACTTGTATCCCATGGTAGAGCCACCGCCGCAGGAGAAGCAGCTAAACACCTTGCGGTCATTATTCGGCACCCGGTCAAGATCTTTCAGGCTCCAATCCCATTCGGGCCTCATGTTGCATCCCCACCCGTAGAATCGAACAGGAAGCCGCAACGCGGGCATTTACAGCTAAAGTGATCCTCGTCGAACTCGGCCGTATCCAGCTCGCGATTCTCGAAATCCCCGAGTTGATCCTCCGGGAGTTCCCGAAAGTCATCGATCATGCGGTCGATCTCCCCCGAGTCGAAACCGGAAAGAGACATGTCAGCTCCGCTGGTCTGAAGCTCAGCAAGCAGACGGGCCAGCGCTTCGTCATCCCAACCGCCCTCGACTTTATTTAGCGCGATATTCAGCAGCTTCTCCTGCTCCGGGTCCATATCGACCACGGACACCTCGATCTCCGTCCGGCCCTGCTCGTTCACGAGGATCTTATACCGTTGATGGCCGCCGACCATATTCCCGGTCCGTTCATTCCAGACGATCGGGTCGATGTAACCGAACTCCTCGATCGATCGCTTCAGTTTTTCATATGCCGGATCGCCCGGCTGCAGATCAATCCGTGGGTTATACGTGGCAGGGTTGATCAGTTCTATCGGGACAGTTTGGATGTTCATACAGATCTCCTCCCAAAAGAAAAAGCACCCAAAGGTGCTTATACGTAAAGTATATATTTAATTGGTCCTTCTTCATCTCGTGTAGAAAGTACAATGGTGCTATCGTTCACTTCTTCGAAAACTTCTTCTATCAGCGGTTGTTGTTTCTTCATGTTTGCAAGTACAAGATTATCGCCCTCGATGAAAACGGTTAGCCCGGAAAAATGCTGTGTTTCCACCCTATCCCCATAAAACCTAGTATAATGCCCGCTTACTTCTTTTGATTTTTGAAAAAGTTCCCGAACCATATCGATTTTTTTCACGTAACTCCCCCTCTAAGTACTCTCCGTTGTGTTGAGTTGGTTTTTGTGCAAATGAAAAAGCATTGGACCCATTTATTTTTGTGGAGTTGAAGTGTTTTCCGTTTCTTTATACGTTAAATATAAGTAAAGGGTCTTCATATTCCTTATTGAAAGCAGTATTGAATGTATTGCGATAACTAGCCATAAACCCGCAAGTCCCCATGCCCACCAATAGATCGGCCATTTCTTCAAAGGTTCAGGAATAAATGAACCAATATAATAAAGAATGATGCTTGAAAATACAACAATGAGCTGGATAATAACAGCCCAAGTAAAGAAACAAACTACGGTATCAAAAAGCCTTAGCTTACCGTCACTTGTTTTCGTTTCCTTTAGCTTTCTTGCTGGTCCTCCGGTTATTGTCGAAAGAATCGTGATACTAGCGATATTAAATCCGGCCAATATTGAGATCGCTGCAATAACCTGTCCACTAACCTGTTGAAATTTCTCAATCAACACAGACAGTTTATCTGCTGTAAATGAGGTGAAGTACAATAGGACTGCTGCTAATACCACCGGAAAGAACAGATCGACAATCAACTCCGAAATCGACGCATCTTTCCAGTACCTTCTAAACGTCACTATAGGGAAGTTATTCGCCTTATAGAACGCTTTTAATTTACGCATCGTCGTCCTCTCTCCTTAGTGGAGCTCTGGCTTGGGCAATTTGACTTAATACAGTTTCCACAGAACGTAATGTTGGTTGCCCTGTTCCATCAACTTCTACCCTTCTTTTATACTTTTCTTGTGATTCATCCATGCGAATTACCTTTTCAGCTCCAGCTAGTTTCCCTTTGACTACAATTTTAGTTACTCCTGGTTTGTCTTTGTAGCTTCGGATAAAAGGAACCGCTCCTGCTAAGCCGCTTCTTCTAAATTTTGCAGAGAAGTCCAGTTTTACTGTGGTGGCATCCATACGATCTGCTTCTGATTGAAGTAACTGAACAGCAGCATTTTCGTCTGCAGCGGCCTGCGCCGTAGTAACCTCTATTGAGACCTTATTAACCGAATTCAACGCTTGAATATTATCAAAAAACGAACTATCTAAGAGGGTGCAGATTTGGATATAGGTTAACTGACTGTGGCGAATAATTGGTTCCCCAAATTGTTCTAAATATTCTTCAACACGCGGCCTGTTCAATTTTGAATGTGATTGCAACAAGAACAAGCCATCACTCTTGCGTATTAAAAAATAGGTGTACAGTGTTTCTCCTTCCCTTAGGTTTTTTGGATTTGGACGACGTCTCAAATTGTCGGCATGGATTAATTCTCCTGTTGTTCCATACTCAGCATATGCAAAGCGCCCAAACAAATAGTTCATTTCATTTGAGAAATGATCCAAGTAGATTAACCAAGAGTCATGAAACCGTTGTGTTTTTTGATCATCCGACAAGTTATAAATATGGTCGATTAGTTGTGCAACGATCGTTACATCCCACTTAACCGCGTCAACTTGATGTCTTCCCTTCAGGTAATGTAAATCGATTTGATACGCATAAAAGTTCTTAATTTTTGTTGGCAATTTCTATACCCTCCTTTTTGCCTAGTTATTCGACAAAAAGGGAGAATATTCCTGCATTATGAATAGAAAAATGGCAAAAAAAGCAAAGCCATGATGAAATTTATTGTGTTTTTTTACCAAATATATTACAATTGACCTAGGCCTTGTGGGAAAGCATCCCCGGGCCTCATTTTTTATTGTCACTATATGTTGGCAAGTGTACTACAAAAAAAGGAGGTTTCGAATGGGTACCGCTGATTGGATCAGGAAGAAGCAACTAAGTACCTTTTTTACGAAAACAATCTTATTTGCTGGCGTCGTGGCTTTTGGTTACTGGGTCATATTTCATGGATTACCACTTGCCCTTGAACATTCTCTTTCCGGCCTCACCAATTGGAAGTGATTAAAAGAAGCAGCCTACCCCACAAGGAATAGGCTGCTCAATTTATTTTCTTCGATTTTCTGCTTGGCCCGCTCGATGTTTGTCTGAACGGTCCTCTTCTTCAAATCCAACTCCTCTGCAATCTGCCTCATTGAGAACCGGAAGGCTACATGCAGAACAAAGCATTGCCGTTCCCTTTCGGAGAGATTGCACATCGCATCGTTAAGCTTAAACCGTTCTTCTTCAGTCAACTCCCGATCCGGCCCCGCCGGCCTGGTAATCAACTGCTCCATCCAAGAAGGGTCCCAAACCTTTGTTCGCTGGTGTACTGAACGCCGATCAATACCTCTTCGGCTCCCCGGCATGCGGCCGCTCTCAAGCCACTGCTCTACAAACTCGCAATCGCTGATCATCTCCGAAATCAACGAGCGGTCTTCTTTGTCTGCCGTTCGATTGTACAAAGATATGAGATCCTTCCTCGCCTTGCGGTATTCTAGCAGTAAGTCATGTAGACTCATCCTTTGCACCTCCGCTGTCATGCATATTGGTTACTGCTGCTTGGCAACGATTCGATCGATGCTCGCTTCGACTTGATTTCGTTAAAGTCTCCCCAATCGCCATGAAAAAAATATAAAATTTTCTTTATTTTACATATTTTATACATTGTGTTATGGTTTAGTTGATGAAATACATTTTGAATAGCTGGCCAGCTTTCAAATAAACATGGGCACAAAAAAACGGAGGTGTTTTAAGATGAAACTCCCAAAACGTTCCCTACTGATGACGGTTCTTTCAATCATTCTCGCTCTAAGTTTTTCAACGGCAGCGTTTGCCGCACCGAGCCTAATTTTTCCAAAAGGGACATCTAGCAATCCCGCTTATATTTCCAACGCCCCGGATTTTTTTGGCTGGAACCAATCGTCCTCGGATAATGAAGCAGAGCTGTTTCTTTCGGCAAGCAACGGTTTTCATTACACTGTTTCAACCTCTTACCCAGCGGGAAAAACATATGGAAACTTTTATTTATCCCAAGGGATGAAAGATGCTTTGCCAAGAAACACACCAATCAGGGTCTCTCTAAAAACGTACAGTAATTCAGATTTCACGGGATCGGACACCGGTTACTTTGTCATTCAAAATTAGTTTTGAGAAAATTGGGATGTCTATTTTTATAGACATTGTCAGATTGGTGAGAAACCCACGTTTTTAAGAGCGTGGGTTTCTTCACGTGCTATTCGTCAGCCGCTCCCAGCAGGTTCTGGTGCGGGCAATAGTAGTCCACCAACTCGGACTTACCGCTTCGCGGTACGGCGATGATATACCTGTCGTAGTTCGCAATCATCGCGTCAAATTTTCTTTGCGATGCCCGCAATCCTGCGGAAGGAACATTCGAGCATTTTTTAGGCCGGGAACAACTGCATGCACCGTTCCGCGCTTCTCCTTTTCACTTTTTGTGCCTGGCTACTCCATTTAACCTTGTCGCCGATATTCCACAATGCTCAATTCCCTCCCACTTTGAAACCAAGTTTTTTAAGCTGCATGCGGTCTGCTTCTACACTTCCTAATGTTGCCTCGGGACTGACGCCGGTGATTTTTGAAAACGCATCTTTCAATACAATGATTTCTTGACCTCCGTGCCTGACAACAAAATTACCAGTATGATGCTTCTGGTAAGAGATAGTCTCAGGGGCTGCTCCTTCTTGCTTGATCTGGCTCATCGTTATTTCGCCGGCTTTCCTACTCTCGATCAGATCATCAAATATCCGCTGTATGTTGTCCACCGTCGACGTCTCATAAGTGGCCAACCAACACAAGGTTTGCTTTTCAGCTTCAGTTAACTGCCGCTTAAGAGTCTGCTCTATTGAAATCAGCCGTTCCGCGCGCTCGATCCATTCATCGATCACATCGTGTTTCGTGTGTGGATTGCTGCTAGTAATGTGTTCCCTGACGTCAAACATTTCGGCTCACTCCAATCTTCTTTTATTTCCGAATCACACTTCTCGTTCCGCCACTTCAAATGTGAATTCGTCTTCGAAAAACAGGCTCATGAGATATGCACAACCGGCTTCTTTATGTTCATGCTTTGGTTCCCATGATCCTAAAATAGCTTTGATGTGCCGCAGCGCCTTCTTTCCGTCGACACCTGCACGTGGGGTAACATTAAGTTTATTGAGTCCCCTAAGAAACCATTTTCCAACGAGGTCATTCCACTTAGTATGTCCGTCTTGAAACTCCCTTGGAATATCGCTCATCGGCGGCAGCAGTTTCTTCATATCCCCACCAAAGGCCAATTGCACATCACTCACATCAACTGGTTTGCTCCAATTTTTCACGCAATGATACCTCCCAATGTTTTCTAAACCACTTCAATACGAATTAAATTCCGGATGTCTCGAACATGATCATCTATATCCCCGAAACTCCGAATTTCCAACTCGATGGGCGAATCTTCACCTTTGAAGTACAGCAGCACCTTCATGCCATTCACCGCCGATTCCCGTAGTCTATATTCAAACTTTCCGCAGCTCACGCCGGCGCCGTTCAAACTCGGTAATGCAAGCCGATTCCAGTTCCTCGATCTCCCCGAAGTCTTTGTCCTTCACTTCGGCCACGATGTAATGCGGGATGACCAAAAATTCGGTTCCGCATTCGCTGCAAGCTGGTCTTGCGAAAGCATAGCATCCGTATTTTTCGTCGGTTTGGATGTCATCGAAGTCGAAATCAGCATTTTCGAATACGACGAAACCCTTACATCCTGGTTGATTGCATTTATGTGCTTCGATTGCCACGTTCAGCCCTCCCATTCATTTTGATTAGAGCTTATCGATCAGCTTCTCAATAAGCTCTAAGATTTTGGGGAAGAATAACAAAAGGCCAATTCCAACAAAAACCAATAAGCAGCCGCATCCAGACTTTAGATCGTTGTTCAATTAGGTACGCCTCCGCCTATTCCTTGTATTTCTGTATTCATCCTGCGTTCACGAATTGGCTAGCCCACAAAACAAATATCACGGCAGCCATAAAGCCAAGGATGCTTGTAAGCGCCCCAGATAGAGCCATTGCAGCACCGTCACCTTTCAATTTGTATGCACATATGACTCCGACGAAAGGAGATACGCACATAATTGTGATAGCTAACAATGCTATCAGACCAACAAGCCGATCGTCATTCATTGCCGCCCCTCCTATTCAGTTTCTTGTGATCCGAATAAATCCGGCTCCAGTGCTTTGAGTAGCCGGCAGGCATCTTCCGCGGTGCCCCTCCCCTCAAGGACCCGATGGCGCAACTCGTCATCGATCGGCCCCCAATTCAAGAACTTACCTTTCTCGTAAGCGTCCGCCAAGTCGTTATTGAACGCCAGAGCCAGAAGGCAGAAACTCTCCCCGTCGTCTCCGGCCTCCGTGATCTGTTCATCCGTCACCCCCACGGACCGCAGCTTTTGCCGGTTTTCCTTATTGTCAGCCACAAGGATATATGCGTGGTCGCCGCCTTCCTGGTCTATCACTTCGAGGCTGTTCAGAACGTCAATTATTGCTTGTTGGCCGTCAGCCACCTTGTTCCAGTCCCGGACGCGCTGCAGTTCGATTCCCAACACAATCTGTCCTGGAGTCTGACCGTAGTCAGTTATATAAGTGATCGTGAATGCTGCTTCCCGGCCTGTATACACTCCTGTATCCGTTTCCCATTCACGTTTGAATAGGGTGTCTCCTACTTGGTAATTTCGGTCGTTCTTTCGAATCGTGAACTTCTTGATCCCGGTTGCTGCAGGTTCAAAATATTGCGGAAGTGTCTTTACTTCATGAACTCGATTCATGGCTTATCCTCCCATCCAAGTCTGTAACCCTTGAGCGTGTACCCGATCTTGATCCAAAATGGATTTCGTTTCCGTCGCTCCCGGACCGCGACTTCCCAACATTCGATATTTTGGTATCCGGGGAGGCGGCAGGGATATAATCCCCAACCTCCCCCTGGTGTGTAATAACCATGCTGCCTGATTTCTCCCATTGTTGTAACCTGAGACTCTACCGGCTTTCCGAAGATGCTATGCGTGATCAAAGTGACTTTGGTCCCCGCTGGCAACGCTTTGATGTTCTCGGCTGGGGTTAAGGCCTTCAACCTCCATCACCTTCCCCATTGATCGGCAAAATTCTGTTCAGCTCAAGCAAAATATCCCGGTAGACTTCCTTTTTCCCATGTACCCGGGTCCGCTGCTCCATTCGGGTATTTGGATCGTCCAGAATCGTGGTTGCGGACCGCTGCCGTTGATGATAGACCTCGATAAGCTGTTCCAGATCTTCGTACATCTTCCGTGCCAGCATCAGGAGTTCTTGCATGTCCTCGTATGCCACTTCGCACTCTTCTGCGTATGCTTCTTCAAGGAGACTCAATCGGTTTATCACGGCTTTCACCTTCTTTCTTGTCTATCCGATGAATATCTGCAAGCATCATAGCGAAATTCGCAACGTCCGCAGCTTCTCTAATAATAGCTTCCGGGGCATCGCCAACTTCAAGGCTTGCTCGCAATTCGTGGAATTCCTCATGCGTTCGGGAAATAAGATATTCCCATTCGCAGTCCGTCCAGCCGCCCTTGTGATCGTTTTGCTGTAGCACAAGCTCCATCTGTTCCGCGAACCAACGGACCTCCGGCCGCAGCGTAACCGTCTCCGATTCTTTCTTGTCTATCTTTGCTAGGACCGATCGGGCGCGCTGTCCTCCATCAATATGAATGTTTGACGATCCCGTTAGAATGCCACGCCAGTTGGCATCGTCCTCGTACCATTCCAGCGCCTCACGCATGGCTGAATTGGCTTTCTTAGCTGGATTGCCGATATTCTTGATCCAAAATTCATACTCAGTGACAGCCAATTGCAAGGCATCTCTCTCTCTGGTGAGGCGTTCGATCTCGTCCAAATGAGCATTGTGCATTCGGACCAAGAGCCGAGCATTCGGGAAAAGCGATTCGTCAAGCGGAATCCTTGGTTTCGTGAATCCAAATTTCTCGAAAATGGACCAGCATTCGCCCAGCGTTTTGGGCTCTTCCATGCGTTGGCTCATACGTTCCCTCCGCCCTCAAGCTTTTCAAGCGCTAGCAGCACCAGTTCTATGCCCTCCCACGTCGGCGCAAATCCATTTTGTTCCATCACACTTTCAACTCGCTTAAGAAATTTAATATCAATGGTCCAACCGCCTTTTTTATCCTTCTGGCGTGGAAACTTATATTGGCTCATCCCTGTTCCCCTCCTAGGCGGAATAGTCGTTTGTGGCAAGCTATACAATAGGTAAACTTGCTCCTGAGTTTATAGGACAGCCCTTCGTGCATGTCTCCGTTTTCCGCTTCTCCTCCGTCGAATTTGTGACGGTATATTGCGTTGCCGCTCACCGTGTACTTTCGTAGTACCCTTCATCGGAGCCGCAATGCGGGCATTCCTTGAGTTGCTTCACCCCTGTTCCCCTCCTCTCAAGGCTAGGAGAGCTAATAGAGCTAATAGAGCGGCCATGGCAACAGCGTGCGGAGCATTCGGCATCATCGAAAGGTGCGCCATTTCTAACCCATTTCTGATTATTGCGCAATCGACTAATTTGTTACGCCCGAATGTTACAAAGTCGATATGAACATCTAATCCGCGCCGTTGCATCTCCTCGACGACCAGTCCCATGCCTTCCCATGTGGTGGAATATGGCGCAGCTTCCCTCCAGCCTCTTCCATTGTGGTAGCAGAACCCCCGGGGGAATTCCGTAAACGTACGTCCGAATAGAACTTCGTCTATCTGCCGGTCCAGTTCCGGCCCCGGCTGCATGCTTCTGACATCATGCTCCATCACGATTCGGCACCCCCGATCGCGAGGAGAGCGGCCTTACATATGGCTTCGGGGGCAGTTCGTGCGGATATAATGATGGTTCCGATTCTGCATGTGTACCAATCGGTATCATCCTGATCAAACCACTTTTTCAGAATTGGCATATCGAATTTAACGAATATTTCCCATGCTGCGGATATATCAATGGAATACTTCGGTATGCTTTCCCAAGCTTTTTCCTCGGTAGTACTCCAATGCCTGTCATACCACCCACCCAAGAAAGGTCTAGCATCATTTGGGCCAAAGTCTCCAATGATGATGAACATATCCTCACGCCCTTCGAGGCCGCACGGTCTTGCGTTATACAATGTTTTTGCAATCAGCCGGTCCATCTCCGGACCTGGCTTCATATCCCGTATCTGTTGTTCATTCATGGCTTTCGACCTCCTCTACCTTTTGGAGTAGTTCCGGGTTATCGTAGATGTTGCCGATGACTTCGATTGGCTCATACACTGCGTTAACAAGTTGGATCAATGGGACATAATAGCTTTCATATCCGATGTAGTTCACCCAGTATTGACCATTTAGAAAATGTACATAACCAGTGAAAGTCGCCATATTACTTTGCTCGCGCGCCTTCACTACATCTCCCTCGTATATCTCCTGCCCGTTCGGGTATTCTTCCGTTCTCTTGATGTCTCGGAGGCCGGTGTATTGCCGCAATTTGCACCGCTCAAAGGGGCAATCAGCATTTGGGGATTTATTTCTGATGAAGTCAAAAATCTCGGCATCCTCTTTGCATTGAGACACATCGTAGTAGCCAATACTCCGATCGAGCAAATCTATTTGGGCCACCTGGACCATTTTCTTTTCGGCTTCAATCCACGCTTGAAACTTGTATCTCATCCGTTCCATTCCTCCCTACATCATTTCCCATATTGTTTTTTGCCCGAGTGGATGACGGTCCAATCTCGGCCTACTCGGTACGCTCCAGCTTTTCCCCGGAGTTTGGTACAAAGACTTCCACCCCGCCGCCCGCAAGCTGGTGCCCGGCTCATGTACCAGCGTATACGTAATGATTCGACGATATCCAAGGGCCTTTGCCGCCCGCCAAGCAGCGCCGTATAGCATCGAGGCCGCATTAGGCGTGCCGTCCGTGCAGCAGCGTGTGACTTCCAGCGTGCGACCGTTGTCCAGATACCGGGCAACCGGCCTGCCTACTATGATCACGCCGACAACACGATACTCGTCAGCCACAGCGATACTGAATTTATGCCCCTGCGGCGGAACATGATGCCTATGGTACTGCCGGACAAACTCGGACGCCTCGGCAAATGTAATTGGCTGTAGGCTTAGCACCGGTCTATCCCCTCCTTTACAATCCAATAGCTCCCTGCATAAACTCACGCGGTACGAACGGAATCCACTGTTCGCCGTATTCCTTGAGCCATTGCTCGACCGATTTACGTCGATTCCAGTCAGCTCGGGGAATCCAACTCGTGTTGTCGCCCTGTACTGCCGCCTCATATGGTGCGAACCATTCGTGCCTGATCATGCCAAGCATGTGTACCCGTGCTGTTGGCCTGTGGTCGTAAAAAATTTCATCCAAATATCGGCGCCGTTCGTCATCCCGCATTCGAACCAAACCACCTATGCCGATCATGCGCTCGGTATGAAGAAGATGAAATGCGTCGCCCTGCAAGATAGGGATAGGCTCATATCCGCGCTTTCGCATATCCTTGAGATACCAAGCAGTTGCTTCCGAATCTCCAATCTCGTCATACTGGAAATACTGGTCCTTGGAACGTGCATATCTGTCCAAATAGTCACGGTACCCCTGATAGCTGATTGCGTCTTCCGAGAACGTCCCCGGGTCCCAAAGCACCGTCCTGTTCGGCATATGCTGAGCAAGCCACGTCGGATATTTTCGAAGAAGGGTAGCCGAAAGTAGCCAATATGGTATGGAAGAAGCCGCCGCAGCCAGATGCTTGCGGTTTACACCTGCGACATAAATGATCCGTTTCACCCGGTATCATCCTTTCCGTTTCTTTAATGCCTGCCTATAATTTGCGGCCCATTGCCTACCGTCCCGGGTGTAATCTACCTTGTTATGGCAGGTCCCCGTGTTTGTGGACGGACCGCAGAGCATCGCTATGTCTTGAGCCGTCGTTTCGTCGCAATTCCGCCTACGGATCAAATGAGCTGCTTCTAAGCCCCATCTGCGCCCCGTTTGATCAACGCTCCCCGCAGCCCACCCGCACCATTCGCAACGTCCCTGTGCGCGGTGTGCGGCCTCGTCGTACACTTCCTTGGTGATGCGCCCGCGCTCTTTCGCTGTCTTCTTGGAGCGCCCATACTGCGGTTTGGGGGCCGGATTCCACTCGTTCGCGAGGTTACGCCCCATGGATCGCGCCTCCTCAATGAATCAACGCCGGTTGTTGCTTTTCTTCCGGCGACACCCATACCGGGTCCCAACTTAAAGTGAAGAATTCCCCGGCCTCTGCCTGAGCAGCCGCCATCAAAATCACGTTCCCCATCTGTTCGGCAGCCTTGCAAGGAACTGCATTTCCAATGTACTCCCGAGCTTTGGCATCACTGCATCCCTCAAGCTGAAACGGCCGGCCGTCTGGAAGATGGGTCGAAAAACTCTGTAGCATGGCGAGCTCGTATGTGGTCAATGGCCGGTGCCATGTTCCGTCCTGAGCTATGATCATCCAAACGCCCGCCTCATTGTCCGCGGGAACGGGTCGGGGATCGGCCACGGCGGCAGGTCCGGCGTGAACGTCCAGGCTACCGGTAACGGTCTTGGCAGGCTGCTCCCAATCTTGCACACCCATGGTATCGGCCCTTGGCGCTCCGGTGATACGCGGGTCCCCGATAATCTTGCCGCTGCCAGCAGAAACGCTTCCGGTCGTGATAGTGGGGGATGCAGCCTCCCATTCGCTCACCCTATACGTTCCGTTGTGGTATTGCTGATTCAAACGCGGGTCTGCGACGAGTTGTCCGCCGCTTTGGACGTCCGTGACACCTGTCACCGTGGCAGCAGGTTCGTCGGCCGCCTGTACCCTGAATTTGTCCGTATAGCGTCCGGGGCGATCAGCAATGCGTGGATCGCTGATGCTACCTGCCGCCTGCATGATGCGATTTGCCGAACGGACAGTTTTTGCCGATTCATTCCAACCCTGCACTCCATAGCTGTCCGGATGTAGTTTTGTATTGACGCGCGGATCAGCAACCGCAATCGCTCCACTACCCAATCGGGTACCAGTGACACAAGGCGCAACCTCGTCCGCGCTTACGATACGATAGGCTGCCGGATGGCGGCTTGTGCGCTCCTGCAGCTTGGGATCGGAAACGCACGCTGCACCTTGACTGGGTCCCGTTGCACCTGTGACACAGACTGCGGGGCTGTCAGCCGGCTGTACCCGTAGCAGATTCGTCTTGCCGTCGCTGCCGATCTGCAAACGGGGGTCCGACACCGCTGTTACCCCATTACTCCGTCCGGGGCCGGCCGTGCTGGTTACCGCCCTGCTGCTTTCGTTCCAATCAGCCACCTCGTACGCCCCGCGCCGAGGTTCATGGATTACGCGCAAGTTTTCGTAGTCAACCTTGTTCAGATCTCGCCAATCGCCGCCAGCGGGGATAAGCGCGAGCCGCATCCACGTTTTCCACTGGAGCTTCGGCAGTCGATGCAGCGGGCCGCCCGCCACCGTATCGCCAGGAGTTGGCAGTGGACCGATTATGTCACCGATCGTTCGCAATGGTTTTTTCTCAGGGTAGTAAACAAAATTGGGTATCTGCGCCTCGTGACGTGCAAGAATAAGGAAGCGAACACGATTCTGCCCAAGCCCGCCGATCTCCCCGAGATTATGATCCGCACGTATACTTACTGCATAACCGTATTTCTTTAGAAGCTTCTTGATTTGCTTCAGCAGCGGCTTTCCCCGCGTGTTGATTCTTGGCACGTTTTCGAGTTGGATAATAGCCGGAACGGACCCGCCGTACTCCTCACACGCTTGGAGTGCTAGTTCAAGACCGCTGACGGTCAGAAAATTCAGGGCTTGGTATTTGTCTGACTCCGCTTTTTCATTTGGGAGCAACCCACTCAGCCCCTTGCAGGGTGGCGAGGTGAATAAGAAGAACGGAACTTGATATCTAAACGCCACCCAGATCTCCCATGGAGTTACTTCCCCCCAGTCTTCCGGCGGTTCATGACCATGCCACGCTACGTATTGCCAGCGCCGGAACAAGTCCATCACGACCGCCGTCTTCTCTCCAGTGATCAGATCATGATTCTTGCATGCGACCGGATCACTATCAATGGAACAAAGGAGTTTAAAACGATAAACCTTCCCGCCGTATTCGACTTGTGAACGAATTAGTCCGGCCGACTCGCCACCGATACCCCCAAATAAAACGGCTGCTGTTTTATATAGGACGTTTTGATACATCCGTTTCATCTCCCCTGGGCCATTCAAGTATCAGAACTCCGGCGCCTGTCAGCAATTTTTTGGTTATGAAGCATGTTGTGATGTCGGAAAAAATTAACTACATGGGGAGTCGTTTCGTCGGAGCCAGGCATTAAGATTTGCAGTTTTGCATGGATGAGGCTAATGAACGTCTGGAAGATCTCGAATAATTCGGCAGTCGCTTGTTCAACGTCCAAATCACTAGATTCGACTACCCGCTCGAAAGACTCAATCGTAGCGTAAAGTGCAATTCTTTGTTCGGTAGGAAGATAATCTCCCTCAATAGTAGGAATGATTAGATGTAAATTAGCCGGCTGCATATTCGAAGCCCAGTATAGTTCATCGCGTTCTGCTTGAAGCGCGTCGCGCTCTTGAGACAAGCGTTCAATGTCCTCGTGAAGATGTGCGAGCTCCTGGCGTGCTTTCCCGAGAGCTATAGTTTCTGGCACCAAATGATCTTTCTTTGTCGCTTCCTTTCGGGGTACGCTTTCGTTAGCCTTGCCTTTTTTGGTTGTTTGTTCTGGTACCGATGTTTTACCTGGGGTTGGTGTTGCAGGATTTTTTGGATCAGAAACTTTATATTGCGCTAATTCTTCTTCACTTAATTTGTAAACCTTTACCTTTCCTGAACCTCTCGAAGCTGCTTCTCGTTGTTTATCAACTTTCGGCACCACGGTTCTCGTCATCGTTATTCGCTCCTTTGCACTCATTTCGTGATTTTCGGCACTCGCTCATGTATCCTCGTAACACCCAAACGATCTCAACCATCCATAAGCCTGCCAATATATCGAGTAGAATCTGCATGTTCAGATCCCTTTTGAGATTCTTCTCTGCTCGTTGGTGTATTTGTGAACGACAACCATCTCCTTAGGGGTGTCTCGTTCAACAAGCCAGTTTTCCAAGATTAGGCCGGCCTCTTTGATTGCAATTTTCTGGCGGCGTGTCGGCCGCGTCCCCTGTTTCATGGTCCTACCTCCCTAATCCATGCAAAAATATCCTTTATTAATCCGCTCAACATCCGAATCCGTAGCCGGCTGAATGAGGAACGGACGATCACCGATCCAAACCACCAACTGCTCATGATCCGCAAGCGCTAGTAAATGATGCTCGATCTCCGCTGGTAACATAAATCCTCCTATATGGAGGAGCAGCTTACGCTGCCCCACTCTGATCCGACATTCTTTCTTTTACGAGTTTCTTATACTTGGTCCAAGCAGCGTTTAAAGCTGTGGAAGGGATTTTTAAACTTCGTGCGATATCCACCCAGGACTCACCGGACTTCTTGCGTTTTAAAATACCGGGGAAATCGTACTTGGTATCTTCAAAGACCGGATTATTATTTAAAATGTATTCTTCGAGAGTAGAGTCGTCGATTTCGCCATTCATGCCTTCTTCTGACTTGTCATCCTCGAATGTAATTTCTTCATTTTTGGCCCACCCAGGAATAACGGTTTCGTCCTTATTGCTATTACCTGATGTAGATTCGACCTCTTTTGGTGTGATTGTTTCCCCAATCTCCTTAGCATCCTTGTCCGGCGTGGTTTCATTGCTGGAAACCTTCCCTTTCCGCCATTCATCCCATTTTTGCGCGAGAGGTGCGATACGCTTGCGATATTCATCTACCTTTTCCACGAACAAACCGCTAGACATTCCTGCTTCCGTGGCCATTTTAAGGTAAGTATCGCCCTCGGAGAGACGTTTGGTGATCGAATAAAAATCGTATGGTAACTCTTCAAATGATGGTGCCAATCCAGAAAGGATAAAATCATCGATGACATAACGCTCAACCTCTGTTGGCTTATCTTTGATTTCTACCTTTTCAGGTCTTAACCCCAATGCTTGGTCTGCCGTCAACTGCTCGCCTTCGGGCTTCACTTCGCTGACAACGCCCTTTTCATCAACTCTGTAGTTAACGATCGGTTTTTCAGTTTTGGCGTTTATTTGAACGTTGTAAGTCACAACTTGAGAATCAAGCGATGCATCTACTTTGCAGTCAATCATGCGATGCAAGCTTTCAAGTTTTCCTCGCAGGTCACTTCCCGAAACGATCAAAACAATTTCCACATCGCCGCCCGGTTTAAGATTTGCCTTTTTGACTGTACCGTTGAAATTTACATAACTCATGTTTTTCACGACCCTTTCATTGTTAGTTGTATGATTTTTACATGGATGCGCGGACGGAAACTGTACCGTTTGCTTACGAATGCATCAGCCACCTGGCTATCGTCATGCCACATCAAACCTTTCAGAGCGTCTTTGACGCCTTTCAGATAGTTGTCGGCATCCGGCTTTGTTGTGGGGATGATCAGGCCATTCTCCGCCTCTTCTGCCTTCTTTTTGCTGAAACTTTTCGGTATTGGCCGATACGCAGTCACGGCAATTCCCAGAGCTCCCGATAGTGGAGTGCTCGGGGCATACTCTCTGGCTGCCAATCGGACGTAATCTTTGTAATCCCGAGACTTCTGCGGATCATACGCTCGGGTGAATCCGCCGGCATTACTAAATCGAGGCCGTCCCTGAGCGACAGGCTCACCGTAAACCGTAAATTGGATCATAACAATACCTCTCAAATCGATTTTTTGTTGAAGCAGCTCGCCGGCATCACACGATACATTCTTATGCGCCCTGCCTTCTTGATCTTGTTTTCTCTCTGCGATGATCGTATTCGCGTATCGGCAATTGCACAGTCAGAACAAACTCTATAATCCCCTCTACCAACTCTTCAGGATCAACAGATTTTGCGAATTTCTTGCGAACCTGAGCAATAGTCGGGACTTGACCCGAAAACATAAATGATTGCTTGAGCCATTCATATACGTGCCAACGATTCTTTTTCATCTGCGCCCCTATGCCCACCGGCGTCTTTCGGGATTTTGACGTTTTTTCTCAGGTTGTTTTGGCTGCTGCGATTCATGATGTGATCTGTCCAGATCGACAAACTTGTTATAGTTCTTAAGGAAGGCCAACTCCACCGTCCCGACTGGGCCGTTCCGCTGCTTGGCAATAATAATCTCAATGATGTTCTTCTTCTCGGATTCCTTGTCGTAATAGTCGTCCCGGTACAGGAACGCCACGATATCGGCGTCCTGCTCGATCGAACCGGATTCCCGAAGGTCAGACATCATCGGTCGCTTGTCCTGCCGCTGCTCTACGCCCCGGCTGAGTTGTGAAAGTGCAATGACCGGTACATCTAATTCCCGAGCAATTTGTTTGAGGGTCCGGGAAATCTTCGCAATCTCCTGCTGCCGGTTTTCTGTGCGACCAACACCCGCAATTAGTTGGAGGTAGTCGATTAAAATCAGACCCAGACTCCCTGTTTCCTTTTTGAGTTGCCGGCAACGTGCACGGATCTCGTTGACGTTGAGTGAGGGGGAATCATCGATAAAAATGTTGGCTTCTGAAAGCTTACCGATAGCCATTGTTACGTTTTCCCAATCCGACGACTCAAGCCTTCCGGTCCGCATCCGACTCGCATCAACATTCCCCTTAGCGGAAATCATACGTTTAGCGAGTGATTCAATACCCATTTCGAGGCTGAACACAGCGATCGATTCGCCCGTCGACTCGCCCGCACTTGAGGCGATATTGAGAGCAAAGGCGGTTTTCCCCACGGATGGACGCGCGCCAACGACTATATAATCGCCCCGGTGAAGCCCGGATGTCATCTTGTCCAAATCGGGGTATCCCGTCGGGATGCCGGTTACATTTCCACCATTTGGATTCAAATAACTATGTTCAATTTGTTCAAAAACATTGATGAGCGCTTGTTTTAACGGCTTTAGACCGCCTTTGTTACTAGCCGATCTAGCTGCGATTTCCCCAGCCAAGTCCTGCGCCTGTTGTGTCATCTCCTCCGCAGTCAGTTCACCGTCTGAGGAAATGCGAACCATTTCAGCCCTGGTCTTCCGCTCTAAAGAGTCACTCAGCACCATCTGGGCGTAATACTCCACGTTTGCCGCTGTCGGTACTGTATTAGCAAGGCTCGATAGGTAACTGATGCCGACATATTCTAGCTGTTTTCTGCGCTCTAGGTGTTTCCCAAGGGTCATTAAATCAATGGGCTGACCTTCTGAGTCGTATAATTCGAGCATTGACTCGTATATAACCCGGTTTCTCGGAATGTTGAAGTCTTCGGGTATTAGGATCGCGGACACCGAAACAATGGCATCAGGTTCGAGAATGATTGCACCTAACACAGCAATTTCAGGCTCAAGTTCTCGCGGTATCCCGTTCATGTCGCTTCCTGTCAGCATATTTTTTCAATGCCTCCCATCGCTCGGCTGCCGGCAGCCTCATGATCCGCCTAACCTCTTCCGGCGGCGGAGATGCGGTCTGCTCCATCTCAGAGACTTTCTCAAGATACTCTTGGCCTGCCTGCCGCATGCTGGTGTAATATCGTTCCTGTTCAGACACCTCAGGCTCCAACGGCTGGACAAGTTCAGCAATCGTAGGAGCAAAACGATTCCCAGACTGAACATGGCGGTGAAGATTTTTTTCGGCTCTTTCAAACGGAACGTCTTTCAAATCACCAAGTAGGTCATCCAATAAGCCCCGTAGTTGCTCAGCATTCTCCGGCACCTGATAGGAAGGATACCGACGTTTTATTTTAATCAGGAGTTCAGCAATTTCCGCCCTGTCCACGCTCTTTCTCCTCCCGGATAAACTGATCGAGTACATCAAATTGTTTTTCTTGCTTAGACCTAGTGTTTTTTCCTGTCTTGTTTTTCTCGGCATCGCTTGAAGCGTGATAATTCTCAAGGAAATCTTTTAGTTCATCCCAGCAGTTTAAGATAACGGTTTTACAGTAAGAGAATAAACGGATTTGATCAGATAGACGCTTCCTTGTTGCCTTTTTGCGGGCAAATGCAAGGTCGATAAAAAAGTATACGAGGTCTAGCGGAATATCCTCGTTCGCAACTTCGCATAAGTGTTTCCAATCGGCAGCCACGGGATTCAAAACTTCTTTACGCGACATGTAATACTGCTCGATTTGAAGAGCTTTCTGCTCAGTTGTCGGTCTATCAAGGTCTATTTGGCCTGTGGAGACGGCACCCACAGCGGACGTCAGCACCCCGGACCTTGAACTCAACTCTTTTTGATCGTCTTCAAGCAAGCCATTAATCCATCTATCAATCAAAATCTTTATAATATCTTTATTAGAGTGGACATTTTTGTCCCGGTGACTGGACATTTCTGTCCACTCTGTTCGATCTGACTGGACATTTTTGTCCAGTCTTTCGGGTGGAGAGTGGACATTTTTGTCCAGTCTTCCGTTGAATTTTTTTGAATTCCTGACAGTAAAAATCATTCCGTAAGGAGCCCGGGTGATCTTGATATATTCCTCAGATTCCAGAGTATCGATCCAGCGCTGCACTGTCCGTTCAGCCACGCCAAATTGAGCAGCTAATTCTTCGCGCTTAATTGGCTTGTTGCCAAGGACAATGCCCCAGGTAACGCCATCCTTCTCAATGTCCTTGGTCGTGGAACTGACACACCACAAAAAGAGCCATATTGCGCTGCCTATTCGCTTATAGTGCTCTGGCTCCAGCAAACCGGAGTACATCGGGAATGGATAGCTTTCTGGCATGCACTCATCCCCTAAATTGATATAATACCTCTGGAGACTTCAGCCGCATTCTGTCACCGTCCCCTGTCATCCCGTAGCCAGATGATTCGTTGACGATAACTAACCTTGACCGGGGTCCAATTCGGCATCCCCAATGAGAAGTGATATTTTACCTCTCTATTGAACGCCGCTCGATCATTTTCGTATAACGACCAAATACGCTCTGACACTCCGGAAATAGCAAGTGGAATACCATAATCGTCATAGAATCGATCAGGCGACATGGACCTCTATTCCTCCATCCGTATTTTCAAACCGAACCACTTGATCAAAGGCAGATAACGCATCTTCAATATGTGTGATGACAAGTACCCTACGGAACCGTCCGGCTACCGCTTTGATACTTTCCAGTACAAGCGCGCGGTGCTCAGCATCTTGGCTACCCAGACCCTCATCGATCGTTAGCCATTCGACTTTGCTCCCGGCACGCTGAGCAAGTAGTTCGGCCAGTGCAAAACGGATCGCATAGTCAATACGAAGTTGCTCACCTCCACTGAACGTCTCATACGGTCGCTCCGCAGTCCAGTCCCCGATCAAGATGTCGAGCGTTTCGGCGACACCATCGCGGGACTTGAGCTCGCGCTGTGTCTCGAAGCGAACGTAATGCTTACCCTTGCTCATTTGGCCGAGGATCTCGTTGGCGATGCGTTCGAGTTGCGGGACAGCGTTCTCGATTATCAAAGCAGGGATACCGTCTCGGCCGAATGCCTTGATCAACGTCTGGTACCGCGTCCAACGCAACGCTTTTGGTTCTATCTCGGCCGCCAACCGTTCACGCTCCTGGCGATCGGCGTCAAGTGCGGCCAGCACCGCCTTGATGCCGCCAATCTGCTCGGCCAAAACGGCGAGTTGCCGACGCGACTCCTGCAATGCATATTGCGATAGTTTTAGCTCGCGTTGTAGCGAATCGTATTCCAGCGTTTCCAAAACCAGACCTGTTCTTTCCTTATCCAGTTCATCCCGCCGGATTTGCTTCGTAATGATCTCCTGTCCGATGGCTGCTATTCGCTCTTCGGCGTTCTGTTTGGCTTCCCAGGCCGCGCCGATCTCGTCCATCAGTTTGGCCCAACGCTGCAAGTCGGATGCCTGCGACATCAGGTCTGGCAGCGGAGCCAGTGCGGCTTCGAGGTCATTCAGTTGCTGTTGCAAGTCATTCCGTCGAACCTCCCCGGACGTCTTCCGCACCTGCTGATCAAGATGCTGTTGTTCCAGTTGCTGATACAACTCATCCTTGCCGGAAAGCTGAGCGTAGGCGTTCGCCGCCTGACGCAATTCTTCCACCCTGCCCTTGCAGGCGCGGTGTGCCTCTGGATCATATCCAATCACTTGCTGCTCAACTTGCTTCTCGGCAATGACTGCTGCAAGCCGATGAAACTCCGATCTGTCGAGTTCAGCCAACCGCCGCCGCAATTCCGGCAGTTCTGCAACTGCTGTGGCCGCCGCCTGCTGGAACTTGCACGTCGGTAGGCAGCCGCTGTCATGAATGTGCGCCTCCTGCTGCATGAGCTCGGAGATCTTGTCGCTAATGCGCTGCTCCTCAAGCCGCAGCCGTGCCTCCTCCCGGTCTCGCTGTGTATCGATCGTCCTCAGTTCGGCTGCCAGCAAGTTCCACTGGTCCGCCTTATTTTCGAAGGACAGTAACCGTCCAGACTCCTGCTCATATTCGGAGGCCCGCTGCCGAAGTGTCTCCCGCCCAGCAAGTTGCTGGTGCAGTATCAAGATGTGATTAGATGTTTTGAGCATGTCTTCATCCAGCCGAAACAGATCTGCTTCCGTCTCGGCCAGATCACGCCGCAGACGTTCAACCTCAGGTTGCCGGGCTTCCAGTTTCGCCAGCCGCTGTTTGATCTGTTCCAGTTCGGCGGTTTTAGTCTTGATAGTTGCTTCATTCGCAAGAATCTTCTCCGCTCGTTCAAGACGACCTGATTGCTCCGACCGCTCCCTTTCCAGTGAAGCGATCTCGTCATCCAGTGTTCCAAGGTCACGGTTAATCAGTCCGATGCGTTCGGACTTGACCTTTAGGTCATTGATTCGAGCCTCAAGCGTTTTAATGGACGCCTCGTCCTTCGCGATCATCTCCAGCGTTACGCAGTGTTGGTCCTCGGCCATCCGCAAATCATCTTCCTTCACAGGGAGGGCGATCAGGCGTTCGTTCAGCGTCAGCATTCTGTCCTTCGCCTTCTCGATCTCAATGTTGAGAGAAGCGGCCCGCTGCCGGGCGCGCTCCTGCAACTCCTCGTAAACGTTAAGGCCAAGGATTTGCGAAAGGATCTCCTTCCGCTTGCCAGCCGTCGCGCCGGTGAAAGCGTTAGCCTGGCCTTGCAAAATCATAGAGCTGGCCGTAAACGTTTCGTCATCCAGATTGAGCAGATTACGAATGACCGACTCGGTGTCGACGATCTTCTCGGCCGACCGACTCTCCCACTGGCTGCCAACGCGCTGTTGCAGTTCTAGCGTCGATTTACCCTTGCCTTTCGTCGACCGCGTCCGGATCGCTCGATACGCGCTGCCTTGATGTTCAAACTCAAATGTGACGGACATTTCAGTCGTGCCGCGTCGGACAAGATCGTCTAGGCTTACGCCGTCTACTACATCGCCAAACAGGGCGAAGCGAGGCGCTAATGTAAAGGCAGACGACTTGCCGGCGCCGTTACGTCCTGCGATCGCCGCCAATGTGACCGCCGACAGATCAATGTCGGCATGTTCGATCGCACGGAAGTTAGAGATGATTAATCGCAATGGGATCATTGAGTGACCTCCACTGGAGCAAAGTCAAAAACCTCGACTTCTCTGCCGTCCGGGGTAAAAACTATCCGGCCTTTGCCCAGCGTCCCAAGTAATCCGAAAGCCGCCCAATCGCAACCCACCTCTTTAGCTCCATGACGACCGATGCATTCTTGATAGACCATGCTTATCGCATCCTCTGGCTTGATTCCGGCTTCCACAAATTCACTTGCTGATTGGTCGTTGCCGCAACGAGAGCACCGAAACTTCCATTCGGAAGTTTTTTCGCCGAATCGATCCTGCGCTTCCTTTTTCCACTCTGCCAGCGTTTGTTTAATCATTTGCCCGCCCCCTTATTCATATCCCTGTAATCCAGTAGTTCCGTCGTCATCGCTTGCAGCACGCCGATCTCGGCGGACCCGCAACCCTGATTCGTACCCCATGCCGCCAACGCTGTTAGTGGATTCAACCCTTCTGTCACTTCTGCATCTCGGATTCGTTCCGATCGCTCGACCTCCGCCCGGATCTCCGCAACGAAGAACGCGCCGGCGTCGTATAGCGCTTTTTCAAGCGCGCGCCGATCAAAACGCTTCTGCAACTCCTCACTGCAGGTGTACCGAACCCGGATAATCGCGTTCCGGACGTCGGCGAAGGAGTCCAACTGACCGTCAAGCCATGCGGCCACGTCCATGTCGCACCAGTCGATGGTTTTAAAGCAGCGGGCTGGTGTTCCGATAAATGTTGAGCCTGCAACCAGCGTCGGGGCTGGAGAAATTTCATGAATCCAGAAGCCTGGCGTCGTCCGCTCGTCGCCAAAATTGTGCCGCTCAGGAGCGCCAGAATAGAATACGTTCCTGCCGGCGCGCTGCGGGCGGTGAATATGCCCAAGGCATACCAAGTCGAACATCCGCGCAGCCTCGTCCGTCAGAATCGGCTCATTTTGCATCAGCGCATCTTCAAAGCCGGTTTCAGCCAGATCATAGGTTAGATGGGACATGAGGATGGCAGAGGCTCCGCCGACTTGAGTTCGAAGATTTCGGCAAGTGGCCGTAATTTCGTCCGTCATCTTTGCGTGGAATTCGTGTGGTGGAAGCCCGGCAAAGTCATCCCGGAGGGCGAACGACGACCGGTTCATGCCGGGGAGACAAGTTATGCCTACCGAGTCGACTACAGGCAAAGACACGACCCCGGGCTCCGTGAATATCTGAACCCGTGGAATCTGCATCTCCCGAATGAGATGATAGGCGCTGATCGCGTCGTGCGACGGTGTGCCGCTGATCACGATGATCTCGATGCCAGCATTGGATAATCGACGGAGCCAGGAGACGAATGCCTGTATCTCCACCGTTGCCCGGTCGATGTACACGCGGGCATCCTTGAAGGCATCACCAGCGAATAGGACCAGTTCGCAGCCTTCATCGATGATCCGGCTAGCCACCCAATCCATAACGCGGGTAATGTCGTCAAACCGGGATGCCGGCGTTGGTCCCGGATAACCGAAGCCCCAATGACTATCCGCAACATGCGCTATTTTCATCACAAGTCCTCCGGAAGGTCATCATAATCAAAACTACCTTCGTCCTGTTGCCCGTACTGTTCGAGATACTCCACCACAGCGCGCCATTCCGCCGCTTGAACGTCGGAAACAACCTTTTGGATATTACGTCCCAGCGCCTCAGAAGCCCGATCGCCAAGCCAATTCCAATCCATGTTGCCTCCATTCATTTGTTTTGCCAACTCGAAGGCGCGGTTTTTATCGCTGCTGTTTGCCTGACTACCGCCGGAGCGTACGGTTCCGTTTCCTTGAGCTGAGCGACTGCTGCTTTTTTGCCTATTTTGCCTTGGCGGTGGTGTGACCAAACGCCCTTCTGGATCTGCATCTGGATCTTCCCCGTGCAGATATGCGTTCAACTCTTCCTGCGTCTGAGCAAAGATGCCGCTGGAGCGAGTTGCAGACAAGACGGCATCAACAAGCGCGCGTTTCTTGGCCATTTTGAGAACCGTGTTCCAAATAGAGTGCATGTCATCATTCTCCATGCGGTACTTTATCCACGAGCTACCGTTTTTACCGAAATCTTTACTGACCAAATCAGTAGGATCAATCCCTCTTGGTAGATCACGTTCCGAGACCCAACGCCAGCGATATCGGTTTTCATACGTGTTCGCATGGCCGACACCCTCAGCGATAATGGAACCGGTATTGCGATGGATCAATCGGATCGTAATGTCAACAGCATAATAGCCAGACTCATGGCTCTTATCCTCGACCTTGCCCGCAATCGTTGGGGCGAGATTATAAAACTCGCAGAGTCCTTCGGCGCCTGCCTTGTAAAGTGTCGGCTTATCGGTTCCCGGTATAATGCCGTAATCGACACCCTCTTGCATGACCTCTCGGAAAAATTCTTTGGTCAGGTTCAGCTTTTGCTTCATTGCGTCCAACTTCTTTCTAAGATCGGCCGCGCTGCCGAACTCCAGATCAACAATTGCTCCTCCCCCGGTGTTTCCACCGGAGGGCGAGGGCAGTATTTGCATTTCAGTCAAATCACGCAACTCCTTTCAGCAGCTCGGCCACTGAGCGAAGTGCTCTAAATTCGTCTCGATAACGTTCCAACCGAGCAACCGCGTTTTTTAAATTTAGCTCAGCCTCGATCAGATGCTTCCTTTCGTCTTCGGTATATTCGCGCATTTGAGCAGCTCTAATCTCGGCATTCTTACCGTCGATAATATTGCCAAGCAATAATGAGTCTTCTTTTTGTTGCAAAATCCCCTTAGCCTCGATCAAATTTGCGTGTGCCTGTAAAACGTTATCCTCCTCTGCCGCAATTTTGGCGGGCAAAGCCAGCAATTTGCTAATAATTGATTGTCTATCCATAACGTCCTCCTTGTCGCCTCCACTAAGCCATGTTAGAATGAAGGCAAGTTGTTTTTGTTCAGTGACCCTTGGCAGAGGGTCATTTTTCGTCTTCACAATCTTCACATTTACGGGGATAGCCCGGCTGGTCGCCATCCACATAGGCACCACAAACTTCGCACAACAGGCCTTCGAGAATCTTTTCGGCAATGTCTCCCATGGCACTTCTCCTCTCCTTCTTTTTGATGCTTGACCGCATCTCCGAAGGTCCGCCGCAGCGGGCCCTCGCCAGATAAGGTCAAACCCGAGTAACCAGTTCAGATTTGCATTCGCCGCAAATCGGTTTTTCATGGATTGTGTCTGTGATATCTGTCGAACCGCACAGAACGCAACCCGGAGCATACTTTCGCAAAATGATCTCTTCATCGCTAACAAAGATTTCTAAAGCGTCTTTCTCGCCAATGCCTAAAGTACGGCGCAATTCTATTGGAATAACTACACGCCCCAACTCATCAACCTTTCTTACGATGCCCGTTGCTTTTTTCATTTTCATTTCCTCCAATATTAGTTTTTTGAATGGCCAGCGGGCTCTATGGCCGCTGCTACCTCTTTGATCCCCTCAAAAATAGGAATCGCCGTTCGTATAGCAGAAACGATTTTTTTTGCCATATCCATGACCAGGCTCAACCGGGTGTTTTGCAGGACAAATTGGTCCATAAATCCGCCTTCGTTCACAATACCAGTAATATGGTAATCCCCTACCGGAGGTAATTCTTTACCTAAACCTGCACCTGGCCTTACCGGACCGCTATCAACGCGGATATTCCCAATCGAAGAGTGCATGCCAAGACAAGCATCTATCCCAATGACGACACTTTCTGGCGGTATTTCATTGATTCGCTCCCTTATGTTTTCTGCATGAGCAGGGTTCTCGAGCGTTCCTATCACCTTGTAACCAGCTTCTTCGAGAAAGGTCCCTACAATAGGACCAAACGAGTCCCCGGTAGAACGGTCCGTCCCGACACAGAAGAATACAAATTTGTTCGCCGGCACATGCACGGGAATCGTCTGAGCAATGGCACCGATCAGTTGATCAGTCGTCTGCATCCTCTCCCGCCCCCTTGCTCCGAGTTCCCCAAGCTGGTATGATTGGGGTAAGTACATTTCCAAACTGTTTCTCCGAAGAGTCGCCCTGGCCGGCGGCTCTTTTGGCGTGCGCTTCGTCGATCTCGCGGTCTATTTCCTCTATGAGAGCCACAAGACCCCAGCCCCATTCCGGGTCGTCCGGATTCTTCCGACGCCCTGATCGGTACATTGCGACCAATTGTTCGCGTCGCTGCCGAGCCGCTTTGAAATCGTAGTTCCTGCGAGATACGCTTCCCATGTACCCGCCCTCCATTTCGCGATGAATTGTTCAAACGTAATACCGTAGCGATCTAAAACTTTAAAATAAACGAAATAATTCCCGAGTCTTTCAAGCAATTCATCCGACTCTGCTGCAATGCCTATCTCGATCAGTTGCTTAGTCAGGCTGACGTATGCTGCATTCGATCCTCTTTCCAGTGTGGTTCACCCCCTTTCCAAGAACTATTTTTAACGCCTTCACCATCCTGCTCATATCCGGTTGGTATTCGGCGTTGTAACCAATGCCAATCGGTGATTTGGCGTTTGTTGGTAGTTTAGAGCGCATCTATAATAACCGCCCTTCTTAGGTGTTCTTAAAGAATATTGATATTTAAATTATCATATAGATAACCAAAATATCATTATAGATAAAAAAAATATACTTCCCCTATCAAGTGATATTGACAATATCACTTTAATTACCTTATAATTACTATTGTCAGCAGCAATTACAAGCTCAAAATATTGATCCTTTGTCACTTTACAACATCGGGGAATAGCTCCTCCGGTGTTTTATTGTAAAACTTGCTCATTTTTAGCATAAGTGGTGCGCTAGGATTAGTATCACCAGCCTCTAGTTTTCTTAAGTGAATAACAGAAATACCAAGCTTTGGAGCAGCTTCCGGTCTTGTTAATTTTTGATCTTCTCGGCACTTTCTGAGGAGTTCTCTTTTCATGCTTATCACCTCCTGTTGAATTAGATTATAAATGATAGTGACAATATCGTCAAGATAATTTTGATATCACTTTAAGGAGTGTTTTTTGTGCAAACTGGCGACAGAATTAAAGAGCTACGTAAAAGGAAAAATCTCACTCAAAGTGAAATGGCTGAGAAGCTTGGTATGGGCCGCGCAAATTATGCTCATATGGAAAATAACAGAATCACAATTTCGAGCGAATACCTACAATCAATCGCAAATATCCTTGGGACTTCCACTGATTTTCTTTTAGGGGAATCGAGCAAAACATCCAGGGATATTAAAGACCTTAAAAAGTTCCTAGAACAGGCAGAAATAATGTTTGACGGTATACCAATGACTCAAGAAGATATAGCAAAAATCCAAGGTTTTATGGAGGCTATATTTTGGGAGGCCAGGCAGAATAATAATAACAAGAATTAATCCGAGGTCTGATCGTGTATGCGAGTAGTAAATTGCGATCTCTCTTAGGGTTTTTTTTATACAAAAACCGAACATATATTCCCATAATAAGGGGTTGAATTGAAATGGTTGTAAGATCTGATAATTCAATGTTCACAGAAGAAGGGATACTATCGGTGACTGAAGTCGATGTTTATGTAAGGGTTTCGTCAGAAGACCAACAAGAGCGAGAAACAATTGAAAATCAAATTGAATTTGCTACAAAATATTGCGATCTTCATAAATTGACCATTCGTGAATGGTATAAAGATGATGGTATCACTGGTACTATCCCCTTGCAAGACAGACCGGATGGAAAGCGTCTTATTGAAAATGCGCAGGCAGGAAAAGTAAAACTCCTTTTGATTTTTAATATGAAACGGCTTGGAAGAAAAGCAAGGGTAACACTTGATGCAGTGTACCAGCTGGAGCAGTATGGAGTAATGATTCGAAGCATGACTGAACCTTTTGATACCGGCACTCCTGTTGGAAGATTCATCATAACAGTCTTGGCGGGACAGGCCGAACTAGATCGGGATACTACCCTTGAAATAATGTGGCATGGCGCGAACCGAGCTGCTCGCAAGGGAAAGTGGCTTGGGGGGATAGTTCCCTATGGCTATCGTGTAAATTCCGAGGGATACCTTGAGGTTAGTGAAGAGTTAATTCCAGGAAGAGAAGACATGACTGAAGCATCCGTTATTCGACTTATATATTTTCTCATTTCTGAACAAAAATATTCAACAATAAAAATTGCCGACTATTTAAACGCTTTGTCCATCCCTCCTGCATACGTAAAAGATGGTCGTAAAGTGAAACGAGGAAAACGAAAAGAAAAAACAGCCGGCGTCTGGACCCCGGGAAGGGTCAGAAATATTATTATCAGCACGACATATAAAGGCCTGCATATCTACGGTAAGCGAACCAAAAAGAAGCGAGAACTTATTGAACGTAAAGTCCCTGCAATTGTAACTGAAGAGATATGGAACACCTCTCAACAATTCCTTCGAGATAACCAATTGGAAGCCTTAAAAAATGCAAAGAGACAATATCTTCTTCGCGGGTTAATTAAGTGTGGAGCTTGCGGGCTAACTTATCATGGAACAGCGTATAAAAACAAATCCTATTATGTATGCGGCGGCAAGACAGCCTACAAAGGGCCGCTGCAGGGGAAATGCACTGCAAAGAACATTCCGGCAGAATGGATTGAGAACTTGGCGTGGAGCGAATGTTTGAGTTTCATTAACAATCCGGGAGAGGCCCTACATGAGTTAGCCAAGGGAGTGGAAAACAAAAAATCAATGAAAGACGCTTACCAGTCGGAAAAACAGAAAGTCGTCAAATCGTTAAATGATAAGGATAGCGAGAAACAAGACATACTGGGTCTATTTCGAAAAAGAATTATAAGTGCCGTTGATGTAGAGTCTCAGCTTCAGCAAATCGCCAATGAAAAAAGTATGTTGGAGATAAGATTAACCGAGCTGGACCAGTTAATAAAATCAGAGAATAATATTTCCAGGACATTTGATACAGCGGAGACACTGTTACTTGATTTGAGGGAAAAAATTCGAAATGGTGAGCCTTCTTTTGAAATAAAAAGAGAAATAGTACGAGTATTGGTAAAAGAAATCATCGTGCACACCTTATTAAGTGAAGAAGGTAACAGAAAAACAGCAAGAGTAAATGCCCGCTACACATTCAATAAATCCAAGGTTGTTAATCGCACGGTTGTCCGTGCGGGTATTGGGGGGCGGCGAGCGATCAGCAAAGCTGCGTATGCAGTCCGCTTAAAATATCGCATTATCGCGCGAAAATTTCCGGGCCGCTCTTGGACCGGATCGATCTGCACGTCGAAGTGCCGAGAATCGAGTATAAGGACCTACGCGGGCCGCAGCAGCCTTTGTCGTCTGCCGAAATGCGCGCCGCCGTGGAGCGGGCGCATGAAATCCAAAAGCGCCGTTACGCTGAGTCAGGCATCATGTTTAATAGCGAGCTTAACGGCAAAAAGCTGAGGGAGCATGTGATACTGGACCCTCCCTCCGCGCAGCTGCTGGAGCGGTCTTTTGCGGCGCTCGGTTTGAGCGTGCGCGCGCATGACCGGATTCTGAAAATCGCGCGTACGATCGCCGATCTGGAGGGGCAGTCCGAGATCCGGGCAGATCATGTGGCCGAGGCGCTGCAGTACCGGGTGCTCGATAAAAAAATAAATCCGCATACGCTTTTCGGTTAAAAAGCGTTGCGGATATGCTCGAGCTCCCGGACGGCGCCTGTCGGGTCCGTTTGGATCGAGATCACGTCGAAACGGACCTGCTTGTCCTGGAGCCGCTGCATATGCATGTATACTTGAGCGGTCTCCATCACCTGCCGCTGCTTGCGCGTATTGACCGACTCCTGCGGTGTACCGAAGGTCCCGCCTATGCTGCGGGTCCGTACCTCGATAAAAACCAAGATCTCGCGATCCTCGGCAATCAAGTCGATTTCGCCGGTCCGGCAGCGCCAGTTTCGGGCCCGAAGCTTCAATCCTTGCCCCTGCAAATGATCGGCCGCCGCCGCTTCGCCAAGGGCTCCGAGCTCCTTGCGGCTGAGCCGGGTCTCCTTCATCGGACATCGCTCCTCCATTCTTTGGCCCGTTGATCCGAACGATAAATATAACTAAGCACCTCGGCGACCAGTTTATAAAGCTCCGGCGGTATCTCTTGATCCAAGTCAAGCTTGGACAATACTTCGACCAGGGAGGCGTCTTCCTGAATCGGAACGCCGCTTTCCTTGGCTTTCTCCATAATTTGCTCGGCGACTCTGCCCTTCCCTTTAGCGATAACCTTCGGGGCATCCGACATTTCGGGGGCGTACTTTAGGGCCACCGCTTTTTTTAACCCGACTGGTTTCTCCTTCATATCCGAATGTCCATTCCCTTATACGGTTTTTGCGAGTATGCGTTCGACAGCCGGCCAGCCCCGGGATGGTTAAGGGTCTCGGCAAAAGCCGCAACGGCTTCATTGCCCTCCTGAACGGCTTTCGTCGGATACGGACTGTATTTCATCGATATAAATTGATAGCCGATGGACGCAAGTCCGGACGCAATCTCTTCTTTGTGCGCTTCCAGCAGCTCCTGCGTAAAGGGCGAATCGTTATGAACATGCAGGCTGACAATGCCGTTTACGACCTGCACGTCAACCATGGTATCTCCAAGCATTTTCATGTGCAGATCGAACACAAGCCGACAGTTGCTGGCGTCCAGGCTGCCGTTTTTGCCTTTGCGCGATTGAATATGAACCGCGGCCGTCTGTTCGCCGCCTGCATGCATGATCGGCACAAACAGCGTGAGATGAGAAAGCATCGCATTCCGGTCGGCGCTTAACATGAGCTGCTGTCCGGTAATTTGCTGCACCGCTTGCTGAGCGGCGTCCTTCAAGCCTTGCGGAGCATCGGAAGCCTGTGACAGCTGCATCAGCATACTTTTGAGCGTGTCCGCCGATTTGGCAAAGTCGGCTTGCGCACCGGCTGATGCGTGAGACAAACCCGACTGCGGAGCATCAGGCATACTCCGCTCCAGCAGCTTCATCGCCTGATGCTCATGTTCGATGCCAAGCGTCTTCATAAGGCGCCCGATCAAGTTGCCGCCTTCTTGCGGCGTTTGTACCGGCTGCTCCGCTGTTTGCGCTCCCGCGCCTGCGCCCGCTCCCGGCTGCGCCGCTGCTTGCGCTCCCGCGCCTGCGCCCGCTCCCGGCTGCGCCGCTGCTTGCGCTCCCGCGCCTGCGCCCGCTCCCGGCTGCGCCGCTGCCTGCGCTCC
>NZ_JTHN01000290.1 GCF_001399685.1 Paenibacillus sp. A3
TGCTTCCCGAGCTTTCCCGACGCGTCAACGCACTGCGGATTGCCCATCGGAACCAATGGCACGCGATGTATAAGCCTTTTGGATGGGAAGTGCTCGATATCCGCTATGGCGGCGTTCTGACGAGGCTGGAGAGTGCAAGCGCGCGACTGCTGGATTATGCGGAGGGCAGAGTCGATAAACTTGAAGAATTGGAACAGGAGCGGTTGGTGTTCGGCCAGCGCAATCGTTTTAACAACAAAGGCGCGGGCTGGAGCAGCTACTATTTTCGAATTGCTTCGCCAAATGTCTTTTTCCATGTGCTGCCGATTTTTTGACCGGAAAAAGCGCGTATTGTTTTCAAGAGTCCGCCTCTGCGTTATGGCGCAAGAGGCTTCTCTAATTTTCAACCCGCGATGAACAACGGTTCTCTTCGTAAAAATTATAAATTTTAAATCCATAAAAACCTATTGATCCTATGGGGAATATTTGATAATATCCATTTAATAAATAGTGTTTACTATTTATTGGATTATAAGAAAAAGTTTCCCTGATGGAGGTTAGGGGAAACCGGGATGGAGAGTAAACCATAAAAAGGAGTGAATGCTGGGCAGAATACGGGAAATAGTGACGGCGATAAAGTTTCGCCGATCTGCAAAACAGTCGGCGAGAGGATGAAGAGACATACGATAGGGAGAACCGGGATGAAAACAAGAAAGCGGTTTGGCTTTGAAAAAGCTTTTTTCGTCAGTTTTATTACGACGGCGATTCCTGTCATTATTCAGGTGCTTATGCTGTCGTCGCGGAATTTGTCGGATGTCCTGATGGTCGGGACGTTGGGACAAACCGAAGTGGCTGCGGTCGGTATTGTCAGCAAAGCGATGATGATTCCGATTGTGCTGCTCGTCGGTCTCAGCAGCGGTTGCAGCGTTCTGGCCGCCCAATATTGGGGAGCGAACAATCTTTCCGGCGTCAAAGGAATACTAGGTCTCAGCTTCGGTATGGCGTTTTCGCTTGTCGTGCTGCCGGTTCTGC
>NZ_JTHN01000291.1 GCF_001399685.1 Paenibacillus sp. A3
CTCACGGGCGGACAAAGCCGGAACTTACAGGAACAAACGTTTTGGCAGATCGAGCGTACGACACCAATGCCATCTTGAATCTTCTTCAAGATCAACATGCTAAACCAGTAATCCCCAGTAAAAAATCTCGCCGTATTCAGCGTCATTGTGACTGGTGGCTCTATAAAGAACGCCACGGAGTGGAATGCTTCTTTAATAAAATAAAACATTATCGCCGAATTGCCACACGGTTTGAAAAATTAGCCTGTACTTTTAAGGCTTTTTTGACTTTGGTTTCGATTATGGTTTGGATGACTTAGGTTTGAAGACAGGCCCTAATTACATAAATTTGTTAAAAAAAATGATCATATAAGTTGAACTAAAGATTATAACCTTACAAGAAGGCGGTCTATGACCTTCTGAGGGTTTGCATTTAATCGTTTCATGAATTTCGAAACGTGCAAGCGAATCAGGTAAAACTTTTTAAAGTAGACGTTATTAATGACATCCTGGCGAACCCACTTCCACAGGCCTTCCGTCAGATTTAGCTTAGGGCTATATTCTGGAAGGAACACTAAGTGTAGCCGTTTATGCTTGTCAAGAAACAGCTTGAGTTTGGAGGCATGATGGATGCGGCTGTTATCGAGAATCATGAAGATTTTACCTTCGGGATATTCCTCAAGGATATCGCCGAGAAAACGCAAGAAGGCATTCCATCACATTGTTCTTCTTCTCGATGCGTAATGTGGCGGTCTCATAGTTGATTGCTGCAAATAACTTCGCACCTTCATGTTTGCCTGTTGTGATGATCTTTCGCTGCTGCCCTTTGCGGAACCAGTTATACTGAAGCGCTTGGTAGGCTCGTATCATGGCTTCATCTTCAAACAATAGATGATCGATTTCCCCTTCAAGAAGCTGTTTTTTGAGCGCGGGGAACGTGTTGGTGCGAAATTCTTCCTGTTCCTCGGCACTTGCATTCGCCAGTGTATATGTCGCTTTCGTATAGCTGAATCCGAGACGTTGTAACAGCTTTGAAACGCCTTTTTGGGTATACCGTTGCTTAAATTCTCGTTCAATCCAGTCCGTAATAAGCTGCAGGGTCCATGTGTAATGGGCTTCAAAACCAACATCAGCCGGTTGCTTTTTTTCAACGGTGTTCGCAAGTTCATCCAATTGCTCATCCGTTAGCTTTACTGGTTTGCCAGGAGAATGATCAAGTTCTAGTCCTTCGAGTCCGTTTTTCCTGTAGGTAGTCCAATACCGACTAATGGTTTGATAAGCACGATTAAGGAGCGACCTATTTCCGTGAACGTATGTCCCTCTAAATAAAGCCGAACAGCCAAATAACGTTCGTATAAGCGTTTGTTGGATGCTTCTCTCATGGCTTCATTCAGATTCTCAATTTCATCACGTCGATTCATGATTATCGCCTCCGGGCTGGTACTTTTCTAAACCATTACCCGATTCTCGCGGCTATGAATGTTAAAAGTTCAACTTATACAACTGCAATTTTACTTCATAAATCAATGGAAGGGACATTCCATTCTTCGATTTCTTCAATCGGCATTGCTTTCCCAATATTTAACTAGAAAATCGCTATATTCGTTTAGGTTAGAGAAAAAGTATCTCTCATGTACCTCCCTCTTATTTATAATCGTAGTATTGGATTGTTTACATGTAGGACAAATCAAGGGATGGCCCATTTCAATAAGGTAGTCTGCGGAAAAACTATTAATTAGAATATCTTTCTCACATGTTCTGCATCTAACTTCTAATGCCTCGAACTTTTCGTTTTCATTTTCTTTAGAGTTTGGTATATCATTATAAAAAATAACTTCATAAAGAAGTTTTATAGCATCCCTTACACTAAGAATATTTTTCTCAATCATTTGAGGGAAAGAGGCAAAATCATACCATCCCTCTGGATTTATACTAACAGCCATGCCAGGCATTATATCGCTTGGTGATAAAGAAAATCTCGCCGACAATGGACGTCTATGTACAATTTCATTTCTTAAATTAGTAATTGCTTTTACTTCCTCGCAGTTGTAAATATCAAAGATTAGTTGAATTCTATCCTTCATCGCATATTGTTTTTTTACAGCCTTTAAAAAGGAGTTATTTGATCTTTTAGGTGCAATTTTAAACAGTTTATATTTCTTTATTAACTCCGGTTCAATCTTCTTCCTTTCCTCACTATCAATAGGTACATATTTCACTTCAAAACCCTTGCCACTTGGGACAAAATCAATTTTATGACACCCGGCTTCAATTAATTGCTCTCTGATATCTTTTCCTGCTATTAAGCCAGTTTGTAAATATTCATTCAGAATAATAAATAAATACTCCCAAATAGAAGCTACTCTAATCACCGCATTTTCAAAATAATAAGACTTCATTCTCCGATCAAAATACTTTTTTTTCGATATTATCATTGATTGTGCCATAGCCATGCAAAAATCATTATTGTAATAGTACTTTAATTCTATGAATAAAGGTAACGTATACATCATCATACCTAAATCTGTAGCTGTTTTAGAGTCACTAGGATCAGGTTCAAAATCACAACGAAAATCATTTAATATTCTATTAATTGCTTGTATATCATTTTCTTTTAAAAGAAAGTCCTCAACAGAATATAACTTATGTGTATTCTCAATCTCTTTCTTTTTCTTGAATTTTTTAAACATACTTACATTCTTCCTTTCTAGATTTTTAGTTCATTTCACATAACGTCTTATTTAAGAAGTATAAATAGTTCACTTCCTTAATTGTTTGCGAACTTTTAATTACCACTACCACCACAAGAATCTAGGAACTGGAAAACTTTGTTGCATCCAGTCTTAAGGAAAGAGCCCCAAATCTCATCTTAGGGGTTAAGTTCTCTAAACCACTTTACTTAATGATTCTTGTAGTCCTCTCAACCACCTCAACTCTCACTTTTTTCGCTTTCACTTATGATACGCACTTCACAACGACGTAGGTTTCGGCAACTTTACATAAATTACTCTAAGCTGAATTATCCATGGGCAATGCTTTATAGTCATTATCATTTAATACGTAGATTAGGAACAGGGTGAATATATGGCAAAGACGAACTATTTCACTAAATTTTTCGCCGTCACTTATGATACGGTTTAGCTTAACGGGTCTATCAGCGAAAAGGGGATGAGAGTTCAGTACGGCGCTTAACTGCCATCCTGTTTTATGCTCATTAACAGAACCACCGTGAAATCGTGCTTTTATCCCTAACTCAAACAAAATACCTATCTAAACCAAGAAATCCATATGAAACCCTACGATTTTGCTGCTGTATAAGCCCATGACCCTCGCTAAGTAAAGTTATCCCTCATCGATCGGGATATAGGTGATGTCTGTCATCCAGACCTGATTTGGGTGCACTCGCTTGAAACTGTTGATTCAGCACACTCGCGGCCACCGGCAAGATATGTTTGGAATTCGTTGTTGCTTTATATTTCTTGACTGTTCGGGATTTCAAGCCGAGTTCCTTCATGATTCGAGCAACGGTTTTCTCGGTTACCTGAACGCCTTGTTTCTTCAGGGAGTTCCCAGATATTTTCTTGCTTCCATAAAGACGCCTATGGCCAAGAAAGATGCGCCGAATCTGCTTTTTATGCCGCTCATGACATTTGCTTTGACCGCTTTCTTTCCGCAGGGTCCAATCATAATAACCACTTCGGGAGATTCCAAATACGGCACACATCTTCGCGACACGGAGCTTGAAGCGGTGATCGTGGATGAATTTATAGATCAGCGCCGGTCTTTTGTGAAGTAGTGCATCGCCTTTTTTAAGATTTCGTTCTCCTCTTCCAAATTACGAATCTGCTTCTGAAGATCATGTATGGCCTTGTTTCCGGTTTTAGTTATCCTACCGGGAAACGCTTGACTGCTGTCCGGTTTTAAACTCGGCGATCCAGCATTAGATCGTCTTCTCATGCAGACTCATTTCACGGGCTACCTGCGCCAACGATTTCCCTTCTTCTTGAACGAGTCGAACGGATTGAAATTTGAATTATTTTTCGTATTTTTTCGTCATCTCGGACACCTCGATTATGAATGCTTTTATTTCCGCACTCTCGGTTCCCTGTGTCCAATATTAAGTCTAACACCACAAGCTTGATGAATTTCTTCAAATTGTCTCTTGTTACACAGTAACATTATCTTAGGCTTCAATATATAGTGACATATGCTAAATATTGAATTATATTATGGAATGTGGTACTATTTACCTGACTTTGGGACTTATAGCATTGGTGAGTTAAGGAAAAGGCAGGGGTATTGTGAGAAAAAAAGCTCCGTAGAAGTATAAGAGTATATTTAAGCGATGCAAGGGCATATGCCTAAAAAACTACTCTGATACTATTTCTATGGAGGAATGTCCAATGTTTATTTTTCTCATGATTCATGTTATTTCCTTGCTTTTCCTGTATCCTCTCAAAAAACTATATCCGAAAGTAATTCCGTTACTTAGGAATGCTCTAGGTTTAGAAGCCTTTGAAGTGAATATGTATTTTTTTGCGATGGTAGGCCTTTATTATTATTGGGTTTACCAGACGGCTTCAAAGTTGTTAGGGCACTAGTCTCAAGGTGATAGAGGCTCCGAAAGTCATTATATAGATGACTATTGGAGCTTTTTTCATTTAGCCGACGATATTATTGCTACATGTAATTGTTTTACATAAAAGATGGGGTGCGTAATTATGTGGCAAAGATTATTTAGGGCCTGTCTTCAAACCTAAGTCATCCAAACCATAATCGAAACCAAAGTCAAAAAAGCCTTAAAAGTACAGGCTAATTTTTGAAACCGTGTGGCAATTCGGCGATAATGTTTTATTTTATTAAAGAAGCATTCCACTCCGTGGCGTTCTTTATAGAGCCACCAGTCACAATGACGCTGAATACGGCGAGATTTTTACTGGGGATTACTGGTTTAGCATGTTGATCTTGAAGAAGATTCAAGATGGCATTGGTGTCGTACGCTCGATCTGCCAAAACGTTTGTGCCTGTAAGTTCCATCGATTTCAACATCTTATAGCCTGTAACACAATCATGGCTTTGTCCGCCCGTGAG
>NZ_JTHN01000292.1 GCF_001399685.1 Paenibacillus sp. A3
TCTCGGCCAAGTCGAAGCCGACGAGGGCGCCGATGCGCCCCCGGTTCCGGACCAATGCCACCGAGACGCGAAGGGCGTCGCCTCCGGCCCCGTCAAGCACCGCGTCAATTCCATGCGGAGCGAGAGCCCGCACTCTGTCGGCCAGACCTTGGCCATAGGCGACAGGTATGGAGCCGAGCGAACGCAGGTAGTCGTGGTTGCGCTCGCTGGCGGTACCGATAACCGTCGCTCCCCAAGCCCGGGCCAATTGCACGGCGATTGTACCGACAGCGCCGGCTGCGGCATGGATCAATACCGTGTCGCCAGGACCGATCCCTATCTCCTTCAGCCCGGTATACGCCGCTTGTCCTGCTCCGGACAGGCCGCCCGCCACCTCCCAAGGCATGCTCTGCGGTTTGACGACGATTTGATTGGCATCGACCGTCACATACTCGGCATAACAGGTCAACATTTTGTAGCCGATCACCTCGGTGCCGACGGCAAAGCCGGTGACCCCTTCCCCGACTTGATCGATAACTCCGGCGAACTCGTTGCCCGGAATTTGCGGGAACTGTACCGTTATACCGGGCGGAGGGCTCCAGCCGCTCCGCAGCGCCAAGTCGAACGGCTGCACGCCTGCCGCCTTGACGCGCACTCTCACCTGCCCCGCTCCCGCTTGGGGATCGTCAAATTCCATCGTTTGCAGCACATCCGGTGTGCCCGGAGAAGAAAACGCCGCTGCTTTCATACCAAACCCCTCCTTTTTATTTGCACTGCCTGCTGGAACGTTCCGCTCGCGGACAGCTTCTTTTTAGGCCTATTCGCAAACCCTTTTCCGCTTAGACTCAAAAAACTTTCGCCGCTTGGATAGCCCGTTGAATTCCGTCTCCAATGATGGCTTCCTTCCGGTCCGGATATTGGCTGTGGCCTTCGACGATCACGGTGCTAATGTCCGTCATGCCGAATAACCGCAGATTCGCCAGAACCCAATTGACCGACATTTCATAGGAAGCCGCCTCGCCTTCCGAATAGATGCCGCCTCTCGCGCTCAGCAAAACGGCCTTTTTATCCGGCACCAGACCGATGGCGCCTTCCGCCGTAAACTTGAACGTTTTCCCGGCCCGGTTCAAATAATCGAAATACGTATGCAGTACGGCCGGGACAGTCAAGTTCCAGAGCGGAAAAGCGAAGACCACTTTGTCGGCAGCCAAAAATTGGTCCAAATATTTGTCCGCGAGCGAGGTGATCGCCTCTTCCTCGGGAGTTAGCGGCAGGCCGCGTCCGGATTTGTAGCTCCCGCTGATCAGATGGGTATCCAGGTACGGCAGCTTTTCCCGATACAGATCCAGTTCCGTGATTGATTCTTCGGGATGCGCTTCCTTATAGCTGTCCAAAAAAGCGTGATACAATTGCACGCTGACCGCTTGATCGATGGGACGATTGTTCGCTTTAATAAACAATGTTGCACTCATGCTCATGCCTCCTGATTTGGGATTCGCAGGAATTTGCCCGCTTGCAGCATTTATTTTATACTGGAACATAAATAAACAAAAATACATCTTATCTCATATATTATATAACCTTGAGTATATGAATGAATGGGAATGAAAAGGAGTGAACGAGGATGGAACTGCTGCAGCTCCATTATTTTCGGACAGTTGCCAAACTGGAGCATATGACGAGAGCGGCGCAAGAGCTTCACATCGCACAGCCTGCGCTCAGCAAAACGATTTCCCGGCTGGAGGCCGATGTGGGCGTGCCGTTATTCGACCGCGAGGGCCGGCAAATCCGGCTTAACTCGTTCGGCAAAGCGTTTTTGGACAAAGTGGAAACGGCGCTGACCGCGCTGGAGGAAGGACGGCGGGAAGTGGCCGATATGGCCGGTATCGAGCAAGGGAGCATCGGCTTGGCCATGTCCACGCTGAATCGTCTGACGGACCCTCTAAGCGCGTTTCTGTCCGTCTATCCGAATGTGAACTTTCGCATTACCCAAGCCTCCATGGATGAAATGGCGCAGCTTCTCGAAGCCGGAGAGGTCGATTTTTGCTTTACGGCGATGCCCATCGAACGGCCGGACATCGATGCCGTGGCCGTCCTGCGCGAAGAAGTGTTTCTGGCCGTGCCTCCGGGGCACCGTCTGGCGGACCGTGGCAGCGTTGCGTTAAGCGAGGTGGCCGATGAGCCGTTTATCGGGTATAAGGAAGGATTTATTTTCCAAAAGATGAACGATGCGTTTTGCCGCGAGGCGGGGATATCGCCGAACTTCGTCTGCCGGGTAGACGAACCTGCCGCCATAGCAAGCTTGGTGCGTACCGGGCTGGGCGTCGCTTTTGCGGGGGGATGCAATATTAACGCAGCGTCAACGCCGCTTACGCTGCTGCATATCGAACAGCCTGTATGTCAACGCACGTTCCAGCTCGCTTGGCATGAGAAGCGATATTTATCGAAAGCGGCCTGCAATTTTCGTAATTTCGTCGTCGACTACTTCGCCGGGCAGCAGAAGCAAGCCCAAACACAACAGCTTAAAGCCGCCCGTTAAATAAAAAACCGTCTGGACATCCCCAGACGGTCAGAGTGTTGAGAGAAGTGATTTTAACAAGAATAGAGATACATACGAAGGTGGGGTATCTACTGGA
>NZ_JTHN01000293.1 GCF_001399685.1 Paenibacillus sp. A3
GTATCCGTTTCTGCAAAAGAAAGAAAGGGCGCCTCTTGGGGTGATAGCCGCCAATACGCTGGCTCTGCTTGTCTACTTGCTGCTCGACTTTACTTGTCTGGTGTTCTTCAGCCCGGACGAGATCTCGGAATACAACGAACCGGTGGTCAGCTTGCTGAAAGTGGTCGAATTTCCTTTCATCGAGCGCTTTGAAATCGTGTTTCTCGCGTTGTATCTTTTACTTATCGCTCTGACGTGGATTCCTTTTACGTACTGCAGCGTATACGCCACGAGCTGGATGCTGGGCAAGCCGGACCATCGGCCGCATCTGTTCATGTTTTTGCTGCTGCTCGTCGTGTCTTACGTCTTTTATCAGCCGACGTTCAACGACAACGACAAGATGATCGCTTTGATGGGCAGATTTGGAGCAGGCTTTGCCGTCGTATTTCCGCTTTTGCTATGGATGCTTGTTGCGGCTGCCGACCGATACCGGAGGACGGCCAGTTAATTGACAATGATAATCTTTATCAATATTATAAATATGGTAAGTTTATCTAGGGGAGTGATTCCATGTTTATTGAAATGAAAACGATTATCGTCAAAGAAGGAACCTCGGATTTGGTCGTTCAGCGCTTCAGCGGAGAGGGCGCGATTGAAAAATGCGAAGGCTTTATCGATTTGAGCGTACTTGTCAAGAAGGCGAGAAAAGGCGACGAAGAAGTCATTGTAATGATTCGCTGGGAGTCCGAGGAAGCGTGGAAGAAATGGGAGACCAGCGAGGTTCATCTCGAAGGGCACAGACAGGCAAGAGGCAAGCCGAAGCCGGAGCATATCCTCAGCTCGAGCCACGGAAACTACGAAGTGAAAACGTTCAAAGGACCGTATCAACAGCAAGCGCAAGCGTGACGGGCTCGCTCCCGTCCGTTCTATCGATTCGGAAACAAGCCTTCGGCTTAAGCTCCTCACGGGGCGCCGGAGGCTTTTTTGCTGCCCATATGCTGGAAAGAATCCCTCTGGACAATCGGGGCGGGCTCCATTACAGTTGAGAGGAATGACTTGACAAAAGGGGTTCGGGAAATGAAAAGCAAGCTCAAAAAAGTATTACTGCCTGTAATGGCGCTAGATCATGACTCCCGCTATTGCGGAAGGACCGTCCCAAGCGGCGGGACAGCAGCAGACGCTGCCTGAGGAAATCGCCTTCCCGATTCCGACGAACAATTATTGCAGCGCGGAACAGTCTCTGGATTTTTCGTTCCAATTATCAATGCCGGCAGCACGCCCGCAGATATTACGGTGTCCTTTTATCAACAGGACGGCACCAAGCTTACGACGGAAGGCACGTCCTACCAGGAGATCGGCTCCACGATCATTCCCGGCAAGCCTTTTACGCTGAAGGGCTATGCCACGGGGCTGTATCATATCAACTTTGGCAACCATCTCAAGTGCAATGGGCGCGTGTATCTGGGGAGAATCTTCGTCAACTCGGGCAAAGCCTCACTGCTTGCGAGAGGCTGGGTGAACACGAACGAAGCGGTTCAAAACGTCGAAGTGAACGGCAATCGGACGTTCGAGCTGGCTGCTGTGCCAACGCCGGCCGAAGCGACAGCGACCAAAGCAGAGTAGGTCAATCAAGTCAGTCCTTAGAGGAGCGTCGGTTTCGTTCAGGAGCCTGGCTCCTCTTTTTTGCAGGGTAAACTAATGGAAGATTTTGGGGGGGGTTGTTATGCGTGTCCGTTGGGACGACGAGAGCATCGCGAAGGAAGCTTTAAAGCAATTCCCGGTTCATGGGGAGCGGCTTGTTTACTTGGGGAAGAGCGATAATGTGACCTTTCAGGTGAAGACGAAGCAGGAAAGCTTGAACTATCTGATGAAGCTGCATTATGCTACGAAGGGAATCCATTCCAAAAAAACTGTCGAATCGGAGCTGCTTTGGCTCGAAGCGTTAGCCGCAGATACGACCTTGACGGTGCCTTCTCCGGTAAGAAACCGGGACAACGGGCTGACCACAGAGGTGGCCGTCAACGCGTCTGGGGAAAGCGTTATCGTCACGGTGCATCATTGGGTAAATGGCGAGCTTCTGGACAGGGAGCCGACACCCGGGAAAACTCGAAGCCTGGCTCAGCTCATGGCTGCGCTGCATCGGCATGCGATGGAGTGGAACGCTCCCGCAGGGTTCACCCGGCCGGTGTATGATACGGACAACGTGTTGTCGCTGCCCGGTCCGTTAAAACGGCTGCCGGAGATGAACGTCATTTCTGGCGAAGCGTATGCTTGCCTGGAACGGACCGCGCATAAAATCGTCGCCGGGCTGCAGCTGCAAACGGTGGCCAAGTCCACCTGGGGGCTGATTCATTCGGACCTGCACGAAAGCAATTACGTTTTCGATCAGGGCATTCCGAGGCCCATCGACTTTTCCGCATGCGGCTACGGCTATTATCTGTTTGACGTGGCCGAGACTTTTTTGCATCTTTCGCCGGAGAACCGGCGCGAATTTTTGTCCGCCTACCGGGAGGAACGGCAGATGCAGGAGTTCGATGCGAAGAGCCTGGACCTGTTTTTCGTCTGGGCGATTCTCCGAAACTTCGCTTTTCTCGCCAACAACCCTGCGGAGCATGCGTCGCTATCCGAGCTTATCCCCAGGGTGGCGAAAAGCTACTTTGAAAACTATTTGAAAGACGAACCGGTTCTGGGAATCGGAAACTATTAGAACATAATGAGGACAAAAGAGGTGACGGCTATGAAAGCTCTACTTCATTATGGTGCGACCGGCACGAACGGTCTGAGGCTCGAAGAAGTCGAAGCCAAGCATCCGGGACCCGGCGAGGTGAGAGTGCGGATCAAAGCGGCAGGGCTCAATCACCGCGACCTGTTCGTGCTCGCCCGAAGAACGGGAAGCGAACCGCCCTTTATTCCCGGCTCGGACGGAGCGGGAATTGTAGAAGCGGTCGGAAGCGGCGTCGATCACGTGCGCATCGGCGACGAGGTGATCATCAACCCGACCCTCGGCTGGCGTTATGCCAGCGAAGTTCCGGAAGTTCCGGACATTCTGGGAAGCCCGACGGACGGTACCTTTGCACAGAGTACTGTTGTTCCGGCGATCAATATAGAGCCGAAGCCGGCTTATCTTTCCTGGGAGGAAGCCGGTGTGCTTCCATTGGCCGCGTTAACCGCGTACCGGGCGCTGTTCACCCGCGGGCAAGTGAAGCAGGGCGAGCATGTGCTGCTTCCCGGGATCGGGAGCGGCGTAGCGACGTACGCTTTGGCCATGGCGAAGGCGGCGGGGGCAGAGGTCACCGTCACTTCCCGCGACGCGGGCAAACGCAACAAGGCGATGGAGCTGGGAGCCGATGCGGCCATAGACAGCCAAGGGGACTGGGGCGAAGCGCTTGAGGGCCGAAAAGTCGATCTCATCGTGGAGAGCATCGGACCGGCCACGTTTCCCCAATATTTCAAGGTGCTACGCCCCGGAGGACGTATTGTCAGCTTGGGCGCCACTTCGGGAGACACCGTGGAAATTCCGCTGCGGCCGTTTCTTTTTCCGCAATTCAGCTTTCTGGGTACCTCGATGGGAAGCGCCGAAGAATTCAAGCAAATGCTGCAGTTTGTGGACAAGCATCGCATCCGGCCGGTCTTGGACGAAACGTTTCCGTTAGCTGAAGCCGTTCGTGCCTTTCAAAGAATGGAGGAGGGCAGACAGTTCGGAAAAATTGCCTTGATTCCTGAAGAAGAGGTATACCATGCTACTGTTTGAAGCGATCAAAAACCGGTCGATGGCGGCACTCGAAGCCGCAGCGTCAACAGACGATGTGAACGGGCAGGACAAGTTCGGCCGCACTCCGCTGCACTACGTGATTACGCAAAAAGCGCCGATGGAGATGTTTGCGTTTTTGCTCGCCAAGGGAGCCGATCCGAATCTGGAAGACAAGCTCGGCTTGTCGGTGCTGGAAAAAGCGGTCAAATTCGGCAATAAGCAAGCGGTGGAGCTGCTGATCGCGCATGGCATCGAACTGGACCATCCGAAGGGGATTGCGCATACGCCTTGGTTTAAGGCGAGACATCAGCCGGAAATTGCCGATCTGCTGCTTGGCGCGAAAGGAGCCTTCCGGTTAACGTTGACGGAGGCGGAACGCGAGCTCGTCGATTCTTTGCTCTATTCGGAGAACGAGGAGCGCATGGTCCGGCTGCATCTGCTCAATACACCGGAGCTTCTGCACGCTTTTGTGCTGGAATTTAACTGGGATGACGACTTGGAGCCGATCGAGGCGATTGTACGACACCCGGAGTGCCGGGAAGCGACGGCTTACGAAATATATGACCTTGCGGACGGGGACTATTGGCTGGAGCGGGAGAAGACCGAGGATGATGACGAGCGGCAGTACATCGCGTTAATCCGTTATACGCTGGAGAGATTTCCGCAATTGAAGGTTACCTAAAGGAGAAGGCAGAAGCATGAGGGAGAGAGTAAAAGCATGGATCGATCGTTGGGACACGCTGCTGAAGCGCCTCGAAGCGCAGGGTGCAACGGTGCGCGAATGGGTCGTCGAGCCGGAGCCGGATGAGGAACGAATAAGGGAAGCGGAGACGCGCCTCGGAATCGGGCTGCCGCCGACCGTGCGCCGGATCCTTGCCGAAGGAGCGGGAAAAGTCACGATCTACTGGTATTTTGCCGAAGAGACGCTGTCTCCTTTTGAGTCGTCCGGCGAGCTGGCGTGGAGTCTCGATGCGTTCGAATGGCCGTATTTCGGCGACGACGAGCTGGAGGAGGAGAAACGTTATCTTGCTTTTCACGTGGCCGGCAACGGGGACTACGTGCTGCTCGATCTTGAAGGCGATCCGGACGATCCGCCGGTTGTCAGCTGGGGACATGAGACAGGCGAGTTTCTGCCGCTGGCCCCTTCGTTCACTGAATTTGTGGAGCGGGTAACGGAGCTGGCTTTGGTCGGCGCCGAGGATAGCGCGTACGAGCCGTTCTGCGGTCCGGACGGTCTGGATGTCGACGGGCCGAACGCGAAGGCATGGAAAGCTTGGCTGGAACGTTATTTGACGCTTACGTTGGAGGAGGCGGCGAAGGAGTTGCCGCTGCTCATCGACTATATTACGTTCCATGAGGCGGAGGATGCGGCAGTACGCGAAGCTCTCGCGTGCTATGAGCCTGCCGCCGTGCTGGAGGCATGGCTGTCCAGACTTGAGCGGGAGACGTACTGGGGTAACCAGGATCAGTTGTTCGGGTACATAGGTCAAACCGTCGGCGAAGCGGCCGCGGATTGGGTGCGTTCGCTCTGGTCGGACCAGCCTCCGGTTGAAGTGTCGAACCACAGCAGAGCGTATTTGTCGGCATGCTGCCTTCCGGGAAGCGAAGGGCTGGAACGAGTATTGGCCCGGCTGGAGCAGGGGGCACAGGACGGCAAAATCGACGGCTACAGCGCCAATGGCTTGCTGCGGTATTTCCACAGCCGGGACGTCATTCTGTGGGCGGAGTCCCGCGTTTCGTTTCCGTTCGGAGGCTGGGACGAGCTGTTCGCGGCCTCTGCGCCGCACTGGGAGGACGTCTGCCGATGGCTGGACGGGCATGAGGCCATGCGGCAGACGGCGCTGTCCGCACTTGGGAAGCTGTTCGCGAGAGGGGAAGTGCCGGAGGGCGAGCCAGATCGCAGTGAAATCATCCGTCTGCTGGATAAGGCCGAACAGGAAGCCGTGCTGAAGAAGGAAAAAGAAGCGGTTCGGCGGGTGACGGCGCAGTTGGCCGATTGGCGGTAACTGAGGCAGGACGACGAGACTTAGGCAAAGGGGAACGGAATGTGCAATCGCAGCTTAACCTACAGATCGAGCGTTTGAAGCAAATCTTATCTGCGCACGGGCAGCCGTTCGCGCCGGAAGCGGGCGCAAGCGAATCCGAGCTCCAGCGCCTGGAGGACAAAACGGGAATTCGCTTTGACCGGGATTTTACAGATTTTTACCGCTTTTCCAACGGCTCGGGGCACGCTTACTGGGGAGCGGTATTTCCGGACGGGGCGATTCCCGTTCATTTTTTACCGCTGGAAACTTGCGAGCAATATTGGCCGGAATTTGCGGAGCCTGACGAAGACGACGAGACGGACGGGGAGGTTCGGGGAGCGGACCGGGAAGCCTGGGATCCGCGCATCAAGCCGTATTACGAGCACAAATCCTGGTTTCCCTTCGCGACCTTGAACGGGTCGACCTTGGTCTATTACGATGCGGACCCGACACCTGCAGGAACATTCGGGCAAATTATCGTATACCAGCACGACCCGGATTTTGTTTACTATGCGGCCGGAAGCTTTATTGAATTTTTGCAGCAGTCCAACCAACTGCTGGAGGACAATGCCGCCGATTGGTTCGAAGATGAAAGCTTCGAGCACCCGATGTCGGCGTCGTTTCCTTCGGCTCCGCAGCTCCATCTTGCGGAATGTGTCGCATCGTCCGAGACCGTCTCTGCCGGTCCAAGTCCGGTGATGCAGGCGGATGCCCGCTCTTCGGAGCAGGCCGAAGCAGAAAAGCCCGGGCGGCCGCTCGCGGATGGGGACATCGCCGCGTTCGAGCGGAAGTACGGGCTGGCGCTTCCGCAGGATTACAAGGCTTTTCTGCTGCGCAGCAATGGCGGCCGGCCGGAGAAGCGGCGGTTTACCGTATTGAACGCGGCCATCAGCTCGCATGCGATGTACTATTTGCCGCTGGACGCTGCCGTCGAAAGAAACTTGGAGCGCTTTTTCGTCGAATTGAATCGGGGAGGCGTCATCCCGGGCGAGCTGCTGCCTATTGCAGCCACCCCCAGAGGCAGCTTTGTCTGCCTGGCGCTGACGGGGGCGAATCAAGGCTGCGTTTACTTTTGGGACCGGGATGAACAGGAATATGAGGAAGAG
>NZ_JTHN01000294.1 GCF_001399685.1 Paenibacillus sp. A3
GGAAAATCAGGTGAATAAGCGCCTCATTCGAACTGACCCTGATGAATTTTAACGCGTAAAACAAGACCGAGCGCAACCATATTGGTGAGCAGCGAGCTCCCTCCGTAGCTGATAAAAGGCAGAGAAATGCCGGTCAAAGGAACCAATCCGATATGCATTCCGATATTCACGTAAATCTGAAAGACGAGCATGGCCGCCATTCCCGCAACGAGGTAGGAGCCCGCTAGTTCCTTCGTCTCCACAATAATGCCGACCATCCGGTATACCAGCAAAAAATACAGCATGAGCAGAATCGTCGCGCCCAAAAATCCGTACTTTTCGCCGACAACCGCAAAGATCGAATCGGAGTAGGCATAAGGGACAAATCCCTGCTGCTGGTACAGACCGTTATTTCCATGCAATTGGCCCGAACCGATGGCGATCCGCGCTTGTTCATAATGCCACGACTTCTGGGGATCGCTTGCCGGGTCCAGGAACGTCTGGATTCTCGCCATCTGATGCGGCTTGACGATCTTCGACAGCAGTTCACGGTCGGCATAATACAGCCACAACACCGACCCTACCGCGATCCCGGCAGCGCCAATGGCGGTCAGCATATACGACAACCGGATGTTTCCCGTCCAGATCATGCCGAAAAATATGCCCACAAATACGAGAGCCGTCCCCAAATCGGGCTGCTTCAAAATAAAAAGAATGGGAATCGCAAAAACGACGCAGACGGGAAGAAGATCTTGAGCGAAGCGCAGCTTCTCCCCCTGCCGCTTCTGCAACAGATGCGCAGCAAGCAAAATCGTGAACAGTTTCACCGGTTCGGAGGGTTGAATTTCCACGGAGCCGATGCTTAGCCACCGGGCCGCTCCGTTCACGACCTGCCCCTTCCAATGGACGTAGGCCAGCATTCCGATGCCGAAGGCGTACAAATAATACGCCAGCCTGCCTGTGAGCAATCGGTAGTTGAGCACCGTGACCAGCAGCATCGGAATGCAAAAGACGCCGAAATACATCATGCTGCTGATATGCAGTCCATCCAGTTTAGTCCCCGCGGTGGCCCGGTAAACCGCTACTGTGCCGGCGGCCATCAAGCACAACATAAGCACAACGATGCCGCGGTCTATTTTTTTCAGCTTATCCAAAAATATCATACGGGTACCTCGACCTTCGATCCTTGGGATTGGCGCAAACGCTCCTGCCGCCTGCGGTTGTTGTCGCGCGAGATGCTTAATAAAATGCCGGTGCTTGCCATGCACAGTACTAAGGAGGAGCCTCCGTAGCTGATAAAGGGCAGAGGAACGCCGGTAATCGGCAGACTGCCGGTGACGGCCCCGATGTTCAGCACGAATTGAATGCCGATCATCGTTACGATTCCCATGCCCAGCAGGAAGCCGAACGGATCTTCGCTCTTGAACGACGCCAGAAAGCCCTGCATTATAAAGACGAAAAACATGGCAAAAAGTAGCAAGGTTCCGATAAAACCCAATTCCTCGCCGATCACCGCAGCGATAAAATCCGTGTGCGCTTCCGGCAAATAAAAAAGCTTCTGGACGCTTTGTCCCAAGCCGCTCCCCGTGACCCCGCCATGCCCCAAAGCATAAAGCGACTGAACGAGCTGATAGCCGGAGTCTGTCCGGTGATCGAACGGATCGGCGAACGAAACGAGACGCTCCACCCGGTAGCTTTTGCCGACCACAAGAAGAACAAGCACCGGCAGAAGTCCGAGTGCCAGAACAAGAAGATGGCGCAGGTCTGCGCCTCCGGTCACAATGACCGCGCCGGAAATCGAGCCGAGGATCATCACGGTGCCGAAATCCGGCTGCAGCATGACAAGCAGGAGGACGAGTCCCACCGCTATCAATAAAGGAAGAAGTCCTGTTTTAAACTCGCGGACGGCCTCCCCTTTTCTGCTGATCAAGGCCGATAAATAAACGATGATCGCCAGCTTGGCATATTCGGCAGGCTGAAAATTTAACCCGCCGACGGCAAACCAGCGTTTTGCGCCATTGATGTTCGTGCCGCAAAGAAGCACCAGGAGCAGCAGGAGCAGCGTGGTCAGCAGAAGAAACGGCGCCGCCTTCTTCCAGATTTGAAAAGGAAGACGCATAAACAACAGCAGGAAAAAGACTCCGACCAAAGCAAACATTCCTTGTTTGAACAAGTAGTACGAGGCATTCCCATGCTTTAGGACAGCCTGAGGCGAGCTGGCGCTAAAAATCATGACGAGACCGAAGCAGACAAGCACGATGGTGATAAAGAAGAGCAGGAAATCCGGGCGGCCTCTTACAGCAGGTTTCAATCGGAAGCACCTCCTGGAAAAAACGTCAACGCACGCTTAAGCCTTGCCGAGTAAAAAACTGACGATCAGAATGAGAAAAACAAACAGGCTGATGCCCGCATATAAATAATCTTTTTCCTTCAGGAAGACGAGGATCGAAATCCCTACCCGAAATACCGGCGTCAGGATTAGCATTAGCAGCCCCGTCAAAATCACGGCGTACGGTTTAAGCTGCAGCAGGCCTTGCCCGATGTCCGGCAAACGGGCCGGAAAAGTCCGCCCCGGATACCCGCTGTCCCCCAGAATCAGGAAAAGCGCCAGCCCGAATAAAATGACGGCTGCGCTGAGAAGCACTCCCGCCCGCAAATATTGACTGATCCTAAGCTCCACAGCGGTGATCGAAGGGCCTCCCGCTTTACGCCCATCCCCTTGGCTCATACGATAACCCCCGTTCCTTGCAGGATCATTTGTACGGCAACGTACGTCAGAACGGGAATAAACCATTTGCGAATCGTCGTGCTTTTCATCCGCTGCATGATTCTGGCTCCGGCCGTCGCTCCGATCAATACGCCGAGGGCGACGGGAGCGGCTATCCCCGGATCGATGTCCCCTCTGAACAAATACACGCCCGCGCTTGCCGCCCCGGTCACGCCCATCATAAAATTGCTCGTCGCGCTGGACACCTTGAGCGGAAGCTTCATGAACACGTCCATTGCCATCACCTTAAAGCTGCCGCTGCCGATCCCGAGCAAGCCGGATACGACGCCGGCGCCGTACATGACTCCGAAGCCGCCGTACACATTGTCCACGTGATAAGAGACGTTTTCGTTCAGCGCCTTGTCATAGTACGCGCCTTGCAATTTGAGCTTCCGGGCTAACGGATGGAGCGGAACGTCTTGGGGCAGCTCGCTCTTCCCTTTCTTCAGCATCGCCAATGCGGAATACAGCAGCAGCAGCCCGAAAATGATATACAGGATCGCAGGGGACATCAGGCCGCCCAGGAAAGCTCCCGTAATCGCCCCAATCGTCGTTGCGATCTCCAAAAACATGCCGACTCTGACATTGGTGATCCGGTCTTTGATGTAAGCAATCGCCGCTCCGCTCGAAGTCGCGATCACGGAGATGATGCTTGCGCCGATCGCAAGTCTGATGTCTACGCCGAACAAAAGCGTCAGCGCCGGCGTCACGACGATGCCTCCGCCGAGCCCGAGGACGGAACCGACAATGCCCGCCAAGATGGAAATCAATAAAATTTCCGCTGCCATGATCGTCAAAATCTCTCACTCCTTTCGTCTACCCACATACATATGTATACTACATAATTTACTTTCGATCAATATATGTACATGTTCACTTTACATTGTATATGATATAATGAGCGTAAAGTTTCCGCGAAAGGTTGAAGCGAATGCAATTTAAACATTTGGACGAGATCGACGCCCAGATTCTGAAGCATCTATCCGAGAACGGGCGGCTGAGCAACGCGGAATTGGGCCGTCTTGTCAACCTGACCCGCGCGGCTGTCCGCGACCGGATCAACCAATTGGTCAGCAACGGCATTATCGACCGGTTCACGATTACCGTGAATCCGCTCAAAGCGGGCAAAATGCTGTCGATGTATTTTGACATCGAAGTCACGTGGGAAAGTATGCAGCAAGTGATTGACGAGTTGAAGGCGGACGAGGAAATCACGAACGTGTACCAGATGAGCGGCAAGCCGCATTTGCACGTCCACGCTCTGCTGGACGATCCGGATCATGCCGAGCGGTATATGAAGAAGCTTCAGTCGATTCGGGGGATCACTTCGGTTCACAGCGAGGTTGTCATCGCTCGCCATAAGGAGCGGGGCGGATTATTAATTTAAGGGGGACGGCGGCTTGGCCGCTCGGGACGCTTATAAGCCTGCCCGCTCGAATAGCCAGCCAAGCCACCGGACCGGATTGATCTCGCGATGGACAAAGATGCTTATCCAGACGGTGCAGCCAAGACAGGACAAGGTGACGAACAGTCCGATTTCCTTCATGGATTTATGGCTGCGCAGCATCATGGCAAGGCCGCCGCCGAGCGCTGCAAGGAAACCTAGGATGAACCCGGTCACGCGGCCTCCCTCCCTCTGCGAATCCAAGTCAGGATAAGAAGCAGGACGGGGAGCACGACTCCGTAAATACTGGCATATTGAAAAATATACCGTTTGTCCCACTCGATATTTTCTACGACGTTGTCACTGAACGTAATCGCAAGGCCGGAAACCAGCAGCATGAGCGGAATCGCGATCCATGTTCGATCGCTCAGCCGAAACAATTGGCAGATGCCGGTCACCGCGCAATGATACGTGATGCACAGCTTGACGAAAATCCATACGAGCCATACGATGACGATCGTCGTTTCCACACGCTCGATAAATTCCGTAATCCGCAGCTCTTGCGCGATAATAAACAGCGGATACGTAAAATGGGAGGCCCGCGTCACGCCAAGCACGCCGATCGTCACAAAAATGATTCCGCTTAAGAGCAGGGTCGCCAGCCCGATGCCAAGCAGCAAAGCGGTCTTGACTCTGCTCTTCACATAAGGAACCAGCATCATCAAGGTGATGACTTCGAGAAAAGGGAACCCGATAATGGCCTTTGTCTCCTTCACCGTCTCCCACACGTTTAACCGAAACATCGGCTCGAAGCGTTCCCACCTCCATTCGGATACGGCAAATAAGCAAATGGTGACCAGGATGAGCACGACCACAGGGCTTAGAAACTCGTTGACCCGTGCGATGCTCTCTACCCCTTTGACGGACGCGTAGCACACCACGATCAAAAACATAAAGTGAAACACGGAAATCGGCGTATTCGGCATCAAGGTCGATTTCATAAAATCCCCCAAATTGCGGGTAACCCAGCTTGCGGTTTGAATGAAAAACGAGATATACAAAAGCGCGATCAGCCCGCCGATTTTATTTCCCGCCGCCTTGATGCAAATCTGGACGATGCTCAGCCCGGGATTTCTTTCCGCCAGAATGAGCCACAGGCAAGCGATCAGGATGACGGCACCCCCCGCCCACAGCGGAACAAGCCAAGCATCCTGCTTGGCCGCGGCAATCATCCCGCCCGGCCGAAGAAAAAAAGCGGTGCCGATCGTAAAGTTAAATACCAGCAAAAAAAACTGCCAACCGCCGATACGAGCGTTCTCCAACGCTATCCCCTCTTCTCTTTATACGGATCGATGGTCGTGCCGATGTTTCGGATGCTGCAATGAACGGCAAGCTGAAGCTCCGTTTTTTTCCAGGCTTCTTCTTCCTTCTTGGCGTCCGCCCATTCTTTTCCCGATTTACGCTTGATTTGCGCTTCGATCCCGAGCAGATCCCACCCGAGCCGTTTTGTTTTCTCGTAAAACTCGGAAGCCTTTTTCTTCGTCTGCGCGTTAAACTGTGCTTTGATTTCATCCAGATTCCGCTCGGTTAATTTTACATTCTGATCGTTCTCGACAAGCTGGGCCTCCGCATAGATGTCCACTTTTAATACCGGCTTGCCGGACACCATTACCAGCTGCCTGCGAACTTCAGGCTTCGGCGCTTGAAGGTCGACGCGTTCTCCATTGACGATCAACGACTCGCTAAATACGCCGATTCCCCCGTCCAATAAATAAAACCAAGATAGATCGGACGATTCCAGCCGGCCGATCATCCGGTCGTGCTTGAATACGGCTGCCCCCTTCATGATGTAGTTCCCTTGATTGGCGTCGATTTGTTCGTACCGTTCGGTGGTCGGCATCGGCTTGGCGCCGGATAAGCTGACGATCGGCAGGACGGTTAGCATGGAGCTTTCCATGTTCTCGACCAAATCTTTTACACGGGAGCGCCTGCTTTCCCTGCCGGAATATTTGGACTGGAACTCAATCATGGAACGTTGGGCCCTGCCCGGCAATCGTTCAAACGGAATATACGTCTTCATCATATCCGGGAGCGGCGAATCCGTGACGAGCACATGAATCGTAGCCCTTCGGTCCGGCTGTTTCTCAAGAAAATTAATCACTTCCCTTAATCCTTCTTTCGCAAACCGTTCGGACACAATCAAGGCTTGGTAATGATCATAGAAGGGCCGTCTCGGAACAATATCGAACGTTTTTTCGGCCAAGTCCACGGCGGAAAACCCGTCAACCTGGTACGTATAGACCGGAGCCTTGATGCCCGCTCCCTTTTGCACGGCGACTCCCGGAGGGTTGATCACTTGATAGTACGTCGTGTATTTCCCGTTACCGGGCTCCCTGTCCATTCCGACCAAATTGACGATGGCAAGCTGGTTGACCTCCACCATATCCCAGCAGCCCACAAGACTGCAGCAGGCTGCCCCCAGCGCCAGCAGCTTCCCTGTGCGGACGATCGCTTGAAGAATCATGCGGCTCACCTTTTTTTCCGTTTGGCGTCGTTCATGCGGGGGAAGGTCGTCATCCACGACCGCGGCACCCGAACCAAGATGTCCTTCCAGTCCGAGAAGAACGTTGGCGCAATCGGAGCCAAGTAAGGAACGCCGAACGACCGTAGCGAAGCCAGATGAACGAGCGTGAACAGCACGCCGCATAAGATGCCGAAGCCGCCCATAAACCCGGCCAAAATCATATAACCGTATTGCATAAACCGCTGCGCAATCCCGAAGTTGTAGAAAGGGGCGACAAAATTGGCGATCGCGGTAACGGCTACCACAATGACCATCGCTGCCGATACGAGGCCGGCATTGACCGCCGCTTCGCCCAAGACGAGCGCTCCGACGATCGATATGGCTTGACCGGCAATCCGCGGCATGCGCAGGCCGGCCTCGCGCAGCACTTCAAAGCTGACCATCATCAGAAACGCCTCCATGTAGGAGGGGAACGGCACCCCTTCCCGCTGCGCGGAAATATTGATCAGCAGCGCAGGCGGAAGCAATCCTTGATGGTAGGAAGTCACCGCAATATAAAGGGCGGGAACGAATACCGAGAGCAGAAACGCCAGAAACCGGATCCATAACAAAAAGGTCGCGATATCCGCCCTCTGGTAATAATCTTCGGGAGACGTAAAATATTGCATAAACGTAAAAGGGCCGATCAGCGTCAGCGGGCTGCCGTCCACCATGACCGCGACCCTGCCTTCCAGCAGATGAGATGCCGCGACGTCGGGCCGTTCCGTTCTCATTAAGGTCGGAAAGATGGTCAACGTTTTATCCTGAATCCATTCCTCCACGTACGTGCTGTCCAGAATACTATCCGCATGCATCGATTTGATTCTTCGCTGGAACTCGCTAACCACTTCCTCCGGCGCGAGATCCTTCATATAGACGATAAGCACCTTGGTTTCGGTTGCCGTACCGATCTGCAATGGCTCGAAACGCAGGGCGGCCGTACGGATTCTTTTGCGGATCAAGCCGACATTCGTCGCAATGTCCTCGATAAACGCTTCGTGCGGTCCGTGCACGGTGTTTTCCGTTTTGGGCTCCGTCACCGCACGCTGGTAAAATTTCGCCGTATCGAGCACAAGCACGTGCTCCGACTCCGGGATGACGAGCAGGCACTTTCCATCCAGAAGACTTTGCGCGCATGACTTCAACTCGGACGAGGCCGATATCGCGGCGACCGGGATCCGGCGCTGGAGCAGGTCTCCAAGCTCCGACTCGCCGTCCCAAGCGGCAGACAACGTTTCCCCGGCAAACGTGCGAAGAACGTTATCTTCGATTTTTCTCTTATCTGCCAAGGTCTCAATAAATAAGTAGGTGCCTTCCAGGTTGGGGCCGAAGGTAAACGATTGATGGATGAGGTCCGGCGGATTTCCAATCGCATAAATCAGCAGATCGACGAAAGATCGGGCGTCGCTTTTGTCAAATTGAGGGTTATCGATTGGCGGTTTGGTCCCTTCGATCATACGAAACCTCCAGCTTTTCGTTATGCTTCATTTATTTCCATTCGATGGAGGAGTAATACCAGAGCCTAAAAGAAAAAACACCGCCGAAAGGCAGTGTTGGATTCTAAATCATTTTATTAATAACATATATTTCCTTATAATATAATAAGTTGGGATATTCCATATGCCGATGGGAGGAATCGATGATGAAAAAGAAAGCCGCAGGTCTTTTTATGGCATCCTTCTTATTATGCAGCCCGATCCCGGCTTCACTACACGCCGGGAATGAGGCAGCGAAGCCGCAGTCCAAAAACCTGATCGTACTGATCGGGGACGGGATGGGTCCCGCCCAGGTCACGGCTACGCGGCTTTACTCCAAAACCATTCTGGGAGCGGAGAGCTTGCATCTGGACGGTTACTACGTCGGCCAAGCCAGTACGTTTTCGGAACGCGGGGAAGCGGATGGCAGCGTCGAATCCGGCGTGATCACCGACTCCTCGGCAGCAGGAACCGCTTTGGCTACCGGCCGCAAAACGTACAATTCCGCGGTCAGTCTCTCCAACGAAGAGGTGGCCATGCCCTACGCCTCCGTGATTGAAGCCGCGGAAGCGAAAGGAAAAGCGACAGGACTCGTCTCCACGGTAAGAATCACGCACGCGACGCCGGCCGTGTTCGCTTCCCACGTACGCAGCCGCAAAAACGAAGCGGCCATCGCTTCACAAATGCTGGAAAGCGGCGTCGATGTTTTGCTCGGCGGAGGCGCGGATTATTTCACCGCGAAGGATGCCGGCGGAAAACGTCCGGACAAAACGATTGTTCCCAATTTCGAGGCTAAAGGCTACTCCGTCGTCAAAGACTTGGCCGGCCTTCAGGCGCTGACCGCGAAGCACGATAAAGTGCTCGGTCTGTTCAGCCGGTCACACCTCGATTACGCCATCGACCGCGATAGCTCTTCCCCGAGTCTGGCCGCTCTGACGGGGAAAGCCATCGAGCTGCTTTCAGCCAAGCCAGAAGGCTTCGTGCTCATGATCGAAGGCGGACGGATCGACCACGCCGCGCATGCCAACGATTTGCCGACCATGGTCAAGGAAGTGCTGGACTTCGACGCGGCCGTGAAGACGGCGATGGATTTCGCCAAGAAAGACGGCAGCACCTCCGTTGTCGTAACCGCAGACCATGAGACGGGCGGTCTGTCTCTGGGCCGCGATAATAGGTACGAGTTAAATATCGACCTCTGGAACCGGCAAAAGCAATCTTCCCAGGTGCTGAATGCAGCGCTTGAGCAAGCCCGCACGCCGGAGGAAATCCGGAAATTTGTTCAAACGAACACATCGATTGCGGATCTGAGTGACGAGGAGGCCCATTTTATTCTGAAAGGCGACGGTACGGACTACGAGCGGGAAGGCGCGTATAACGCCGTCATCTCCAAGCGGCTGCTGGTCGGATGGGCCGGCCACGGGCATTCCGGGGTCGACGTGGGCGTCTGGGCCTACGGACCGATAGCCGAGCTGGTCAAGGGAAAAATCGATAACACGGACATTGCCAAGGCGGGCGCCAAAACGATCGGCGCCGATCTCGATGCCGTAACCGCCGGGCTGCAGGCCAAGTACTGGTATCCCAAGTTCAAGATAACGCCCGATCGATCGGTCGTCTATCCGGCCAAGGCGCTCGCCGCGAAGCTGGGCGCATCGGTGGACTGGGACGCGACTTCCGGCACCGTGCGGATTGCCAAAGGCGGCACAACCATTCTCGTGAACCTGAAAGACGGCAGCGCGACGCTGAACGGTCAAGCGGCAGCCTATGCCGTCCATGTCGAGAAGGGCACACTGTATTTGTCCCTGGACGCATTTAATGAGCTCAGCGGGCTGAACATGACTTGGGACCCGCTTTCCGAGCGACTGGTGCTGAAAGCAGGCTGACCCTCCTCTACCCTTTGCGCTTCATGCTCGTATCAGCAGCATTCTTTTTGGGGCGAAGCTCCTTTACATGCTTTAACTGGGCGACAATAATAAAGCTGACGATCACCAGCAGAAACCAGGAGCTGAATTTGCTCCACGACACCATGCTCCAGCCGGCTTGTTGATGGGGGTAACGCCATGCCCCCAGCCAAGTTCCGATATTTTCGGCGATCCAGATGAAGAAGCCGACCAGCGCAAAACCAAGCGTGAGCGGCATCCGGTACACGCTATCTCCCACCTTGAAATACAGCGTCGTGCGGAAAAACAGCACAAACAGCAAAGCCGCAAGCAGCCAGCGCAGATCGGGGATGAAGTGGTGGGTCATAAAATTCAAGTAGATCGCCGCCCCGAGCGAAACCGTCCAGACGGAAGACGGCCACCGCTCCAACCGGATATGAAGCCTGCGCCAGGCTTGGCATAGATAGCTGGCCACACTCGCGTACATGAAGCCGCTATAAAGCGGAACGCCGCCGATTTTGGTCCAGCCCGGCTGCGGGTAATCCCAAGAGCCCATATGTACTTTATACAATTCAAGCGCCAGACCGATGAGATGAAATACGCAGATCACCTTCAGCTCGTCGATCGTTTCCAGCCCTGCCCGCACCATGATGATTTGCACGGCGATACAGATGACGAGCATCCAGTCGTAAGCCGGCATTCCGGGAAGCGGTACGATTTTCAACAAGGCCAACGAAAGAAAAATGCAAGCGGGAAATACACAGGACATCGCTTCCTCGTAGCCAAAAAGCAGCAGTTGTTTGCCCCATCTCCAACTCATGCCATTCCCCTCCGTTTGTATCGATTGGCAGCGTTGCCTAGATTGCTGCCTCTGCATTTATTGTAATTTGAAAAACAAGAACAAAAAGTGAAATGTGCAATTCTAAAATTTCATATTTTCCAAATAACATGTCGAAGCTGACCGATCTATTTGCCTACAAGGGTTTCCCCATTTCGCAAATTGCAATTAAGATCAATTGCCTATTGACAAAATTATTAATTTATGCTATAATTTACATTCAAATAAATCGCGTGTATAATAAGATTCTCCTGGCCAGGGGAATCTTATTTTTGTTTATGCTGGAGGATAATTGTATGAAGCCAAATGAGTCCAGTTTAACTTCGTTGGTATCCGCTTTTGGTCGAGCCTATCACAGCCAATATGACACACCCAAAATTTTCGATGATTTTCTTGCCATCGATCTTATTTCCCCACAAGAGTTTTCGGACATCAGAGAAAATATGATTCAAGGCATTCCGTTTTTCAATCAAGATATTGCTCGAAGGTTTCAGGATGATCCGGATGAAATATTAAAATGGATTGTACAAGTCCAGCTTTCCCCAACACCGTTGGCACGTGCTGCGTATTGCGAAAAAGTATTGCTCAACGAAGTTAGGTTAGGATTAAAGCAGTATGTCATCCTCGGAGCCGGGTTAGATACTTTTGGTTTCCGCCATCCGGAATTGAAAAATAGCTTGGAAATATTTGAGGTTGATCATCCGGCGACCCAGGAATTGAAAAAGCAAAGGCTGGAGCATGCCAAATTCGAAATTCCGAGTCATCTTCATTTTGTTCCTATGGACTTCACCCGTCAGTTTTCGTATCAGCATCTGATCGATGAAGGGTTTGAAAACTGCAAAACGTTTTTTAGCCTGTTGGGGGTTTCATATTATTTAACGAAGGAAGAAATCTCAAGCTTGATCCATCATTTATTTGCCAAAGTCCCGGCAGGAAGTTCTATCGTTTTGGATTACGCTGACGAAAACCTGTTTGAAGAAAAGGGGATGTCGAATCGAGTTGAAAATATGGTGAAAATGGCCTCCGTAGGCGGAGAACCCATGAAATCGTGCTTCACTTATGACGAAATCGAGAAACTGTTGGAACAATCGGGCTTGCTCATTTATGAACATTTAACGCCGACTGCGATCCACGACCTTTTCTTTCGTCATCGGACGGATTATTTGTCTGTGTTCGAAACGATTCATTATATTCACGCTATAAAAAAATAATATTTCGGTTAAACAAAACAGCCTCCCAATCCTCGTAATTGTGTTTTAATCAGAGTA
>NZ_JTHN01000295.1 GCF_001399685.1 Paenibacillus sp. A3
GAAATAACAAATTGTTCTGGAGGTTCCCGGAATCTTTTCACGCTGTCGTTGAAAAGCTTCTTTGTTTTGTATACAATAGATTTTAATTGATAATCATTCTCAATTATTGAAGGAGGAATGTAGGATGGGGCTCCGAACCGCCGAACACCTCGCCCCTGCGCGCTCTGCTGTTTCACCTGTCGGATATCGAGCAAATCCATCGGCCGGTCGGATGGAAATCCGGGAAACAAACGGCTGTTCACCATACGATGCTGATCTTTACCGCCGGACAAGGCCGCTTGGATGCGGACGACAGCCGCTATCACTTCACTCCCGACAGGTGCTTCTTATTCGCTCCCGGGGCTTCGTATCAACTGGAGAACGAATATGACGACGCGCTCCGCTTCTTCAAAATCACGTTTACGGCCGTACGGATTGGGAGCTCTTCGCACGACACGTTTGCCGGGGAGCTTTTTCCGGAACGCCACGAGCTGACCGCGTATCCGTTCTCCCGGTTGGTCCGGCTAACCGAAGAGCTGTACGCCAGCCGGCCCGACGCATGCGATATCGCTTGGTTCAAGCAGCAGCTGCGGTTTCAGGAGCTGCTTGGCTTTGTAATCGAGCACAATCTCCATTCGGAGCGGCCGCTCAGTCCGACGCAAGCGGTCGAAAGCACGGTCCGTTACCTACAGAACCATTACATGGATAACATCACCGTCAAGCAGCTGGCCCTTCTGGCTCAAGTGCCACATTGGCAGTACACCCCGATTTTCCAGGAGCTGACCGGCAGGAAGCCGCTCGATTATTTGACCGAGCTGCGGATTAACCGCTCCAAGCAATTGCTGCTGGCTTCGACAGCCCCCTTGAGGGAAATTGCCCAACAAGTCGGCTTTCGGGACGAGTACTATTTCAACCGGCGCTTTCGTCAAACGACGGGCATCGCCCCGAAGCAGTATGCCCGTCTGGCGAACCGTACCGTTCTGGTCAGGGATTGGACGGGGCACGAGGTCGAAATTCCCGAGCGGCCGGAGCGGATCATTTATTACGGGGAAACGTTCGGGGACCTGCTGGCGCTAGGCATTAAAGCGATCGGCGGCGGCATTTCTTTCTATAAGCAATCCTTATTCAAAAACAAGCTGCGGGACGTGCGCGACGTTGGCTTTCCGATGAGGACGAACGTCCTTGCGGCGCTGAAGCCGGATTTGATCATCTTGGCCAGCTCCGACGAAGCGCAGTATGCCCGCATTGCGAGGATCGCTCCTACATTGACGTTTAACTCGTTTGCGCCGCTCGATCATCGTTTGCAGACGCTCGGCCGCTGGCTTGGGAAAACGCGCGAGGCGGAGCGGTGGCTGAAAGTCTACAACGCCAAAGCGGCCGCCATGTGGCATCAGCTTCGCTTCACCATTGAACCGGGGGAAACGGCCTCCGTGTTTATCTACGATCATGGCAAGCGCTTATTCGTCATGGGAGCCGTCGGTCTTTCGTCGGCGCTTTATCACCCTTACGGCTTCCGGCCTGCCGGACACATTCAGGATGTGCTGAATGCGGGACAAGGGTTTTCGGAAATATCCGAGGCCAGCCTGCCCGCCTATGCCGGGGACCGTATTTTCATGCTGCTTCCCGCAAGCCCCGAGTCGGGACAAGCGGCGGAGAAGCTGATGAGCAGCCCGCTTTGGCGCAGTCTGCCCGCCGTTCGGAACGGCCGCGTCCATCTGGTGGATGCGGCGCAATGGAACTTCGGCGACGCCTTCACCAGAGCGAAGCTGCTTGATGTGCTGCCGCGCTGGCTTAACAAATCCTCGTAGGATCTGACAGACGCAAGCGGAGTGCCGGGCATTCGAAACCAAAAAGCGGCGGTCCGGAGCCGAAAATCCAGCTTCAAACTGCCGCTTCCTAATTATTGCGCTCCCGCCGTGTGGTTTATGATCGCGTCAATCATACGCTCCCAATCGTCACGGTGAAGCTCGTGCCCGGTCCCTTCCAGCGTGAGCAGGACGGCTCCCGGAATTTGATTCGCAAGCGCCACCCCATGCTCGTAAGGCAGGATCGGATCTTCCGTTCCGTGTATGACCAGCGCCGGGGCTTCGATCTCGTGAACCCGGGCGATATCCGATTCCCCGCCTGTCAACAAGCCGTGGTTGAACATGCTGGACAAGCGGCTCGCCCTCCTGACTTCCTGGATAGCCAGACGTCTGATTCTATCCTCATCACACGAATGCTTGGAGCCTTTTAAGATTTTCCATTTTTCTACAGTCTGATCGACGGCCGCCTGCTCGTTCGTCAGATCCACGTTAGCCGCAGCCGCAAAGAAGGCTTCAACCTTTTCCTCCATCGGCGGCAAACCTGGCGCGAAAGCCGACGTCATTACCAGCGTAGCGGTCAGCACTTTTTGCGGGTGCCGCACCGCCGCAAGCATCGTAAGCAGCCCGCCGAGCGACATGCCGACAAAGTGCGCCTGCGAAATCCCGTACCCGTCAAGAACGCGAATCGCATCGTCCGCCATATCTTCCAGGGTATATCCCGGCTGCCCCGGTTCATACGTCGTCGAGCGCCCGACATCACGGTTATCGTAGCGGATCACGTACCTCCCCCGATCCGCCAGACGTTGGCAAAACTCGTCCTCCCACCAAATCATCGATGCGGTGGCTCCCATAATCAGTAAAACGGCCGGATCGTTTGGATTTCCGAAGCTTTCAGTACATAATTCGATTCCGTCTACTCGCAGTATCTGTTCGTTCATAGTCTGATTCCTCCCAAGATTAGAAATAAAAACACAGACTGCTGCCTGTGCCTGGAGTCATCGGAAAAGGACGTACGTATCCCCTTAAGAAGATCCTTCCCCGTTCCAACGTACGTCAAAATCAGGGCAGTCTTCAACGGCTGGATTACTGGCCTCGGTATTACGATTTGCGGGCATGACAAAAAGAGGGCCGATTCGTCCCTCCCTCTTATAGCTATATAGCTTATAACTAAACAGGGTTACCCGTATATGCAGGCAGACCAATCCCGATCACTCTGTACACAGACAGAGCCTTTGAGCACTATTTAATTCGTGAACTCAAGTACGCCGGAATTGGAATTGTCTAACACACGTAACCCTCCGTTCTGCTAAATTTATCCTATCGTAACACGGCATTCGGATTTTCGCAACATATGTTTTCGTACGCCGCTGCTTCGTTGCGTTAATGTATGGCATCTCTGGCATAATCGCTTGGATTTACGCCATACGTCTTCTTGAATAAGGCGGCAAAATGGCTGAAGTTATTATAGCCTACCAGAGACGCGGCTTGACTGACGTTCAGCGAGCCGTTCTCCAGCAGCAGCCTGGCTTTCTCCATCCGCTGCTGGCGTACGAATTCGAAGACGGTCATCCCGAACACTTCCTTAAAGCCGATCTTCAGTTTGTAGTCGTTGAGGCTGATTTTGCGCGATAAGGCAAGCAGACTTGGCGGCTGGGCCAACGTCTGCAGCAAAATATCTCTGGCGCTGTAGATCTTGTCGATATCTTCCGTTTTCAAGCTGGAGCTTTTCCTTGCCCGGTTGTCGTTCGCTTCGTAAATAAACGACGCGAGCAGCTCGAGGCACTTCCCTTCCAGAAAAAGCCGCTTGGCCGAGCCGCTATACGGACAGCTCCGCAACTGCTGCACCAGAACTTGAAGCTTTGGACCGATCAAGTCTTCAAAGCAGAAGAAGGGCTTCTCCATCCGGACATCAAGCTCTTGAAAAAGAGGCTGCCAGAGCCGGGCGTCCAAGCGCAACTCCGCATGCACGATCCGTTTATTTTTCCTGTGCTCTGCATGAATACGGATATCGTTAAAGTAAACAAGCTGCGCGGAGCCGGACTCGCTCGATACTTCCCCCCGCTGCCCTTCCGCAGACCAGCAGCCGCTCCCTTCGATATTCAGCGCAAGTTCCAGATGCGGATACCGAACGCCCATGTCGAAGGTCACATCCTCCCGCCAGATCATATCGCTTAACTGCAGCTCCATGCCGTCCCGAAGCCGAATGCAGCTAAATTGCCCTTCGCCATATTCCGGCGGGAGCGTACCTGTCTGCTCATACGGCTCCGTCTGCGAAGTGGCGTTCAAATAGCTGAACACGCTCGTCGTCATATCATCAAGCTCGGCAAACTCGGCCTGAATGTTCATCGGTCCCCCCTGGCGAATCTCTACAATGATACAGGATCGCACGCATGTATATGATATTGATAATCATTTTCATTAAGGTACAGTATATCATAACCCCTTTTCGATTCAAAACAGTGCTCGTCGTATTGCATCAATAATAGAAAAACATCGACACCTTGTTTGGAAATACCGCCGGTAAAGCTCCTAATCATTTATCAATAAGGATTTTCTTTTATATAAGTTGAACTAAAGATTATAACCTTACAAGAAGGCGGTCTATGACCTTCTGAGGGTTTGCATTTAATCGTTTCATGAATTTCGAAACGTGCAAGCGAATCAGGTAAAACTTTTTAAAGTAGACGTTATTAATGACATCCTGGCGAACCCACTTCCACAGGCCTTCCGTCAGATTTAGCTTAGGGCTATATTTTGGAAGGAACACTAAGTGTAGCCGTTTATGCTTGTCAAGAAACAGCTTGAGTTTGGAGGCATGATGGATGCGGCTGTTATCGAGAATCATGAAGATTTTACCTTCGGGATATTCCTCAAGGATATCGCCGAGAAAACGCAAGAAGGCATTCACATCACATTGTTCTTCTTCTCGATGCGTAATGTGGCCGGTCTCATAGTTGATTGCTGCAAATAACTTCGCACCTTCATGTTTCAACATCAGCCGGTTGCTTTTTTTCAACGGTGTTCGCAAGTTCATCCAATTGCTTATCCGTTAGCTTTACTGGTTTGTCAGGAGAATGATCAAGTTCTAGTCCTTCGAGTCCGTTTTTCCTGTAGGTAGTCCAATACCGACTAATGGTTTGATAAGCACGATTAAGGAGCGTACCTATTTCCGTGAACGTATGTCCCTCTAAATAAAGCCGAACAGCCAAATAACGTTCGTATAAGC
>NZ_JTHN01000296.1 GCF_001399685.1 Paenibacillus sp. A3
CCGTGCTTGGCCAGCTCCTTCTCGATGCCGTCGCAGATGACCGAGAAGTAAGGGTGATAGTGGCGGTTCTGAAGCGTCGACACGATACAGCCAATGCCTCGCGCGGCTCTGCCGTCGTCGCCGGACGATTTGATCTGATAGCCGAGCTCCCGGGCGACGTCCCATATTTTTTGTTTGGTTGCGGTATTCACGGTCCGGTTGGCGTCGTTGGCCAAGACGCGTGACACCGTGGAGACGGACACGCCGACGCGGTCCGCGATATCTTTCAGTGTTGGCATAACGTAACCCCGCTTCTTATCGGATAATGAGAAAATTTGCCGCAAATTCTACTTTTCATGTTACGCAAAACGGCGCGTCAGGTCAACTGAAATGATCACTACAAAACGAAATATATTTTTGCAATAATTGCCGCAAATATCTGAAAAATAATTGTTGACTTTGCGCAATGAAAGCGGTACATTTTGGATAGGAAATCGATTCCAATCCACGATGACGATCATGAGAAAGGGGAAATCGAATGAAAGGCGTACAACGATTGACGAAGGCATCGCTTTTGGCCGCTCTGGGCGTATCCGTGGCACTGTCCGGCTGCTCGCAAGAGTCGGCGTCGGGCGGAAGTGACGGCAATGCAGGCGGGGGGAACGGCCCAAAAGTGAAGCTGGTGTTTTGGAGCCATCAGGCGGAAGCATTCAACGATAATTATAAGAAAATGATCGACAGTTATATGAAAGCGCACCCAAATGTGGAAATCAGCTATCAAAGCTTTCCTTACGACGTCTATAACCAAAAGCTGAAAGCGTCGTTCTCCGCGCAAAATCCGCCGGACATCGCCGAGGTGTTCGGCACTTGGGTGCCGGAATATTCCAAGAACGGCCTGCTGTCGGAGGTGCCCGGCGGCGAGGAGGCCGGCAAAGCGTATTACGAGGCCCCGCTGGGCGGATTTAAGTGGGACGGCAAGCTGTACGGGC
>NZ_JTHN01000297.1 GCF_001399685.1 Paenibacillus sp. A3
TGCCGGAGCGGTCCCTGTCGAGACGGTCGCCGTTGTTCCCGAAGGCGGGGTCGTGCCGCCGCCCTCCGCCGCAAAGGCGGGGAGCGCCGACCCGAAGGCAAGTACAGCTGCCAGCAGAACTATGCAAGTTTTATATCGTTTGCGTTTGGAATTCATCTTGTTGTTCCTCCTTGTTGAGTTTCACTCCGAACGTACTGCCCGCATTCTTGCTGAGAAGGGACATCTTATCCCCCCTGCATCATCGAATCAAACTGAGCATTCGGATTCTCTTTAATTTTTTGCAGCATCGCATCGCCTTCCGTTTGCCATTGCTTGAGCGCATCGCGCACTTGCAGCTTATTCTGGACGACTTGCTGGAATTTTTGTGAGCCGAGGCGTTCCACTTCGTACAAGCCCGGTTTTTCACGATAAATCTTGTAGTCCCGGCTTGGCGCAGGAAGCAGTGTCGTGAACGCTTTGATATTGAACTCCGCACCGTCCTTCGGCTTGATGTACTTTTGACGAGACACCAAATTTTGGGTACTGCTGCCTTTCAGGCGGGCCCATTCCTCGCTGTTGATAAATTTGATGAATTTCCAGGCGTCCTCGGCGTTTTGCGCCTTGGCGTTAATGCCCATCAGACCGTCCAGACTGATGTTGCCGCCGTATTCAGGCGCTTCCTGATGCACAGGCACCGTAACGACATCCCACTCGAACGGGGTGAGGCCTTTGATGTTCGCCGCATTTTTCATGACGTTCGTATACTGGCCAATTTGATAGTAGTTGACGATAGACATCGCTACACGGCCGGATAAGAAATCGTCGTCCATGAACGGGTTGTAGTCTTCGTTTGGCCCAGGATTGCGCCGCTTGGAGAAGTCGACCGGCTCAGGCAAAATTTTCTCGGTTTTCAGCTGCAGCAGCGTTTTCCATACTTTTTCCCATTGATCGGAGTCGACGCTCATCTTCTCGCCTTTATCGTCGAAAGTTTTGAGATCAAGTGGCGCCGTATACATATGTGTCGCATAGAAAATGTCATCGCCCATGTTGTGCGGCGAGAACGAGAAACCGTACTTGCGGTTTTCCCCTTCCCCTTTCGCCAATCTGCGGGCCAGATCGAATGTTTGATCCCACGTCATTTTGTCGGTCGGGTACTGAACTCCGGCTTCGTCGAATATTTTTTTATTGTAAATCAGCGCGGAAGAATAGAAGGTCGGCGCCAGCGCATAAATTTTGCCGTCGCCCGCCTTTTTGATGCCCTCGATGACGGCAGGAACGAGATCGGACGTATCGAATTTGTCCTTCGCGATGTCCTGATCGAGCTGCTTCAGCATATTGTTGCTGATCAGCTCCGGCATCTGATCATATCCAAACATCACGACATCGGGCGGATTGTCGCCCGCCATTTCTTCCTTCAACTTATCCATCGGATCTTTCGGCTTTTCCTTCGGATCCGGCCGGCCTCCATACATGTAACGGTCGTCCGATGTCGAGATGAATTCAAGCTTGATGTTCGGATTCGCGAATTCGAACAATTCGGTGAAGCGTTGGCGGAAATACTCGTTGTCTCCGCCATATCCCATGGTTGCGATCCGAAGCGTTTTCTCGGTTTTGCTGTCCCCGCTGTCAGATTTCGTGCAAGCAACCAGTGTCGGCGCCATCAAGCCGACGCAGAGCGATACAGCCACCGTCTTCTTAACATATTTTTGCATTCTCAGGATCCCTCCGGATTGGTTTCTATGTATGAATCAAGGCAGTTTTAACAAAAGATTAATGATCGACAGACGCATTCGGGTTGTCTTTCATCTTCTGGAGCAAGGCATCCCCCTCGCTTTGCCATTGTTTCAGCGCCTCGCGAACCTGAAGGTTATTGACACTGACGTCTTGCAATTTGCGGTTGCCGATCGTTCTTACCTGGTACAAGTTCGGCAGCTTGCGATACAGCTTGTCTTCGACGGCCGGCGCCGGAAGCAGCGTCGTGAACGCTTTGATATTGAACTCCGCTCCGTCTTTCGGCTTAATATATTTTTGCCGGGCCATGAGGCTGCTGGAACTGCTTCCTTTAAGACGGGCCCACTCCTCGCCGTTGATGAACTTGATGAACTTCCATGCGTCTTCCGTATTTTGGGCCTTGGCGCTAATTCCCATCAAACCGTCCAATCGGATTCCGTATCCGTTCTCCGGCGTTTCGGGATGAACGGGTATCGTGACGACATCCCAATCGAACGGGGTCAAGCCTTTATAATTGTGCGCATTTTTCATAACGTTGGCAACCGATCCAACATCTCTGTAGTCAATAAGCGACATCGCGACACGGCCTGACAGGAACTCGTCGTCTTGAAAAGGGTGATCCTCGTTCGATCCTCGTCTTTTTAGATCATCAGACGGCTGCGGTAAAAGCTTTTCCGTCTTCAGCTGCAGCAGTGTTTTCCACACTTTTTCCCATTGATCGGAATCCACCGTCATTTTCTCCGCGTTATCGTCAAACATTCTCAACTGCAAAGGCTCGGTGTACACTCGCATTCCATAATTCAGATTGCTAGCCCTGCTGCTGAAGGTCGAAAATGCAAAGCCGAATTTCCGGTTCGCTCCCTCCCCTTTGGATAATCTCCGGGCCAGATCGAATGTTTGATCCCAAGTGATTTTGTCGGCCGGGTACGGAACCCCTGCCTCATCGAACATTTTTTTATTGTAAATAAGCGCGTAAGAATCAAAAGTCGGAGCCAGCGCATAAATTTTGCCGTCGCCTGCCCTTTTGATGCCCTCGATGACAGGAGGAGCGATATCGCTCGTATCGAATTTGTCCTTGGCGATATCCTGATCGAGCTGTTTTAGCACGTTGCTGCTGACAAGCTCCGGCAGATGATCGTAATCGATCATGACGACATCTGGCGGATTGTCGCCCGTCATCAATTCGCTCAGTCGATCCGCCGGGTCCTTGGGCTTGTCGTTCGGATCGGAGGATTCGCTATACCTAAACCGTTCGTCCAAGGTCGAAACGAATTCCAGCTTAATGTTCGGATTGGCAAATTCGAACAATTCGGTAAACTGCTGCCGGAAATACTCGTTTTCATTGACGTAATCGTTTGTCGCAATCCGGAGTACTCTTTCGCTTTTACCGTCTCCGCTGCTCGTTTTGGTGCAAGCCGTTAACGTCGACGCCAACAACCCGGCGCTTAGTGAAAGCAGCACCGTTCTCCTAGCGTACTTGTTCATATTTCAGATCCTTATCGGTTAATTATGTATATCTCGGCTTCCCGAAATCCTTCATGCTAATCCAGTGACTTCGGCGTACGTATAATGATTTTCTCCCCGTCGAATTCCATCGATGCCTTTCCTTCGATCCCGAGCGCCTGCAAATACGCCCTCGGAATTTGAAGCCGTCCCGCCCGGTCGAGCACGACATATTCTTCATGGACATCGTGAATCGACCCATGCGATGCCGCCGCTTCGCCTTCGGCGTCCAGGTTCGGGTTGCGCTTAACGAATTCGGTGCTGGTCATCCCGTCGCGGATGGCGACGACGCGGTCCACTTTGCCGGCGAGCGCCATATCGTGGGTTACGATAACAATGGTCACGCCAAGCTCAGAATTCAGATGCCGGAAAATGTCCATGATCATATCCGACGTCCGCGTATCGACGGAACCGGTCGGTTCGTCGGCCAATAGCAAGGACGGGCGATTCGCAAGCGCAATGGCAATCGCCACCCGCTGCTGCTCACCGCCGGACAGCTGCTGCAGCTTGTTGTTAAGCCGCTCTTTGAGGCCGACCCACTCCAACAGCTGCTTCGCATAGGCGCGATCGTACTGGCCGCTGAGTATCATCGGCATTTCCACATTCTCAAGCGCCGTCAAGTAAGGAATGAGGTTGCGCGCATTGTTCTGCCAGATGAAGCCGACGGTTTTGCGCTTGTACTGCACCAGTTCGTCGTCCGTTATTTTCAGCAGGTTCCATTCGCCTACTCGCACCTGGCCGGCGGAGGGGCGGTCCAGCCCCCCCAAAATGTTCAGTAACGTCGACTTGCCGCTGCCG
>NZ_JTHN01000298.1 GCF_001399685.1 Paenibacillus sp. A3
GTAGCGGCCATTACGGCTGCGATTTGTACAGGGAAAGACGCACATGAGGATTCGAAAAAGCGTTACCTTGCAGGGATTGCCTGTGGCCTCTTTTATATGGTAGTCGGGATATTTGGTGTTACGCTGGCTTCGCTTTTCCTCATCCTTCCCACCACATTTATTGCGACGTTGGCAGGATTGGCGCTGCTCGGCACAATAGGCGGCAGCCTGGCCAACGCTTTAACGGAGCCAAAAGGCCGCGAGACTGCATTGATTACTTTTTTGGCAACAGCAGCCAATGTCACCTTGCTTGGAGTCGGCGGCGCATTTTGGGGATTGGTCGCAGGCCTGGCAGCTCACGCATTGATACATGGGCAATTTCGGAGAAAGCCATATGCTGCGGATGGCTCCTTTCAAGGTGGCCAGAAACCATAATACAGTAGTACGGCTGCACGTATTCCGCATAAGCCTTCTCTGAACAGGTACATACCCGCGAGGCAACACTATAGGAAAAAAAGTATATACGGATCGATCTATACCGTTTGCGAATATGTGGTGATGAGCAATACATCACACATCCCGAGTATAACAAAAGCTCCAAAATCGACAAAAGGTCAGATTCAAGAGCTCGTTCATTGTTAAGTTGATGCGGTCGAGAGGA
>NZ_JTHN01000299.1 GCF_001399685.1 Paenibacillus sp. A3
TCGAGGGCTTATCCAATACGATTCACTTACGCTATGTTTCGATCCAGTTTTCAGGGCGCAAATCCTGAGCTGCACATCCTTTCTAAGGATGGATATTTTCTCGCAGCAATTTCGGAGCAGTAACGCTTCGAAAAATCCAAGCTTCCGTAGCGAGTTTCGCTGCGCGAACCTTTTAGGTTTGGTGATGATGGCGGAAGGGAACCACGCGTACCCATCCCGAACACGACCGTTAAGCCTTCCAGCGCCGATGGTACTTGGACCGCAGGGTCCTGGGAGAGTAGGACGTCGCCAAGCACAAGAGCTTCTTCGGATTTTATCCGGAGAGGCTCTTTTTGTTATGGAAATTGGCATACTAATAACAAATTGCCATGGAAACTTCATGACTTTTTGCTTGACACTAAAAATGGGCTTTTGATAAGATTGCAATTAATATCTTGCGGCATGTACAGCATGTAATAAAATAAGGAGGATTATTTTTGTGTGGGAGACTAAGTTTGCCAAAGAAGGTTTGACATTTGACGATGTATTGCTGGTACCGAGAAAATCGGATGTGTTCGGTAAGGAAATCGACATATCGACTAAATTGACAAACCACATCAATCTGAACATTCCTTTTGTAAGCTCGGCCATGGATACGGTAACGGAATCGGCTTTGGCAATCGCTATCGCTCGAGAAGGCGGAATCGGGGTCATCCACAAGAATATGACGATTGCGCAGCAAGCGGAGGAAGTGGATCGCGTAAAGCGTTCGGAAAGCGGCGTAATCACCAATCCGTTCTCCCTTACTCCAGAGCATCATGTCTATGATGCCGAAGAGTTGATGGCTAAATATCGGATTTCCGGCGTGCCGATTTGCGACGAGAACAATAAGCTTGTCGGTATTTTAACAAATCGGGATTTGCGCTTCGTTCATGATTATTCGATCAAAATTAAAGAAGTCATGACCAAAGAAAATCTCGTCACGGCTCCTGTCGGTACGACGCTTCAACAAGCGGAAGGCATTTTGCAGCGGCATAAGATCGAGAAGCTTCCTCTGGTCGACGAGAATGGGATTCTTAAGGGCCTGATTACGATCAAGGATATCGAGAAAGCCATTCAGTTCCCGAACTCGGCAAAGGACAAACAAGGCCGTCTGCTGGCGGGCGCCGCGGTAGGCGTATCCAAGGATGTCATAGAGCGTACGGCAGCTCTGGTCGAGGCCGGCGCGGACTTGATCGTCGTTGACTCGGCACACGGGCACCATATCAACATTATTAATACCGTCCGCAAAATTCGCGAGCAGTACCCAGACCTGCCAATTTGCGCGGGCAATGTGGCGACTGGCGAAGCGACGAAAGATCTGATCGAGGCCGGAGCAAGCATGGTGAAGGTCGGAATCGGACCAGGCTCCATTTGTACGACGCGGGTCATCGCAGGTATTGGCGTACCGCAAATTACGGCGATTTACGATTGTGCTACGGTTGCGCGGCAGTACAATGTACCGATCATTGCCGATGGCGGTATTAAATATTCGGGCGACGTGGTCAAAGCAATCGCAGCCGGCGCGAGCGCCGTCATGATGGGCAGCTTATTCGCCGGTACGGAAGAGAGCCCGGGCGAATCGGAAATTTTCCAAGGCCGCCGCTATAAGGTTTATCGGGGAATGGGGTCGATTGGTGCTATGAAAGAAGGCAGCAAAGACCGTTATTTCCAAGAGAACGAAAGCAAGCTTGTACCGGAAGGTATCGAGGGTCGGGTTGCTTACAAAGGACCGTTGGCCGATACGCTTTACCAACTGGTTGGTGGCCTACGTTCCGGGATGGGCTACTGCGGAGCTAAAGATATCTCAGCGCTTATCAATGATACATCCTTTATCCGCATCACGGGGGCAGGCCTTCGAGAAAGTCATCCGCACGACGTTCAAATAACAAAAGAAGCACCGAACTATTCGTTGTAGTCCTGCGAACGGGTCGTGCAAAAAAGAACGGAAGCCTGGGGCTTCCGTTTTTGCTTTTGTAAAGCGAAAGAAGCTTGTGGTACAATTAAACGTATGTATTTTTTATAAAATTTTTTTTAGGAGTGAGTTGGTTGTTTTTTAAAGTAAAACGCATTTGTTCGATCGTAGCTGCCACTCTTTTGCTGAATGCCACTCTTGTTCTGGTACAATCCGCGTCTGTACTGGCAGCGGATGCCCCTGTAGATTTGAAACTCAATGTCAGATCTGCGATTCTCATGGAAGCGAGTACCGGGCAAATCTTATATGAAATGAATGCGGATGAGGCATTTCCTCCTGCCAGTATGGCGAAAATGATGACTGAATACTTGGTGATGGATGAAATTAAAAACAAAAAGCTTAGTGAAACCGAATTGGTCACGACTTCTCCCAATGCGGCCGATGTGATCGGTTCGGGGGGGCTGCTGGCTTTAAATGAGCAAGCGACGGTAGATAACCTGTTTGCTGCAATGTCGATCTATTCGGCTAACGACGCTTCGGTGGCGTTAGCGGAGAGAATTGCGGGAACGGAAGAAAATTTCGCCAAACTGATGAACGCCAAGGCTAAAGAATTCGGGCTTTCGGACAAGGCTCATTTTATCAATGCGACCGGCTTGCCAAGAGCGGATATGGGGAAATATGCACCTACCGAAGTGCAGGGAGAGACGATGCTGACGGCCAGAGATGCCGCTCTCATCGCTTATAATATCATTAAGGATCATAAGGAAGTATTGAAATATACGGCGACTCCGTCCAGGAAATTCCGCGAGAAGGACAAATCTCCGATGATTAACTGGAACTGGATGCTCGAAGGAAACAAGGAGAACACGAACTTTAAGAAATACGCTTATCAGGGGCTGGATGGGTTAAAAACAGGGAGCACCAATGAAGCGAAGTATTGCTTCACAGGTACGGCTGAACGTAACGGCATGCGGTTAATCAGCGTTGTTATGGGGGCGCAGACGGAGCCGGAACGCTTTATCGAAACGCGCAAAGTGCTCGACTATGGCTTTAACAATTTCGAGTTCGTACCGGTGCTGAATGCGAAGCAGGAAATAGAAAAGCTGAAAACAGTCAATATTAAAAAAGGCGTAGCTACGGAAGTTCCGGTTGTTACGAAATCGGAGCTGAAAATTATTGCGAAAAAGGGCACAACTATAGATCAATCTCAAATCACGGCGGAGCCGCTGGCGGATGAAAGCAAGCTCGTTGCGCCAATCGCGCAAGGGCAAGAGCTCGGAACGGCAAAAGTGCCGTATGGCGGCAAAGAATATACGGTCAGCCTGGTTGCCTCGGAGGAAGTGGAGAAGGGCAGTTGGTTCCGATTATTTTTCCGGGCGATTAAAGACTTCTTCGTCGATCTGTTCAGCGGCGCCAAAAAGGGATAAAATCAAGGCAAACGGGTTGTTAAATTGAAGCGCTTGCTGTAAAATAATTTTTTAGTAGTTTGTCCTAATTTCATGTGGCTGGCAGTAATATTAACGATATGTTCCCAGGAGGAATCGGATATGGAAACAGGTACATCCCGCGTTAAAAAAGGTATGGCCGAAATGCAAAAAGGCGGCGTCATTATGGACGTCATGAGCGCAGAGCAAGCGCGCATTGCTGAAGCTGCAGGCGCTTCTGCCGTTATGGCTTTGGAAAGAGTTCCTTCGGATATTCGCGCGGCTGGCGGCGTAGCCCGGATGGCCGACCCTACCATCGTGGAAGAAGTCATGAAAGTTGTTTCCATTCCGGTTATGGCCAAGGCGCGTATCGGACATTTTGTTGAAGCAAAAGTACTCGAATCGATGGGCGTGGACTACATCGACGAGAGCGAAGTATTGACTCCTGCCGATGAAGTGTTCCATATCAATAAAAAGGAATTTACGGTACCGTTCGTGTGCGGTGCAAGAGATCTCGGCGAAGCGCTTCGCCG
>NZ_JTHN01000003.1 GCF_001399685.1 Paenibacillus sp. A3
ATCGTTCCGCCCGGCAGCCAGCGGGCCAAATCCCCCGTCTTGTACATCCGTCCGCCAATCTCGTACGGATTCGGCACGAACTTCTCCGCCGTCAGCTCCGGCCTCCGGTTGTAGCCGCGCGCTACGCCCGCTCCGCTGATGTGCAGCTCGCCCGCTACGCCGATCGGCACCAGCCGCTGCTCCGCGTCGAGAATCCACACCTTCTGGTTCGGCAGCGGCCGCCCGATCGGCACCGTATCCGCCAGTTCGGCTATACGCTGCGGCTCCACCTCGCAGATCGTCGAGTCGACCGTGCACTCCGTCGGCCCATACACGTTCGTGAGCTTCACCTGCTCGCCGAACGTCGACCAGAACGACTTCACGACTTTCGTCGTCAGCGCCTCGCCGCCGATTACATAATGCTTCGCGCCCGCTGCGCCGCCGCTAGCCGCAGCCGCTTGCACCAAGATAGCCAAATACGTCGGCGTCGCATCCGTGATGTCGATGTTATGTTCACGGAAAAACTTCAGCAGCTTGTCCCCGTCCATCCGCGTCTCTTCCGGCACGATGTGCAGCGTCAACCCCAGCAGCAGCGCTCCGTAGATCGGCTTCACCGACATGTCGAACACGTACGGCGCCAGCTGCGCCATGTTCCGGTATTCCGGATGGGCCGCATAGATCGGCTCGAACAGACTCAGCGTAAAGTTCACCACGCTCCGCTGCTCGATCATGACCCCTTTCGGCTGGCCTGTCGTCCCCGACGTATAGATCAGGTACGCCAGATTGTCCGCCGTGGACACCGGCTCCAGGTTCGCGCCGTCCTCCGCCGGGCCTTCGTACAGCCCCGCTTCGTCCAAGCACAGCACCTCGCCTTGGAACTCCGCCGCTTTAGCCTGCTGCCAGCTCTGCGTCAGCAGCAGCTTCGCTCCGCTGTCCTCCAGCACGAATCGAATCCGGTCCTCCGGATGCTGCGGGTCGATCGGCACATATGCGCCGCCCGCTTTCACCACCGCCAGCATGCCGACGATCATCTCCAGCGACCGCTCCATCAGCATCGCCACCGGCTGATCCGCCGTGACGCCATGCGCCCGCAGCACGCGAGCCACGCGGTTCGCCCGCTCGTTCAGCTCGCCGTAGGTCAACTCTTTGCCTTCAAAGACGACCGCCACCCGCTCCCGCGAGCGCTCGACCTGCTCCTCGAAGACTGCATACAGCGTCTTGTTTTGCGGATAACGGTCATCCGCCATATCGTTAAACTCCGACTGAAGCTGATTCGCTTCCTCCGGCGTGATCATCTCCAGCTCCGCCAGCTTCGCCTGCGGGCTGTCTGCAATGGCTCCCAGCAGGCGGACGAAATGGCCCGCCATCCGTTCGACCGTTTCGCGCTTGTACAGCGCTCCGGCGTAACGGAGGCTGAACTGCAGCTCGTCATCCGCCTCGGCAGCGTTGAGCGTCAAGTCGAACTTCACCGCATCGTGACCGCTCGGGTAAGGCTTGAACGTCAAGCCTTCGATGCCCAGCTCGCCTTCTTCCGTATTTTGCAGCACGAACATCGTGTCGAACAGCGGACTGCGGCTCATGTCCCGCTTCACATGCAGCTTTTCCACCAGTTCCTCGAACGGATAATCCTGGTGCTCGTACGCTTTGAGCGCATGCTCCTTGATTTCCTGCAGATACCCCAGGAACGTCTTCTCGCCGGCCGGATAGCTGCGCAATGCCAGCGTATTGACGAACATCCCGATCACCGGCTCCAGGTCCGCATGCGGACGGCCTGCAATCGGCGTGCCCACCACGACGTCTTCCTGCCCGCTATATTTGTGCAGCAGCGTCATGTAAGCCGCCAGCAGCACCATATACAGAGTCGAGCCGGTTTGCGCCGCCAGCTGCCGGAGCTTCTCGCTTCCGGCCTGGCCAAGAGTGAACGTCACCGTGTCGCCCTCGAAGCTGCGCACCGCCGGTCTCGGGTAATCCGTCGGCATATCCAGCACCGGAAGTTCTCCGCGGAACACGTCCAGCCAGTATGTTTCCTGCCGCTTCATCCACTCGCCGTGCACGTCCGCCTGCTGCCACGCCGCATAATCCTTGTACTGAATCCGCAGCGGCGGCAGCTCCTCGCCTCCGTACAGCCGCACGAACTCGTCGGTCAGCACGCCCATCGACACGCCGTCAGAGATGATGTGATGCATGTCCAGCATCAGCAGATGACGGTCCGCTCCCAGCTCGATCAAGCCTACGCGCAGCAACGGCGCCTGCTCCAGATCGAACGGCCTCACGAAGCGGCGGATATGCGCTTCCGCTTCCTTCTCATCCGCCTGCGTAATCTCCAGGCGGAACGGCACGTCTTCGACGGCAACTACCTGCTGCACCGGCTCGCCGTCGATCAGCCTAAAGCCCGTACGCAGCGTTTCGTGGCGCGCAATCAGCCCCCGGAACGCTTCTTCGACACGCTCGCGGTCGAGCGCCCCTTCCACCGTCAGAACCGACGGCATATTGTAGCTGAGCGCCTCGCCTTCGAGTTGGTTCAGCACGTACAGCCGCTTCTGCGCCGAAGACGCCGGGTAGTACTCGCTCTCGGCCGTCACCGGGATGGATGCATACGCCACCTGCTCCATCTCTTCGATCACCCGCGCTAATTGCTCGACCGTCGGATATTCGAAGATGCTGCGCAGCGGCAGCTGCTTGTTCAGCTCTTTGTGGATCTTGGAAGCCAGCGTCGTGGCCCGGAGCGAGTGTCCGCCGATGTCGAAGAAGTTTTCCTTCACCCCGACGTGCGGAACGCCCAGTACCTCCTGCCAAATCTGCACCAGCTTCGCTTCCACCCACGTCCGCGGCGCGACATAGTCTACGCCCGTCTGCACGCTTCCTTCCGGCGCTGGCAGCGCCTTGCGGTTGATTTTTCCATTCGGCGACAGCGGCATGGACGGCAGTTGTACGAAATAGGTCGGCACCATGTAATTCGGCAGTTCCTGCGACAGCGCGCTTCTCAGCTCGCTTACCGCTACCTCACGGTCCGCTACGAAGTACGCGCAGAGCAGCTTCTGGCCCGTTCCGTCTTCCCGCGCAACCACGACCGCTTCCTGCACGGCCTCCGCGCTCAAAACATGCGCTTCCACCTCGCCCAGCTCGATCCGGTAGCCGCGGATTTTGACTTGATGGTCGATCCGGCCCAAATATTCGATGTTGCCGTCCGGCATCCACCGTGCCAGATCTCCGGTCCGGTACATCCGTTCGCCCGGCACGAACGGGTTCGGCACAAACTTCTCGGCGGTCAACTCCGGCCGGTTCAAGTAGCCCCGCGCCACGTTGACGCCGGCGATGCACAGCTCCCCGGCCACGCCGATCGGCTGCAGTCGGCTCGTTCCTTCCTCCACGATATACAACCGGGTGTTGTGAATCGGTTTTCCGATCGGCACCATCGGGTACTCGCCGTCCGGCTCGCAGTCGAAGTACGAAACGTCGACCGTCGCTTCCGTCGGACCGTACAGGTTGATCAGTCTCGCCCCGCGGATCGAAGCGACCGCTTGCTGGAAGCGGGCTACGTGCTGCGCCGGCAGCGCCTCGCCGCTCGCAAACACTTGATGCAGCGTCCCCAGCTTCTCGCGAAGCCGTTCGGCCGGCTGTTCCTCGGCGTATTCCAGGAAGGCGTGCAGCATGGCTGGCACGAAGTGCATTGTGGTAACGCCATAGCGGCCGATCGTCTCCAGGAGGCGATCCGGGCTCTTTTCGCCGCCGACGGACAGCAGGCACATTTTCGAGCCGACCAGCGACCACCAGAACAGCTCCCATACCGACACGTCGAACGTAAACGTCGTTTTCTGCAAAATGGTATCCGCTTCGCCGATCGGATATTTTTCGTGCATCCACAAAATCCGGTTGAGGACCGAATGATGCTCGATCATGACCCCTTTCGGCTTGCCGGTCGAGCCCGACGTGTAGATGACGTAGGCCAAATGAGTCGGTCCGGCGGCCGGCTCCAGGTTCGTACCGTTCGCGTCATAAACCGCCGCATCGTCCAGCTCCAACGTTTTGCCGCCGAACGCAACGCGATTCCGCAAACGGCTCAGTGTCAGCAGCAGCTGCGCTCCCGAATCGTCCAGCATGTAACGGATGCGCTCCTCCGGATACTCCGGATCGATCGGCACATACGCGCCTCCGGCTTTCAAAATACCGTAGATGCCCACGATCATCTCCAGCGAGCGCTCGATCAGGATGCCTACGGGCTGATCCGGCTGTACCCCTTCGGCCCGCAGCGTACGCGCCAGCCGGTTCGCCCGCTCGTTCAGCTCGCGGTATGTCAGCTGCTTGTCCTCGAACACCACGGCTACCCGGTCCGGCGTCCGTTTCGCCTGCTCCTCAAACAGCGCATGAAGCGTCTTGTCTTTCGGATAATCGGCGTCCGTATTGCCCCAGACGTGTAAAATCTGCGCTTGTTCTTCGGCTGTCGCCAGCTCCAGCTCGCTCACCGGAAGGTTCGGATCGGCAACCGCCTGCTCCATGATGCGGACCAAATGTCCGCGCATCCGGTCGATCGTCGCCTGATCGTACACCCGCGCATTGTAGCGGAATACGACTTGGATCGATTCCTCCGGCATAACAATCAGGTCCAGATCGTAGTTCGTTTGCTCCGCGATTTCGACGTTCGCGATTTCAAAGGCCGCCCGTCCGCCGGCTCCGAGCTGTTCCACCTGCTGCTCCACCGGGAAGTTTTCGAACACCATAATATGGTTGATCAGGTCCTGCTTCTGCTCGGCCAGCGCCTGAATCTCGTAGAGCGGGAACGTATCGTAACCGCCCGAGCGGAGCGCTTTCTCCTGCGTTCTTCTCATCGCTTCCGCGAAGGTCGTTTCCGCTTCGGTTTGAATGCGAACCGGAATCGTGTTGATGAACAGCCCGATCATGCTTTCCACGCCCGCAATATCTGCCGGACGTCCCGATACGACGCTGCCGAACACGACGTCGCGGTTGTTGTTGTACTTCTGCAAAAGCACGCCCCAAGCGGTCTGCATCAGCGTATTGATCGTCACCTGGTGCTGCTTCGCAACCCGGTTCATCCGCTCGCTCAGCGCTTGGCCGAGCTCGCAGGTCAGTTGCTCCGGCACATAGCCTTCCGTCTGCCCCTGCTCCGAACCGACTTTCGGCAGCAGTGTCTGCTGCTCGTATCCGGCCAAATAATCTTTCCAATACGCTGCCGCTTCTCCCGCGTCCTGCCGCTCCAGCCATTCGATGTAGCGGCCGAACGGAGTAACCTCGGCAAACTCGGGCTGGCGCTGCTCCGCCAGCGCGTCGTAAGCGCCGAACACCTCGCTCGTCATCAGCGACAAGCACCAGCCGTCCATTACGATATGATGGAAGCTCCAGATAAACCGGTAGGCCGTTTCGCCGGTGCGCAAAATGGATACGCGCATCAAGGCGTCCTGCGCAAGATCGAAGCCCCGGGCTTTGTCCCGGATTGTGAACTCGGCGATATACGTCTCCCGCTCGGCTTCTCCCATGCCGCGCAGGTCTTCCACGCAAACTTCGCTGCCCTTATGGCGGTAAACGATTTGCAGCGGTTCTTCCTTCCAGCCGGTGTAGAAGTTCGTGCGCAGCGCTTCGTGCCGCGCGGTGAGCAAATCCAAGCTCCGGATGAACAGACCGGCGTCAAAATTTCCGAGCAAGTCGAAGGCGGCTTGCTGGAAGTACGCTCCCGAGTCCGGCTCCATCAGGCTGTGGAACAGCATGCCCTTTTGCATCGGCGTCAGCGCGTACACGTTCTCGATTTCGCCGACATGGCGGGTTTGTTCCGCAATCGCGTCCAGCTCTTCCACGGTCAGCCCTTTGAACAGCAGGTCGCTTGGCGTCAGCTCCGGCCGTTCTTGCGCCGCGCAATGCGCGAGCACTTCCCGCAGGCTTGCCTTCAGCAATCCGGCAAGCTTCTCCATCGTCTCCTTCCGGAACAACCGACCGTCGTACCGGAGATCCAGCGAAAGCGCACCGCCGGAAATCATGCCGCTGACATTCAGCGCATGCTTGATCATGGTGCTGCCGCTCACCGATTCGCCGCCAGTATACGGCGAAATCCGTATCGCGCTGTGCTGCGCGTCCTGATCGAATTGTCCCAAATAGTTGAAGCTGATTTCCGGCTCGACTTCGAAGCTGTCGCCCTCCCGGCGCTCGGACAAATAGCGCGCGATGCCGTAGCCGATTCCCTTGTTCGGAATGCGGCGCAGCCCTTCCTTCACCTGTTTGATCGACTGCGAAACGTCCCAATCCGCTACCGCCTCAAGCACGACCGGGTACTGGCTCGTAAACCAGCCGACGGTGCGCGTAATGTCGAGGTCCGGCAAGATCGCTTCCCGGCCGTGCCCTTCCAGATTGACGAGCACCCGCTCCATGCCGGTCCAGGCATGAACCGCCATGCCGAGCGCCGTCAGCAGCAGATCGTTCACTTCCGTGTTGTACGCGCGGTTCGCCTGCTTCAGCAGCTGCTCCGTTTCCTCGGCCGTCCATTGCGCCGTGACGGTTTCGCTGTCCCGGAATGCCATCGCCGTCTGCCCGCTGGTGGCGTTATCTTTCGGCAGCGGAAGCTGTTCCGTTTGCGCGACTTCCCGCCAGTACGCCCGTTCGCGGTCCATGGCCGGACCGTTCGCATAGTGCGCCAACTGCTCCGCCCACGTCCGGAAAGAATCCGTCTTGTGCGGGAGGCGGATCGCCTCTCCTTTGACGGCTTGCTCATAGCCCGTCGCCAAATCCTCGAACAATATGCGCCATGATACCCCGTCCACCGCCAAATGGTGAATGGCGATCAGCAGATGGTCCCCGTCGTCGCAGCGGAACAGCCCCAGCTTCATGAGCGGTCCTTCACTCAGGTCGATACCGCTTTGGATTTCGCTCGCTTTCGCTTCGAGCGCTTCCGCGAAGTCCGTTTGTCCCCGGAAGTCGACGACGTCCAAGCTATACAGCTCGCCCTCGCCGACGCCACGGTTTATCAGGGTAAACTGCGCGCTGCGGTTCTCGCGTACGACGATCCGCAGGGCATCGTGATGCTCCGCGAGCTTCGTCACCACCTGACGAAGTGCCGCTTCGTCAAAGCCCTGCTCATGGTGAAGCATGACGGCCTGGTTAAAATGATGCGGCTCGGCAAAACGCTGCTCGAAGAACCAATGCAGAATCGGCGTCGGCTTCACTTCTCCGCGGACATCCCCTTGATCCGCCATCCGGCCGGCCAGCTGCACATGGCCGCCAAGCTCGGCGACGGTCGGGTGCGCGAACAAGTTTTTCATTTCCAGTTTGTAGCCGGATTGCAGCAAGCGGGAAGCTACCTGAATCGCCTTGATCGAGTCGCCTCCGAGATCGAAGAAATTGTCCAAAATCCCGATCTGCTCCGTCCCCAGCACAGCCTGCCATACCGAGACCAGCGTCTGCTCCATTGCTGTGCGCGGCGCCGCATAGGCCGCTCCGCCCCGCAGGCTTTCCTCCGGCGCGGGCAGCGCCTTGCGGTCGATTTTGCCGTTCGGCGTCAGCGGCATTTGCTCCAGCTGCACGAAGTATGACGGTACCATGTAGTTCGGCAGCTCCGCCGCCAGCGCGCTTCTCAGCTCGCTCACCGCCACTTCCCGGTCTGCCACAAAGTACGCGCAGAGCTGATTTTGCCCGGAGGCATCCTCACGTGCGATGACGATCGTTTCTTGGACGGCGGATGCGGCCTTCAAAATCTGCGCCTCCACCTCGCCCAGCTCGATCCGGTAGCCGCGGATTTTCACCTGATGGTCGATCCGGCCCAAATATTCAATTTTGCCGTCCGGCATCCACCGCGCCAGGTCCCCGGTCCGATACATCCGCTCGCCTTCCGCGAACCGGCTTATCACGAACTTCTCCGCCGTCAGCTCCGGACGGTCCAGGTAGCCCCGGGCAAGGCCCGCTCCCGCGACGCACAGCTCCCCAGCCACGCCGACCGGCAGCAAATGACCGTGCGGGTCCGCCATGTAGACGCGGTGGTTCGGAACCGGACGACCGATCGAAATGATCCGGTCCGCCATCGGGTCCGTCGAAACCGGCCAGATGGACGTGGCTACGGAGTTCTCCGTCGGGCCGTATCCGTTGAAGTACATCACCCGCTCCTTCCACTTCTGGATCAGCTCCGCAGAGGAAGCGGAGCCGGCCGTGAACAGAATGCGCAGGCTCGGCATGCGGTCCGGGTCCAAATAAACCGCGTAGGTCGGCGGCAGCGCCGCGACGGTGATGCCATGTACGGCCATATAATCTTCAAACAGCCGGTAGTTCTGGATGGTCTCCGACGTCGGAATATACAGCGTCGCCCCGCAGAACAATGCCTGGAAAAACTCCCAGCAAGCGGCGTCGAACGAGTAGCTTGCGAACTGGAGAATTTTATCCTGCAGCCCGATGTGCAGCGTATGGTCATAGTACGTTTTCAGGTTGCACAAGCCGTGATGCTCGACCATAACCCCTTTCGGCTTGCCTGTCGTTCCCGACGTATAAATGACATAGGCCAAATCGTCCGGTCCCGAAACCGGCGTCAAGTTTGAGCCGTCTGCGCTGTACGCCTCCTCAGCATCCAGTTCCACGACGGTCCCCCCGAACGCGACGCGCTCCCGAAGCCCGCTTTGCAGAAGCAGCAGCTGCGCTCCCGAATCGTCAAGCATGTAGCGGATGCGCTCCTCCGGATATTCCGGATCGATCGGCACATACGCGCCCCCGGCTTTCAGGATACCGACGATGCCGACGATCAGGTCCAGCGAGCGTTCAGTCATCAGCCCGACGAGACGGTCCTTCGTTACGCCGTGGTCCTGCAGCGTGCGTGCCAGCCGGTTCGCCCGCTCGTTCAGCTCGCGGTATGTCACCCGCTCGCCTTCGAAGTAAACGGCGGTGTGATCCGGCGTACGCTCCGCCTGCGCTTCAATCAAGCCGTGAATCGTCTGCTCCCGCGGATAGTCCACCGCCGTCGCGTTGAACACTTCGATGATCTGCGCTTTTTCCTGCGGTGTGACCACTTCCAGCTCGCTGACGCGGATTTGCGGATTGGCCGCAATTTGCTCCAGCACATAGACAAGATGTCCGTACATCCGCTCGATATCGGCGCGATCGAACGCCTGCGCATTGTATCCGTAGAAAATATGGATCGATTCGCCCGGCAGGACGACAAGGTTCAAGTCGTAGTTCGTCTGTTCGACCGATTCGATGCCCTTGATCGTAAAGCTTGCCCCGTCCTCACCCAGTTGCTCGAGCTGCTCCTCCATCGGGTAGTTCTCGAAAATCATGATGTGGCTGATCAAATCCTGCTTTTGCTCGGTCAGCGCCTGAATCTCATAGAGCGGATACGTATCGTATGCATGGGAAGCGATCGACTGCTCCTGATTCCACGCCATCACTTCCGTGAAGGTGGCGTCGGCCTCGCAGCGGATGCGCACCGGAACCGTATTGATGAACAGCCCGACCATGTTTTCGACGTTCGGAATGTCCTCCGGCCGCCCGGATACGACATTGCCGAATACGACGTCCTGGCTGCCGTTGTATTTTTGGAGCAGGAGGCCCCAGACGGTCTGCATCAGCGTGCTGATCGTGACCTGATGCTGCTGGGCGATCCGGTTGATCCGCCCGGTCAGCTCCCGGCCCAGATCGAATTCCAGGTCCGCGGACGCGTAGCCCGTTTTTTCCTGCGTACTGCCCTTCGGCAGCGTCGTCTGCTCCTCGTATCCGGCCAAATACCCGCTCCAGTAGCGGGACGCCTCAGCCTGATCTTGCCGCTCCAGCCATGCGATATATTCGCTGTAAGGCGGTACGGGGAGCAGCTCGGGCTCCCGGTTCGCGCTGAGCGCAAAGTAGATGCGGAACACTTCGCTCGTGACGAGAGACCAGCACCAGCCATCCATCAAAATATGATGGAAGCTCCAAACAAAGCGGTACGTCTCCTCGCCGGTACGCAGAATCGCCACACGCATCAGCGAATCGTTGGCAAGATCGAAGCCCCGGGCCTTATCGTCCCGCGTGAAGGCTTCGACAGCCGCTGTGCGTTCCGCTTCCTCCATATCGCGCAGGTCGCGAACGAGGAACTCGCTGCCCCGGTTCCGGTAGACGACCTGCAGCGGCTCGTCCTTCCAGCCGGTGTAGAAATTCGTGCGCAGCACCCCGTGCCTTTGCACCAGCAGCTCCAGACTCTTGCCGAACACGGCGACATCGAAGCGGCCATGCAGATCGAACGACGCCTGCTCGAAATAGACTCCCGACTCCGCATCCATCAGGCTGTGGAACAGCATCCCCTTCTGCATCGGCGAGAGGGCATAAATATTCTCCAGCTCGCCATGCGCTTGGGTTTGCTCGGCCAACCGCTCCAGCTCCTCCAAGGTCAGCCCCTTGAACAGAACGTCGCTCGGCGTCAGCTCCGGCCGCTCCTTCGCTACGCAGTGCGCGATGATCTCCCGCAGGCTGGACTGCAGCAGCCCGCCCAGCCGCTCCACCGTTTCCCGGCGGTATTGGGTCGTGCCGTACAAGATCGTTAAAACAAGCTCGCCCTCCGACACCATCCCGTTCATATCCAACGCAAAATCCAAGGCGGCATTTTCACTAATCGGCAAGCCGCCGGAATAAGCCGAAGACTCCAGGTCGTTGTCTTTATAATCCTGGTCGAACTGGCCGAGATAGTTGAAGCTGATTTCCGGCTCTACGGCAAACTTCACGCCCTCTTGCGGCGCCGACAAATACCGCAGAATGCCGTACCCGATCCCTTTGTTCGGAATGTGGCGCAGCCCTTCCTTCACTCGCTTGATCCGCTGTCCTACGGCCTCGTCCTGCCCCAGCTCCAGCACGACCGGGAATTGGCTCGTAAACCAGCCCACGGTCCGCGAAACGTCCACTTCCGGGATAATCTCTTCCCGTCCGTGTCCCTCCAGGTTGATCGGCACCCGATCCAGTCCGGACCATTCGCGCACCGCCATACCTAGCGCCGTCAGCAGCAGGTCGTTCATTTCCGTGCGGTATGCCCGGTGCGCCTGCTTGAGCAACTGCTCCGTTTCCTCCGCCGTCCAGCGTACCGTTACGACGTCGCTCTCTTTCAGCAGCGGTCTGACCTCCGCGTTATCCTTCGGCAGACGGACATAGTCGCTTTGCTCGATTTGCTGCCAGTAAGCCCATTCGCGTTCCATGGCCGGGCTGCTCGCATAGCGCGACAACTGCTCCGCCCAGGTCCGGAACGAATCCGTTTTGTACGGCAGACGGATCGCTTCTCCGCGAAGCGCCTGCTCGTACCCTGTTGCAATATCCTCGAACAAAATGCGCCACGATACCCCGTCGACCACCAGATGGTGGATCGCGATCAGCAGATGGTCGCCGTCCGCGCAGCGGAACAGTCCGAGCTTCATGAGCGGTCCGTGTTCAAGGTCGATGCCGCCTTGAATTTCCGTCGCTTTCGCTTCGACCGCGGCTGCGCAGTCCGTCATGGCGCTAAAGTCCAGCACTTCCAAGCTGAACAGCTCGCCTTCGTTTACGCCGCGATTCCATGCCGCATAGCCGCTGCCGCTTTCCTGCAAACGGAATACCATGCGCAGCGCGTCGTGATGCTCGGCGATCTTCTTCATCGTCACGCGCAGCGCCGCTTCGTCGAACCGTTCCTTGCGGTACAGCATGACCGACTGGTTGCTATGGTGCGCATCGGCCGGCTGCTGCCCGAAAAACCACCGCTGAATCGGCGTCAGCTCTACGTCTCCCGTTACGGCTTCCTGGCTCGCCAGCTTGCCCGACGTTTGAAGATGCGGACTTAGCGCCGCCACCGTCGGATACTGGAACAAATCCTTCATCACCAGCTTGTAGCCGGCTTGCAGCAAGCGCGAGGCGACCTGCAGCGCTTTGATCGAATCGCCGCCCAGCTCGAAGAAGTTGTCGAGAATGCCGACCTTCTCCACGCCCAGCACGGCCTGCCAGACCGCCGCCAGCGTCTGCTCTGCCGCCGTCCGCGGCGCTGCGTACGCCGCTCCGGCACGCACCGCGCCTTCCGGCTCCGGCAGCGCTTTGCGGTCCACTTTGCCGTTTGGCGTCAGCGGCAACCGCTCCAGCTTCATCATCCGCGACGGAACCATATGCGATGGCAGGCTTTGCTCCAGATACGCCTGCAGCTCCTCTACGCTCAGCGTGTCGTCCCCTGCCGTGTAGCCCGCCAAATACTTTTGTCCCCGCTCGTCCGTCCGGTCGATCACCACCGCCTGCCGCACGCCCGCGAAGCGCAGCATCGCCGTTTCGATCTCGCCCAGCTCGATCCGATATCCGCGGATTTTCACCTGATGGTCGATCCGCCCGATGAAGTCCACGTTCCCGTCTTCCATCCACCGCGCCAGGTCGCCCGTCCGATACAATCGTTCGCCCGGCACGAACGGGTTCGGCACAAATTTCTCCGCCGTCAGCTCCGGACGGTTCAAGTAGCCTCGCGCTACCCCGGCTCCGCCGATGCACAGCTCGCCCAGCACGCCCACCGGCACCGGATGCAGTTGCGCGTCCACGATGTAAAACCGCGCATTCAACCACGCCTGCCCGATCGGCACGCTGCCCGTCTCCGGCAGATTCGACAGCGGCTCATCGTAGTAGCTCGAATCGATCGCCGCTTCCGTTACCCCGTACGCGTTGATGATCCGCATGGACGAGCCGAACCGCTCCTGCAGCACCCGGTAATCCGTCACGCTGCAGCTGTCCGAGCTCGTAATCAACAGCTCCATCGAGCCGATGTCCAGACCATGATCCGCGATATGCTGCATGAACGGCACGATCAGCGCCGGCGTCGATTCGAACACCGTAATTTCATAATCCCGTATCCAGCCGTGCAAGCGAGTCGGGTCGATCCGGTCCTCTTTCGGGCAGATGACCATCGTGCCGCCGTTGTACAGCGTCCGCGCGATATCTCCGACGAACACGTCGAACGAGAAGCTCGCCAATTGCAGCAGCCGCACCGGGAACTGGTCCAGACGATAATCCCGGCGATAAGCCGCCGCCGTATTGACCAGGCTGCGGTGCTCGATCATGACGCCTTTCGGCTGGCCCGTCGTTCCCGACGTGTAGATCACGTAGGCGAGGTCGCCCGGCTCGTTCATATTCGGCACGTTCGACGTGTCCTCGACGTACGCCGACTCGTCGTCCAGGCACAGCACCGTCTCCAGCGCATGCCCTTCGGCCAGCCACGCCTGCGCGCGGTCCTGCAGATGCGTCTGCGTCAGCAGCACGGCCGCTCCGCTGTCCCGCAGCATGAAGCCGATCCGCTCGGACGGATAGTCCGGGTCCAGCGGCACGTACGCGCCGCCCGCTTTCCAGACGGCCAGCACGGCGACGAGCAGGTCCGTCGAACGGTCGGCCAGAATGCCGACGATCGACTCGCGACCGATCCCGCGCGCTTGCAGCGTCCGGGCCAGCCGGTTCGCTCGCTCGTTCAGCTCGCGGTATGTCAGCTGCGCCCCTGCATAGACGACCGCCGTCTGCTCCGGCACATGCGCGGCCTGCGCCTCGAAGCACGCGTGGAACGTTTGCTCCGGCGCATAGCCTTCCTCTACGCCCACGCTGCCGAAGCCGTCCACCAGTAGCGCCCGCTCTTCCGGCGTGAGCAGCTCCAGTTCCTGCACCTGCACGGTCGGATTTCCGGTTACCTGCTCCAGCACGCGCACAAGATGGCCCCGCATCCGCTCCAGCGTCGAACGGTCAAACGCCAGCGCGTTGTATTCGAAGTGGATGCCCATGTCTTCGCCCGGCATCACAGTTATGTTGAACGCATAGTTCGTTTGCTCGGACATCGCGACGCCCGCAATCGCGAAGCTGTCCGCGCTATCGCCTCCCATTTGCTCCATTTCCTGCTCGACCGGGAAGTTTTCGAACACGATGATATGGTTAACCAGATCTTGCTTTTGCTCGGTCAAAGCTTGAATCTCATAGAGCGGATACGTCTCGTAAGCGCGGGAAGCCAGCGCCTGCTCCTGCGTGCTCCGCAGCAAATCGGCAAACGTCGTTTCCGCTTCGCAGCGAATCCGCACCGGGATCGTGTTGATGAACAGCCCGATCATCCGGTCGACGCCCGGAATGTCGTCCGGACGGCCCGACACGACGCTGCCGAACACGACGTCTCCGTTGTTGTTGTATTTTTGCAGTACAACGCCCCAAGCCGCCTGCAGCAGCGTATTCATCGTCACCTGGTGCCGCTTCGCCGTCTGGCGCATCTGCTCCGTCAGACGCTTGCCGAGCTGGAACGTCAGCTCCTCGGCCGCATAACCTTCCGCCTTAAGCTCCTGCGGCAGCAGCGTCTGATGCTCGAAGCCGGCCAAATAGCCGCCCCAATAGCTGGCCGCTTCCTGGCTGTCCTGCCGCTCCAGCCATTCGAGATAGCGGCTGTACGGGACAACCGGAGCAAGCTCGGGCTCACGCCGCTCCAGCAGCGCGAAATACGTGCCGAACACTTCGCTTGCCACCAGCGCGAGGCACCAGCCGTCCATCACGATATGATGGAAGCTCCAGACGAAGCGGTACGCCGCATCGCCCGTTTGCAGCACGGATACGCGCATCAGCGGGTCCGCGCTCAGGTCGAAGCCCCGGGCTTTATCCGCCTCAAGGAAAGCCGTGACATACGCCTGCCGCTCCGCTTCCTCCATCCCGCGCAGATTTTCATAATGGAAGCCGATCCTTTTCGTCCGGTAAACGACCTGCAGAGGCCGTTCATGCCAGCCATTGTAGAAATTCGTGCGGAAAATGTCGTGTCTTTCCGCGAGCCGCTCCAGACTTTGCTCGAACACCGTCAAGTTGAAGCTTCCCGTCAGGTCGAACGTGGCTTGCTGGAAGTACGCTCCCGAATCCGGCTCCATCAGGCTGTGGAACAGCATGCCGTTCTGCATCGGGGTGAGCGCGTACACGTTTTCCAACTCCCCGGCGCTCTGGGTCTGCTCCGCAATCGCGTCCAGTTGCTCCACCGTCAGTCCTTTGAACAGGACGTCGCTTGGCGTCAGCTCCGTGCGCTCCATCGCCGTGCAATGCGCGATCACTTCCTGCAAATTCGCCTTCAGCAGCCCGGCCAGCTGCTCCATCGTCTCTTTGCGGTACGCTTTTCCGTTGTAGCGGATATCCAAAACAAGCGCGCCGTCCGTAACAATCCCGCCGAAATCCAGCGCATATTTCATTACCGTGCGTTCGCTGACGGCAGAGCCGATCGAGTACGCGGACATCGCGACGTCGCCGCTTTGC
>NZ_JTHN01000030.1 GCF_001399685.1 Paenibacillus sp. A3
AACATCTGGTGGATCAGCGTCGTTTGCTCCTCCGTAGGGTAGATGCGAAAGCGAAAAGCTTTATGATGCAACATGCGTAAATTTACCTCTTTTGGTGATTTTATGACAATTATAGAACATATGTTCGCATTCGTATACAAGATATGCTGATTCATCTCCCCCTTATCGAAGAGGGAGATGAATCAGCCTTAACGATAAACTGGCAGCCCGACGTCAACAGCTCCTCCAAATGAGCGGCACGAAACCGGCAGCGCGTGAACGTGCAGTTACGCAGCTCCCCCTCGCGAAAATCCGCTTGACTAAAATCTTTTTCGGTAAACGATTGATCCGCATATTCAAACATCCGATATCATCCATTCCTATAAATAGTAGGAAAAAAGCGAGCTAAACCCAAACAAAATAAGAACAAATGTTCTTATTTTTATCTTAGCAGATATCGGAAAAAGAAACAAGGTTTAGGTCGACAAGTTCATCCTTCTATTCTTCTGGCAAGAGCCCGGGGTCTTACGTTACAATATAGAGCAAAAACATGTCTCAAGGAGTCGTTAACTTATGATCGATCATGCCCGTCTTATGGAGTACGGACTGAAGAAGCCCGGAACGAGCCTCAAGCATCCTTTCGACCCGGACCTGCCCGTGCTGTTCGTCGGCGACAAAATGTTCGCTCTGCTCGGCACCCATCAAGGCATCCCGAGCGTCAATCTGAAATGTGATCCCGACAACGTCTGGATCGTACGGCAAACGTATCCGACCGCCGTGCTTCCCGGCTACCATATGAACAAGCGGCACTGGAATACAGTCGTGCTGAACGGCCAAGTTCCGGACACCGAAGTACTGGACATGCTGGAGGAATCGTACCAGCTTGTGTACCGCAAGCTGACCAGAGCCGTGAAAGAAGCGATCAACGGCGGTTGACGCATCGGACGGATGAGACCGCTCAGAACCAGTCATCCTAGTTGCCCGCAAAATCTCTTTAATTATTTGTAAAATGAAAACAGCACCTGGTTGGATGCCGCTGCTGTACTATTCCGCTCCCTACGCCTTAAGCGCAGCCGTCGATTCCCTAACGACCAGCTCGGGCTTCCATTCGACCGTGACGCTTGCCGTCGAGCCGGCTCCAATCCATTTGAGCAACAGTTCGACGGAGCTCTGGCCGATGCTTTCCGCCGGCTGACGAACCGTCGTCAAATAAGGACGAAGACGGGACGCAATGTACTGATCGTCATACCCGATGACCGACATCGCCTCCGGCACACGCATCCCCTCCTCCGCCAAAGCGTTTACGATCCCGACCGCGATATAGTCGTCGCCGGCGAATACAGCCGTAGGCAGTTTCCCGCTCCTGATCCATGACTTTGCCGTTTCGTAGCCGAATCCGATTTCGTAGTCCCCTTGCACCACAGCGAACGGAGAAAGTCTCGCCTCCCGGAGCGCGTCCAAAAAACCTCTCTTGCGCTCCCGCGTGCTCAAAAAATATTCTGGCCCGCATACGTGGGCGATCGAAGTATGGCCTAACGAAAGCAAATGCTTCGCCGCTTCGTAGCCTCCGTAGTAATTATCCGTCAGCACCGAAGGGACCATGTGATCCCGTCTTTGATTATCGATGAGCACGAACGGAATGCTCCGCTTCTTCAATTGGGCAATATATCGATCCTCTTCCGGCAAAGACAATAGAATCAAGCCGTCCACTCGGTCTTCGTGCATCAAATCGTGACTTTCGCGGGAACGAACCTCGTTCGAGACGGAAAGCGCCAGAAAATAACCGTACCGGGCAAGCGTGCGGTTGATTTCATTGACGACCGTCTCAAAAAAACGATCATGCAGCGCAGTCATGATCAGACCGATAATGCGGGTATGACCCCGGGCAAGGCTTTGCGCTGCAGCATGAGGCCGGTAATCCAATGCCTCGATGGCGTCCAGCACCTTTCTCCGGTTTTTTTCCCGTACGTTGCCTGTGTTGTTTAACACCCGGGAGACGGTCACCACCGACAATCCGCAATATCTGGCCACGTCGTATATGCTTGCTTTCATGGGGCAGGCTCCTTCCGATGCGCGCTATGAAAATTAAACCGCTTTAATTTTTGAAATAGGCAAATCGAATCGCCGGATAACGGCAAGAAGCGACATCTATTTAGGAAAAATGTAACAATACTTTACTTTTGTGAGCCTATATTACCATCCTCCCCTTTGGATGGCAATGTGTTTTTTTGAATGACTCGGCCGTTGGACAGTGCCGCGCTTGTCGGACCGACCTCGATGCGGCGCAGCGAACGAGCGGAATTCGGCTCCCATCATTTTCTTCCGCCACGAAAGCAAAAGACGCTTTTCTCTTTCACCGGATTGTTCCGCAGCAGGCCCGCTTGGCGTTACAATACGAATAGAAAGCCAATAAAGCGAAAGCAGAGGTCCTGATCCCATGGAAATTCAAATCATCCGACATGCAACGCACTATATCGAATACGGCGGAAAGAAGCTGCTTGTCGACCCGATGCTGAGCCCGGCCGGAGCTCTGCCCCCCGTCCCGAAGACGCCGAATTCTTTTCCAAATCCAACCGTGAATCTGAAAGTTCCCGTATCTCATTTGCTGCAAGCCGACGCCGTCCTGCTTACCCATAGCCACCCGGATCATTTCGACGCAGTTGCAGCGGCGCTGCTGCCGAAGGATATCGTCTTTTTTTGCCAGCCGGAGGATGCCGGGAAGATTCGGGACCAGGGCTTTCGGGACGTGCGGCCCGTTGAAACGGGCATAGTGTGGGATGCCGTCAGCATCGTACGCACCTCCGGTCAGCATGGCACAGGCGAGATCGGCAAGCGCATGGGGCCGGTGTCCGGCTTTGTGCTGAATGCGCCCGGCGAGCCCGTTCTGTACATTGCCGGCGATACGATCTGGTGCCCGGAGGTGGAACAGACCTTAACACAACATGAGCCTGACGTCGTCGTGCTGTTCGGAGGCAGCGCGCAGTTCCTGCAAGGCGGACCGATTACGATGAACGAAGCGGATGTGGCGAAGGTCGCAGGGGCCGTTCCGGATGCCCAAGTCATCATCGCTCATATGGAAGCTTGGAACCATTGTCTACTGCGTAGAGAAGATTTGAAAGCGTACGTTGCCGGGCTCGGACTGGCGGAAAGAGTCCGTGTTCCGGAGGACGGAGAGTCCATCCGCTTCCATCCGTCCTCATCGCGGGTGTAACAGAGGAAGCCTTGTTTCCGACGGTCGGACACGGTACAATCGGTTTGAGCAATCTTCCATACAAGTAGGTGGTTTCATGGAACTGGATCAAACCGATATTGAGATTATCCGACTTCTCCGGCAAAATGCCCGTATCCAGTGGAAAGAGATCGGGGAAAACGTATTTCTGTCGGGGCAAGCGGTCGGAAACCGGATCAAGCGGCTGGAAGATCTGGGAATTATTCAAGCCTATACCGTTCAACTGAACGAGGCAAAAATGGGCCGTCCCGTTCTTGCCCTCATCACGGTATATATGAAATCGACGAATCACAGCGGTTTCGAGAGCTTTCTTCAGGAACAAGAGGCGGTGATCGAAGCTTACCGGATCAGCGGTGAAGGGTGCTATTCGGTTAAAGCCGCGGTGTCCGACCCGGCCGCATTGAATGTTTTGCTTGATGCAATCCTCCAGTATGGCAACTACAAGGTCAACCTGGCTATTGGAAAGGTTAAGTAGACGGTGTTTTATCGCCAATAGCGCCCCGAAATACGGGGCGTTATTTTCTGCTTGCCGAACCGCTGCGCTAGCCTAACCGCAGCCTGATTTCTCCCTCGCTTCATTTTCATACAAAACGTAAAGCTTCCTCTTGTCATTATTACGAAGTCGTAGTAAAATGAAATCATAAATTAGTTCCATATCGTAGTAAATGAATATCGCAATACATTGGAGGATGCAGCCGTTGATGGAGCAGATGCTGGAGCTATTTTTCAAACACGGTCTGCGGCCCATGAGCTTGATGGCGGAGGCGGCCGAGCTGGAGCAAACGCTGAACCGCTCCGAAATTTCCGCGCTCATGTTCCTCGAATATCGCGGCGAGCTGACCATGTCGGAGCTGGCTGCGGAACTGGGAGCGCCGCTCAGCACGGTGACGAGCCTGACGAAACGTCTGGTCCGCAAAGGTCTTGCCGAGCGCAATCAATCCGACAAAGACCAGCGCATCATTCTAGTCAGGCTGTCCGACGAGGGCCGCAAGCTGGCAGGCCAGGCGAAAGCCATGATGGAAAACATGTTTGCCCGCGTACAGGCAGCTCTCTCCCCCGAGGAGCTGCAGCAGTTTCTGACGCTCGCGGTCAAAGTAGGCAAAGCGCTGCAGCACAAAGAAGACAAAGACAGCGTGCCGTCCGATCGCACCGTCCGGAAAATCCGGATAGACGATTAAATTTGGTTGAACCGCAGCCCCTATTTTTTTAACTAAATACTACGAAATCGTAATAATTGGAGGGATACGATGAGAATCATTTTATATACCGGCAAAGGCGGCGTCGGCAAAACGAGCGTCGCTGCGGCAACGGGCGTCACGCTTGCGGCGCAAGGGCTTCGTACGCTTGTAATGAGTACGGATGCGGCTCACAGTTTATCGGATTCGTTCGATCAGCCGCTTGGCAGCAGCCCCGTTCCCATTGCCGACTGTTTATGGGGGCAAGAGGTGGACAGCTTGCGCGAAACGGAAAGGCACTGGGGCGCGGTCCAAGGCTGGTTGGCCGGCTTGATGAACTGGGCCGATCTTAGCGACGTGACAACCGAGGAAATGCTTGTATTCCCCGGTATGGAAGAGCTGTTCAGCCTGCTGGAAATCAAGCGCCATGCAGCCAGCGGCGACTATGACGTCATCGTCGTCGATTGCGCGCCGACCGGAGAGACGCTTCGGTTGCTCAGCTACCCGAACGTGCTCGGCTGGTGGATGGACAAAATTTTCCCGTACGAGCGCCGGTTGGTAAAGCTGGTGCGTCCCGTCGCCAAAATCGTTACAGGCGGGCTGGAGCTGCCCGACGATAACGTCATGAACAGTATCGAGTCGCTCGCCCGCGAGCTGGAGCTGCTGCAAAGCCTGATTCTCGATTCGGAGACGACCTCTATCCGCATGGTGCTTAACCCGGAGAAGATGGTCATCTCCGAGGCGCGGAGGGCGTTCACCTATTTGAACTTGTTTGGCTTCAATACCGATGCGGTGGTCGTTAACCGTGTGCTGCCGGAGGAGGCCGGCACCGGCTATTGGGCCGGATGGCGGGCGGCTCAAGATAAATATGAAGAAGAAATTCGCGACTGCTTCAGCCCGCTGCCGATCTTCCGTATCCCGCTGATGAAATCCGAAGTGCATGGCCTGCCGCTGCTCGCTCAAATGGGCGAAGCCGCTTTCGGCGGCCGCAATGTCTCGGAAGTGCTCCACTTGGGGAAGGTGCAGGACATCCGCAAGGAGGACGACGTATACTTTCTGGATCTGACGCTGCCTTTTATAGACAAAAGCGACTTGTCGCTCAGCCAGAAAGGCGACGAGCTGACCGTCCAAGCTGGCCCTTACAAGCGCAAAGTGGTGCTGCCGCGCATCCTGCTCGGCCGTCCGATTGCCGGCGCCCGGTTTACGGAGCAGAAGCTGTCGATCCGCTTCGGCGAAAGAGATCTGCCGGAAGAACCCAAAAAGGAGGAGAACGATGAGAGCCGATAAGGTAACAAGATTGCTGGACAACTTGTCGGAGGCGCAAGAAACGTTGATTTCCGAATTTATTCCCGCCGGGGCGCGCAGCCATTTTCTCGCTTCCCGCAGAGAAGCCCTGCTCGGCCTTCGCAGCCTGCTCGATGCCGCAATCGACCGGACGAAGGAGCCGACGGAGGCAGCCGGCAAAAAATCATCATCCAGCCGTTCCCGCGGTGTGATCGACATTTCCGATTGAGCTATAGCACAGTCTGCCACCCAAAGCTTTAGAGCTTGATATGAGGAGGAATTGCCCATGCTGCTCGACCGCTATTTGCCCGTTTACCACTATCACGAAAAGCATGCGATCGACGTCCGCGCGCCGAGGGATGCGGTCTATCGTGCGATTCGCGAAGTAAAATACGGGGACGTTCCGGTGCTGCGACTGCTGTTCGGCATTCGGATGCTTCCGTCCTGGCTGGCCGGCAAAGTGAAAACGGGGACTTCGGGCGACGACGAACCATTTATAAAGCGAATGATGCGCTATGGATTCATGCTGCTGGAAGAAGCCGAAGGGCAAGAGCTCTTGGTCGGCGTAGTCGGCCCATTCTGGAGACCGGTCGGTAACGAGCCGATCCGCTTGGATTCGGCACAGGCTTTTATCGATTATGACTCCCCGCGACATGCGAAGGCGGTCATGAATTTCCAATTGCGGGAGCAGTCGAACGGAACGATGACGGTCATGACCGAGACGCGGATTCAAACGAAGGACAGGGCGGTGCGGCTGAAATTCGGGCTGTACTGGCTGCTGATCTACCCCGGCAGCGCCTTGATCCGACGCGGCCTGCTTAGAGCGATTAAAACCAATGCGGAAAAGGAGCGAGTTGTTTATGGCAGCCAAACTTAAATCTTATTCGGGCACGATGCTTGCTTGGACGGCGGTACTGCATACGGTAGTCGGCATTTTCGTTTATTGGCAGCCGCTTGCAGATATCGGACGGAGCGGACTATTTAACAGCATTGATCCACATTACGACCGGGGTTCGGCCTTCTGGTTCCTGCTATTCGGCGCCCTTCTGTTTATGCTGGCCGAACTGATCCGCTGGCTGACCCAAGTCAAAAGAATGGAAATCCCGAAATTTATCGGCATCTACATGCTTGCGCTTTGTCTCGTCGGCGTCTTTTTCATGCCGGTGTCGGGCTTCTGGCTCGTCATTCCACAGGCGCTAATCATGATGCAGGATTGAGCCGGATGTGAATATATTAAATAATATATTATGTAATATTGTGAGTACGGAACCCGTACAATATTAAAAGAGAGTCGTGCGCCAACACGACTCCCATACAATAGCCGCTTTTAAGGGCGGTGGCTAAGCAGAATAAGAACTGATCATGAATCGACCGCTACCTATGCTGAGGGCGGTCTATTTCTTTTTGTTTTGGTTAATCGGATTGACAATGGTCACAACCAGAGTCAACATTGCAATAAGCAGCAAGCCGAAACTGATCATGAGCGTCAAAACGTCTTTAACCTCCACGGGCATCACCTCCCTTCCGAGAGGTTAGCGGACCGCCCATATAAGCCATACTATCGTGATACATAATTATACCTATAATATTCTAGCATTGAATAATAGAAAAAAGGGGCGATTTCTCGCCCCTCACCTCAATGCGCTACGGCATTGTAAGTCATAATCCAGATCGAGCCTGCTACGATGGTCAACAGAATAATCATGCCAAGCAGCAGCGCCATCATGTTCCAGCGGGCATTCTCGCCTTCGCGCAGGTGCATGAAGAAGACGAGCTGCACGACGAACTGAAGAATGGCCATCGCAAGAATCACGATCAGCGTCGCCGTCTTGCTCAGCATGCTGTTCAATACGATCGTAATCGGAATGATCGTCAAGATGATCGATAGCACGAACCCGATCGTATAAGACTTCAGCGAGCCATGGGAGCCGTGCTGGTCATGCGAAGAAGCTCCATGCGAATTCCCCATCTTACATCACCCCCATCAAGTAGACGACCGTGAGGACGAAAATCCAGACGACGTCAAGAAAGTGCCAGTACAGGCTGAGATTTTCCACTTTGCGCTTCGTGACGGGATTTATGCCGCGTTTGCGGAGCTGAAGCATGAGCCCGATCATCCATACCAAGCCAATCGAAACGTGCAAACCGTGCGTCCCTACCAACGTGAAGAACGCGGATAGAAAAGCGCTGGTGGAAATCGTCGCGCCCTCGTGCACCATATGCACGAACTCCGTCACTTCCAGCGCGATGAACGCCGCGCCGAGCAGCGCGGTGACCGCAAGCCAGCCTATCAGCTGCTGCTTGTTGCCGCGATGCATCGCAAGCACCGCAATCCCGCTCGTAAAGCTGCTTGTCAGCAGGATGAACGTTTCGGCAATAATGCCGGGCATTTGAAACAGTTCCTCGGGCGTCGGTCCCGCATTCGTATTGCCGCGAAGAACGATATAGGTGGCAAACAATGTGCCGAATAAAATAACGTCCGTAATCAGAAAGAGCCAAAAGCCGAACGTCTTCAGCGACTCTTGATCGTGATGATCGTGGTCGTGAGCGTCGTGTCCGTGATTTGCCGCTGTATGTGCCATTAAGCTTTTGCCCCCCTTGCCAGTTGCTCTGTGCGCTTCACTTCATCGACCGGAATGTAATAGTCGGTATCGTACGAGAACGAACGCGCCAGCATGCAGATCGCGATGCCGACAAGCGCCGGAATCGTCAGCCACATCCAGTTCCATACGAACCCAAATCCGGCGAAGAACCATAGCGCGGACTTGATGAACGGAATCGCCGAGTTTTTCGGCATATGGATCGGCTCCAGCTTCGCATCCGGAATCGGAGCAAGCGGCTTCTCGCCTCTCTGCTTCCGCTCCCACCAGTCGTCCGTTTCCTGCACGGTCGGCGTAATGGCGAAGTTGTACATCGGCGCCGGCGAAGGAATTGTCCACTCGAGCGTACGACCGTCCCAGATGTCGCCAGTCGTATCTTTTTCGTGATTTTTGATGCTGTAAGCGATCTGCCATACTTGGAAAATGAACGCGATCCCCATCAGGAAGCCGCCGATCGTCGAAACGAGGTTGAGCGGTCCCCAGCCCATGTCAAAATCGTACGTATACGTACGGCGCGTCATGCCGTCCAGTCCGAGGAAATATTGCGGCATGAAGCAGATATAGAAGCCGATGTTCCAGAACCAGAACGCCCATTTGCCGAGACGCTCGTTCAGCCTGAAGCCGAACATTTTCGGCCACCAGTAGTACAGACCTGCAAAGTATCCGAACACGACGCCGCCGATCAGCACTTGGTGGAAGTGCGCAATCAGGAAGTAGCTGTTGTGAAATTGGAAGTCAGCAGGAGCAACGGACAGCAGCACGCCGGTCATCCCGCCGATAACGAAGCACGGAATGAACGCGACCGCCCACATCATCGGTGTCGTGAACCGGATCCGGCCGCGGAACATCGTAAACAGCCAGTTGAACACCTTAACCCCTGTCGGTATGGCGATCAGCATGGTCGTTATCGCGAAGAACGCATTGACATCCGCGCCCGAGCCCATCGTGAAGAAGTGGTGGACCCACGTAAAGAACGACAGCACGCTAATCCCGATCATCGCGAATACCATCGAAGAGTAGCCGAACAGCTTTTTCCTGGAGAAGGTCGCAACCACCTCGGAGAAAATACCGAACGCCGGCACGACGACGATATACACTTCGGGGTGACCCCACATCCAGATCAAGTTGATATACATCATCGGGTTACCGCCGCCGTCGAGCGTGAAGAAATGCGCGCCCGCAAAGCGGTCAAGGAACAGCAGGAACAACGTCACGGTCAAAATCGGGAACGCGAAAATGATCATGATACAGCTGGACAGCACCGACCAGGAAAACATCGGCATTTTCATCAGCTTCATGCCGGGCGCGCGCATTTTGAGAATCGTAACGATAAAATTGATCCCCGTCGCCAAGCTCCCGATCCCCGAGATTTGGATCCCCCAGATGTAGAAGTTTTGACCGACGCCCGGGCTGTGGGACAGCTCGGACAGCGGCGGATATGCCAGCCAGCCCGCATCCGGCGAACCGCCGATGACGAACGAAATGTTAAACAGCATTGCCCCGAAGAAGAACAGCCAGAAGCTGAGCGAGTTCAGAAACGGAAACGCAACGTCGCGCGCGCCGATTTGCAGCGGGACGACGACATTGAACAAACCGAACATGAGCGGCATCGCCATGAATAGAATCATGATGACGCCGTGCGTCGTGAAGATGGCGTTATAGTGATCCGCCTGCAAAAATTCGACGCCTGGCATCGCCAGCTGCAGCCGCATGAGCAGCGCATCGACGCCGCCGCGGAACAGCATGAGAATGGAGCAAATAATATACATGATGCCGATCCGCTTATGGTCGACGGTCGTCAGCCATTCGCGCCACAGCCAGCCCCATTTTTTGAAAAACGTAAGCACGAAAACGATGGCTACCATCGCAAGCCCGATGCTTACCTGTGCCCCGAGAATTAGCGGATCCCCGGTGACGAAAAACTCCGATGCGAATTGTTTAATGGTATCCAGCATGAGTGGGCCTCTTTTCTTTATAGAAATAAATCAAGCGTTGCGTTTATTTTCCGGAGGCGCTATGAGCTCCGTGAGCCCCGTGGCCTTGGCCCGCGGTTACGTCCTCCATCTTGTTGCTGCTGACTGCAGCGCCCTGCTTCCCGCCAGATTCGTTTCCGCTGCCGCCGGATACCGCTCCGTGACCGCCATGAGCGCCATGCGAGCCTCCGACCGCATATTTCGTAACGATGTTGTAGAACAGGTTATCCGGGAACGATGAGAAAAACAGCTCGCCGGAGCGGCCCGGTTTGGCCAATGCGTCATAGCCAGCTTGGGTCAACGGACTTGCCGACTTTTTGATCCCTGCGGCCCACTTGTCGAACTCTTCCCGCGACGTCGCATGTACGTCGAATTTCATATCGTTAAAGTGCTCCCCGCTGAAGTTCGCTGCGGTGCCAAAATATTTGCCTGCCTCGTCGGCTTGCAGATACAAGGTCATCGCCATGCCGGACATCGTGTACATTTGTCCGCCAAGCTGAGGGATCCAGAACGAGTTCATCGGAGCGTCAGACGTCAATTCGAACTTGATCGGTACGCCCTTCGGAATTTGCAAATAGTTCACTGTCGCAATTCCCTGCTCCGGATAAGTAAACAGCCATTTCCAATCCAACGAAGTCGCTTGAACGACAATCGGCTTCTGGTCCGATTGAATCGGCTTGGAAGGCTCCAACGCGTACGTATATTTTACCGTCACGCCGCCCAGAATAAGGATGATGATGATCGGAATCCCCCACCAGATCATCTCCAGCTTGGTGCTGTGCGCCCAATTCGGCTTATATGCCGCCTTGTTTCCTTTCGCGTCGCGATAGCGCCATACGATAACTGCCGTCATGGCCAGCACGGGCACCAATACGATAAGGCAAAGCACGGTCGAGATCACGATCAGGTCTCGCTGGTCTTGGGCAATCGGCCCTTTCGGGTCGAACACCATCATTTCTTGTCCGCAGCCGGTTAGCAGCGCCATCATCAGGATGAACAGCAGCGCTAGCGAAATTCGGCCGATCTTTACCGGTTTTCTCATGTCGATCCTCTCCCAAGCTCTCCGAAATGCTATGATTGTTCTGACTGTGAGCCAGATCACTCTATAGAACCACCATAACAGATTACGACAAAATGTTCGCGGTACTTAACAAATACGTCAATGTTTCGTCATTTTTCTGCAAAAAAATTTTCACGAAGCTGACAAATATTTTGCACTTGTTAAAATATGACACCCCAAATAACACCAAAAACCCCTCCGGGAGATCCCGAAGGGGCTAAAATTTGCGTGTTATGTCACTTATTTACTGTCGTCTTCCGCTTTCGCTCTGGAATGGACGAGATGGATGGCCGTACGGATTACATAAATATGAACGCTGCCAACCATGAACCCGACCCCGACCATGAGGGACGTGTTACGATCACTGAAGTCATGCAGATTAAATAAACTAAGCAGCAATCCGATTCCAAGCAGCACCCATGCTGTCGCCGTCATCAAAGCTACCAATCTGCCCACATTGCGCTCGTTTCCGGTTCCTTCGGCCAAAACTGCCGTTTTCGTCGTCATAGCGATCACTCCTAAACCATTGAAAGTGCTTTCTCTTCCAATAGTATACCACACTTTTGCGATTTTGTTCATATAAAATTCAATTTTTGATCAAATTTCAGACAAATTTTTTTTGAAGAGCTCGCTCGATTCACCAGCAGCGATTCGATGCGAATGTCCGCTGCCGGACATAAATAAATCGCCCTCCCCGCCAAGAAGGCAAGCTGGAGGGCGATTGCTTTTCCCTGCAATCCGGATCACTTTTTAACGACGGCCATGCTGATCTCGTAATCGAACGTCTCGATTTGATCATGCGGAATTTCGAACGGATTGACCGGGTTTAGCGGATACGTTTCGATCCAATAGACATCGTCCGATTGATCCAGCTCGTACCCGTTCTCTTTGATCCAGTTGATGAGATCAAAATAAACCGTGTTCAGCTCTTTCCATCCTCCGCGGAAATGAGTCGTTACGTACTCCCGCTCCGGCACTTGGAACAGTTCCATCGGCTGCGCCAGAGTGGCGTGCGACTCGACCTGCACCCCGATTTTTATTTCGAAGCTGCTGATGTCGCTCCCCAAAATGCGCTGCGGGGAGAAGGTGTAGGCCACATCGCCTTGCAGCCGCATCGGATGGCCCTTCGGAATCAGACTGTCTACCTGCCTCCAAGACTTTCTCACTTCCTTGCCCATTTCAGCGTAATTCGCCACAACCGGATGTACGGCTGCGGTAAAAGCAGGAATGCGTCTGACGGAAGCTTTCAAATCCGTGCTTTTCATGATTGGTTTCCTCCTCGAATCGTGGAATTAATAGGCTTTCACATGAAGTAACGAATCGCAGAAGGAAAACCATACAAGCTGGCGAAAAAAATTTTTTTCGCGGCTTCGGCGACACCCGTCACGGGCCCGGCAAAGCCCGGAACAACGCCTCCATCGTACGGAGCGCTTCCCGACCGCTGACGGCAGGGGCGCTGCGCGTCCGAATGCTGCGGATGAAATCGTCGGCCACGCCGGAGCACAAGTACCCGTCGCGACGCAGGGAAAGCGCCACGTTTTCCTGTTCCGTCTTCCCGCTGCCGTAGTCGGCGAGGGTGATGCCGTCGAAGGTCTCGCCCATGACCAGCATCCCCCGCTCGCCGTAGATCACGGTCCGATGATCCTGCAGCGGGTTGCTCCAGCCGACTTGAATCGTGCCGATGGCGCCGCCGGAAAAGCGCAGCGCCAGCGCCGCATTGTCTTCGATGCCCGCGATAGGGCGCCGATGAGCGGAATAGACGGTCATTTCGGCGATTTCGTCGTCCAGCAGCCATCGCATCAGATCGAGCCGATGGATGCCGAGGTCGCCGATGACGCCAAATCCGGCGCTGCCGCCCTGCAGAAACCAACTCGCGGCTCCGTCTACGCTCCACGTCTCCGGACCGCCGTGCTGGAACTGCGTAGCGAACTGGATGACCGCGCCGATCCGCCCGGAAGCGATCAGTTGCTTGGCACGCCGGAACACCGGATGCAGCCTTTGATTATGGCCGACGGCCAAGACGAGCCCGTATTGCTCCGCCGCTTCGACCATGCGGATGCAATCTTCGCGGACAATCGCCATGGGCTTCTCGACCAGCACATGCTTGCCGGAACGCAGCGCCTGAAGGCTAATCTCGGCATGCAGCGCATTCGGCGCACACACGACGACCGCGTCGATATCGCTCGATGCGAGGAGGAATTCGTGCGAATCGTATGCCTGCGGGACACCGAACGATTCGGCGACCGTCTTCGCGCGGTCCCCGTCGGGGTCGCACACGGCGGCCAGCTTCGCGTCGGGGTTATCGAGCAGCTCCGGGAGATGGCGCGTCTGCGCGATTTTGCCGCAGCCGATGACGCCGACGCGCACCGACGCTTGATCTACATTCAGACTCCGCTCCTTCATTTCGCACCTGCCGCCGGGACCGGACCATCCGGTTCCGTCACTTTCAGAATCTGATTGGCTTTCACCTGCGTCAGCTCCTGCAGTCGGCCGCTCGGCCAGCGGATCGTGATCTTGTCCGCTTGCGCCGCATCCCCAAGACCAAAGTGCAGACGCGGCTCGCTCTGGGCTCCGTGCGAATTGCCGCCGTCCCGCTCCATGACCGTCTTCACGCCTTGGACCTCGAACGTTACACGCGCTCCGACGGCTTCCCGGTTGCTCGGCGCCGTCCCCGTCAGCTCAAGCTTGATCCAATTGTGATTTGTCGTATTGGTCGTCTTATATACTTTGGGCTGGGCGCCTTGATTCGCGAACACGAGGTCCAGCACTCCGCGGTTCCACAAGTCGACGGCAGCGACGCCCCGGCTGTCGGAATCGAACGTAATTCCCGTTTCCTGAGCAATGTCTTTGAACGTTTTTCCGTTATTCCAGAACAGCCGTTTTTTCTCGTAACCGGACAAGCTCTTGTCGGCGAAGGCGGGCCAGTTTTTCATATCCTCCACGATCGTGCCAGGGGTTGTGGCCAACGTGCCGAGATCAAACCAGTAGTCCCGTTTTTTGCCCGCCGAGATGAACCCGTTCGTGACTATTAAGCTGAAATTGCCGCTGTTATCCGCGTCGAAAAACCGCGCCCCCCACGAGAACCCCGCCAGATTGATCCCCATTTCCTCCGCGCGGTCGACGTATTGGCCTTGGGCATTGGGATGCCAAAGCTGATTACCTTCCAAAATATACCTCGATTTGCTCACATTCGTGACATAAATGGCCAGATTGCCGTCGTGAAACACATCGGCAAATTCCGCATTCATTCCCTTGTACGTATCGTCTCCGATGCCTCTCGGCTGTATGATGCGTTTAAATCGTTTGCCCTCCTCGTTCAAGTAGAGCACGTCCGGTCCAAAATCGTTGGCGTTATACAGGTCGGGCCAGCCGTCGTTGTTCAAGTCTCCTGCCGCCGTCGCGAGCGTCCAGCCCCGGTCCTCCACTCCGAGCTCGTCGGCTACATCGGTGAACGTGCCGTCCCCGTTGTTGCGAAGCATCACGTTTTTGCCGCCGTTTCGCGCCTTCTCGAAATCGTTGTGCATGATTTTCGTCGTGGTGAGATGGAACAAATTGTTTTTTTCGTGAAAATAGCCACCTAAATAGATGTCCAAAAGACCGTCGCGATTATAATCCAGCGAGATGGCTTTGGCGTAGTTTCCAATATAGTTGCTGACGCCGCTTTTCTCGGATACGTCTGTAAACGTGCCGTCCCCATTATTATGGAACAGTTGGCTCGGCCCACCCCACTTCCCGATGAAAAGGCTCGGATGCCCGCTGTTGTCGTAATCGATCCACAGGGCCGTCTCGGAGACGGCTTCCCGGTTCACGTCCGCAAGCCCCAGCTTGGGCGCCACGTCGGTAAACGTGCCGTCCCCGTTATTATGGTAAAGAGCGTTCATGCTGTTCGCCTTGGAGCTGATGAAGTACAGATCCATAAGACCGTCTCCGTCGTAATCGCCGACGGCCACGCCCGCGCCTGTCGATTGCAGCCAAGGCATGATGTTGTCCCCTTTGGAATCGAACTGCGCCTTCTCGTGCTTAAATTTAATGCCCGCTTGCTCCGTGACGTCCGTATAGGAGATGCCGTATTCGGTGCTGCGGCCCCCCGTTCCGGCGGAGCAGCCGGCCACTAGAACAAGAGCCGCACTTAAAATGCCCACTACCCGGATTATCGATTTCATCGCATGGTCTCTCCCCTTGTTAACTTTCGTTTGCCAGACGCCGGCGGACGCCATCCAGCCAGTCGGTATAAAAACGAACTCCCGCCCCGCCGTCCAGTAGCTCCTGTCTGACCTGATGCACCGACCGGACATATCCGTGAATCATATCCGCCGCCTCGGACGAAATGCCTTCCAGCTTCGCCGCAAATCCCGGGGTCTGCAGCCTTCTGGCCTCCCAGCCGAACGCAAGCCCTTGCCGAAAGGCGGGACGCAGCTCCTCAGGCATCGGGCGGCGCAGCTCCAGCGCCCGGTGCGGATCGTCGAACAGGCTGTAAGCGACGGCCAGCCCGACTCCGCTCATCGTGTCGCCGCGACGCTCGGGCGGCAGACGCTGCACGTCTTGCATCACCCGCAGCAGGTTGAATTCGTGCAGAAACCACAGGCAACGGCCGAGCCCTTGATAGCAAACCCGCTGCCCGAACGGACCGAATTCCGCAAAGCGCGCGACGATCCCCGGATTTGTCCCGAAGCGGAACAACCCGGTGCGGAACCCGGCCCCGTCAAACACGATAGGGCCATAGAGCGGGCTTAGATCGCGCAGAAAACGGCGGTAGCCTGTTTGGCGAAAGCCGTAGCGCATTGACAGCCACCAGCCGAGCCCCACGTAATATTGGTACAAATAGCCCGGCGCTACCGCGTTCATGGCTTGTTCGAGCCGCATGCGTTCGGAGCGGAGAAACAGCGTCCGGGCTCCGAGCCCCATGCCGAGCCCCTCATACGCGAACCCCCGGTAAAACTCGTCGAAACGTCCGTCCAGTTCCTGCCGAACCGCCTCGGGCTCCAGCCGGCGGCTGTTCAGCACGCTGTTGTAGCCGTACAGGAAAGCGGTCAATATCGATTGAAAACGGTCGACAAAAAACGGATCGTCGCTTTGAAGCGGCCGGACTTTCCGCGCGACGGACGCATAATTTTGCCGGAGCCATTGTACCCGCATCTTAGTCTCCTTTAGCTTCGACAAACCGGACGATGTCCTCCAGCGTGCGAATCTGCGTCAGCTCCTGCTCCTCCAGGCGAGTCCCGAATTCGCGCTCCAAGTGCACGGCCAGCTCAAGCGCCGTCAACGAATCGACCCCTAGTTCGGGCAGCGGCGAAGTTAAGTAAACGTCGTAATCCTGGTTTTCGCCGAGCTCCCCTTCTCCGGTAATTTCAAATGCCAGCTCGACCAAGCGTCTCTTCAAAGCTTCCTGATTCCGTTCCATCCCTCGACAGCTCCTTTGTCAATATAATCCCCCGTCCGCCACCAGCACGGAACCGGTCATGTACGAAGCGGAATCCGACAAGAGGAACAGGACCGCCTCGGCGATTTCTTCGGGCCGGCCGAGCCTCCTGAGCGGAATGCCCCGCGTCAGTTTTTTCTTTCTGTCATGCTGCAGATGGCCGAGCATGCCGGTTTCCACATAGCCCGGAGCGATGGCGTTCACCCGTACCCCGAGCGGTCCGGCCTCGCGCGCCAGCGCCTTCGTAAATCCGATGACGCCGGCTTTCGCCGCCGAATAGTTCGTCTGCCCGGCCGTGCCGCTGATGCCGGCAACGGACGCGACGTTAACCATGCTGCCCCGGGAGCGGGCCAACGAAGGAATCGCTGCTTTGGCAACCGGGAATAAAGCGGATAAATTCACCTGCAGCACGTCCTGCCAATGCCGTTCCGGCATCGTGTAAAGCGGAC
>NZ_JTHN01000300.1 GCF_001399685.1 Paenibacillus sp. A3
GAGGCTGCGCAGCCGAAATGGGGGGCCGTGTGGGAGCGGATCGACAACATCTTTCGCACCTTTGCCCGGTATCCGGCCGGCGTAACCCGGCATCAGCTCGCGGACATGTATATCCGCAAAACGCGCCAGCGGCTCGCCTCCTTTTTGGCGCGAAGCCATTGGGCGGCGGACGTGCACCGGACGGGGAAGCTTCGTTTGAACGGGGCCGACTTTCCTTGCCCGGTCCGCTTGTTCGAAAGCGGGATCGCCGTATTCCGCGAGCTGCTGACGGATTCCGTTCCCGCTCTTCTGCACGGAGACATGTGCTTCGGGAATATACTGTATCACCCGGCGACACGCGAACTGAAGCTGATCGATCCCCGCGGAAGCTTCGGCAAGCGGGGGCTATACGGCGATCAAAGATACGATCTGGCCAAAATCCGGCACAGCCTGAGCGGCTACGAGCATATTTCCCATAACCGCTTCTCGCTCGTCCACGCGCCGGGCCGGCTTGAGCTGGACATTCCGTTTACGCCGCTTCAGACCAGCCTGCGCGACGAATGGGACGCGAGGCTCGGCAGCAGGCTGGAAGCGGTTCGCGGGATCGAATGTCTGCTCTACCTCTCCATGCTTCCGCTGCACGAGGAAAGCCGCTCCCGTCAGCTTGCCCTATATGCGGTAGGGGCCCGGCTCCTCCGCGAACTGCTGCCGGAATGACCATCGCTGAAAAAATTTCCGACGAAAGGAGGCCGCTTCGCTACATGTGGGCCAAAACGCTCGTGCGTACCAAGGATCTCTCCCATGAGGAATGGCTGGCTTGGCGGCGCCGCGGCCTGGGAGGAAGCGATGCCGCGGCCGTCTGCGGGGCAGACCCGTGGAAAGGTCCGATGGATGTGTATATGGACAAACTCGGAGAAGCGCTCTCCCCTCCCGAAACCGAAGCGATGCGGCTGGGAAAGCAGATGAAAGACTTTATCGCCCGCCGGTTCATGGAGCGGACCGGGCTTAAGGCGATTCGCCGCCACTCGCTTTTCCAGCATCCGCACCACCCGTTTATGCTGGCGACCATCGATCGCTGGCTCGTCGGTCAACAAGCCGGTCTGCTCTGCAAGACCGCAGGCGAATACCGCAAGGACGAATGGGAGCAAGCCGTCCTTCCGGAGCGCATCGTCATACAGTGTCACCATCTGATGGCTGTCACCGGAGCGGACCATTGGTGGATCGCCGTCCTGATCGGAGGCAACAAGTTCCGCACGTTCCGCTTGGAGCGCGAGGAGAGACGGATAACGGAGCTGATTGAGAAAGAATCCCGCTTCTGGCACGGACATGTACTGTCGAGACGCCCGCCCGCTTGGGACGGTTCGCCCGCCTCCTCGGCGCTGCTGCTCCGGATGTTTCCCCCGGACGAGACGCATTCGCATCCCGTAGCGCTCTTGAACGACGCCGAAGACTGGATCGAACGGTATCAACGGGCTGACCTCGCGGAGAAGGCGGCCGCGCTGCAAAAGGCGGAAGCCGAGAACCGGTTGAAGGGCATGCTTGGAGAGCACGAACAAGGGGTCACCTCCCGTCACCGGGTCGAATGGAAAACGATCCGACCGAGGTCCGGCCGTCAACCGGCGTACCGGCGGTTTCAAATCCAACCTATATCGAAATGAATGGAGGATTGTATGCGCAACGAACTATCCACCAAACTGCGTACCGTCGTATCCTGGTCGGATTACAAAATCGACCCCCGGTATTTCGTACTGCTGTTTTTGAGCAGCTTCGCCGTCGCCGGTCAAGTGTATCTCGGCTTTTTCCAGAAATGGGACGCCGTCATCGTCTCTGTGATCGCCTCCGCCGGTACTGAACTTGTCCTGTATCGGCTGAAAAGGGGAATCTGGCAGTTCCCCCTCAGCGCAGTCATCACGGGCATCGGGGTCAGCCTGCTGCTCAGCTCTCATGTCGTATGGACTTACGCGCTCACATCGTTTCTCGCCATTGTCATCAAATATGCGATACGGTTCAAAGGCGGACACATCTTCAACCCTAATAATGTCGCGATGGTAATCATGCTGTTCATGCTTCCCGAGTTTGCGGTCAGCACGCCGAAGCAGTGGACGAACGGCTTACCCGTTATGGCGGTGATTTTGGCGCTTGGCATCGTCGTCTGCTACATTGCGAACCGGTTGGACTCGGTGCTTACGTTCCTCGGCAGCTTCACGCTGTTTGCGCTGATCCGTCATTTTTATTTCGGCGCCCCGCTGTACGCCGCTTTGGGACCTCTTCTGGGCGCATCGCTGCAGCTCTTCTCCTTCTTCATGATTACGGATCCCAAATCGTCCCCGACAACCTGCAAAGGGCGAATGCTGTTTGCTTTTTCCGTGGCGGCGCTCGATGCCGTTTTTCGCATCAACCGCATTCCGAACCCGCAATTTTATGCACTCTTTGTCGTTTGCCTTGTGATGCTTATCCCTTACCGGATGTGGGCCGAACGGAAAGCAAAGGCAGAGGCGGCAATCCAATCGTGAGTCGCCCATTCGCAATCTAGTTCCGAAGTAGGATATTCGTTCCATTAGACTATGAAATTCGACATGATTTACCAATCATTCCTTTTCAAATCTATTTTTTTGTAATAGAATAAGCAATGTTGCAAAAATAGAGTCAGATTTGGAGAGGGGATCAACTCAGATGTACAGGAAGAAAATTGCACTTGCACTTTGCGCGCTGCTGGTTGTGATGGCAGTCCTCGCCGGCTGCGGAGCAAAGCCAGCACCGAAGGAAACGCTGGAGAAGGCGTTCCAAACGGCTGCGGATATGAAATCGGCCGATTACAAAATGACCTTCGCGATGAACATGGACTTCCCAGCCGACGCTTTGGAAGAAAATCCGCAGCTTGCCGTAGGGGCGCAAATGCTCAAAAACATGGAAGTGGCCGTAACTGGCGCTTACCAGCAAGAACCGTTCCAAATGGAAATGAACATCGAAGCCAAGCTCAAAGGCGATATGGCGATGAACATCAATCTGCCGATCGTGATGACCGATCAAAAAATTTGGGTGAAGGTACCGAACATTCCGATGCTGCCGCTGCCGAAAGATGTGGTAGGCAAATTTGTGGAGCTTGATCCAAAGGAACTGGCGAAGGAATCCGACCAGAAAGTGAATTTCGACGCCGCTACCATTAAGAAACAGCAAGAGCTGGGCCAAGAGATCGGCAAAATCGTCTTCAAGCACGAGGACGAGAAAACGATCCTCTCCACCGTGGACAAGAA
>NZ_JTHN01000301.1 GCF_001399685.1 Paenibacillus sp. A3
CCATCATTTCCCCTTGGGCGACGGAAATGTTCAGCCCTTGAAGCGCAACGACCTCGATATCGTCGGTCTTGTATATTTTGACGAGTCCGTCGCAATGAATCACTGCATCATTTCTCCTCTCCCAGCTTCACGGCCTGGTGTACGCGCAGCCTTCTGATGTGAAGGAACAACAACCCGGCACCGGTCAGCATCATTACGGCTATGACGACATACAGCTGATCGGTATCTCTCGCATCGAATATAACGCGGAATGGAGGTACCTGCGTCTTGACGTTCTCCGCGGTTTGCAGGAACGGCAGGAACAAGTAGCTCGTCAGTTTGCCGATGCCGAGACCGAGTCCAATGGCCAGACCGGCCGTGAACAGCTGCTCAAGCAGCAGCATGCCCGTAAGTTGTCGTCGCGACAACCCCATGGCGCGTAGCACGCCGAACTGAACGACCCGGCTGGACAAGTTGAAAAACCAGTACAAAATGTAGCCGATCAACGAGACAAGAACGGATACGAGAAAGCCGAGGCTCAAGATACCGAACACGCCGCCGCGCGCCGGGTGCTTTTTCTGCGTGATCAGTTCGTTGCGGACGTCTTTGACACTGGCAATGCCGATATTCTTTGCTTTGAGCGCTTCAATGACCGGCGCCACTTTGGCTCCATCTTTCATTTTCATCCATACATCATAAGGTACGACGGGCGCTTGATCGTACACATAGTCGAGGTTGGCGATAAAAAACGGCGTCTGATCCGGATACTGGCTCGGCCAGTAAGGCACGGTAGCCACCACGACAAACTCGACCGGCTGGCTGGAAACCGAAATGCTGATCAAATCCCCCGACTTGATATGATGTTTATCGGCAAAAGAGGTCGGAATGATGACCGCCTGCTCGTATTGCCCCAACAAATTCAAGTAGTTGTAAGGATGCGTCTTGTACAAGTCTTTGCGGAACCAGGCCACCTTGGCAAAATCGACGTTATCGATGCCCATCAGCATGCCCTGTCCGAGCGACTTGCCGGAAACGACCACGTTCCCCTTCGATTGCAGCACGCGTGCCGCGTGCTCGACGCCTTCCAGCTCCCGAAACACTTGGAACGGAGGTTCGATGTAACGCATTTTCGTCGGAGGGCCTTCGCCCGGACCTCCCGGCTGACCGCCGCCTCCCTGACCGGGATTTTTCCCTCCGCCTCCGCCTCCGCCTTGCCCCTGTCCTTGGCCTTGTCCGCCCTTGTTCGGATTAGACGTTGACGGCAAATCGTCGGATACGGAGGTCCATTCCGCTCTCATGGTAACATCGGTGCCGTAGGCGTAAAGCACCCGTTCCGTCGAGTTCAAATCGATCGTCCGAGCCGCAGAGGCGTTGTAAATGCCGAGCCCGAGCGTCAAAATGAGCAGTAGCATGAGCGGGTAGTACGCCGTAGACGAACGCGAGAGCTGGGTCAGCGTCAGGTAGACTGGAACCGGAAGCAGCCTTTTGCCCAGCCAGTTGCCGAAGCGAAGCAGCCACGGGAAAATGCGCAGGAAAAACAGTCCAAGTGCAATGATCGACAATGCCGGAATAAAAAACAGCAGCGGATTCACGCTCAACTGATCGGTCGTAAGCCCGGTCCGGCTGAATAAATCCTGCCGGTCGTGGAACAGATAATACCCGTAGCCCACCAGACCGATCAGCACCACATCCAAAAACCAGCGCTGCCAAAACGGTTTTCGATCCGATCTGGCCAGCTTCTGCTTATAGCTGACGATGGAGGCTTTGGCGTAGACAATGGCCGGAATGACGCTGGCCATCAGCGCAATAACGACTGCGGCCGCGCCGTACAGCAGCGCTTCGGTCGATACCCCGACAGGTACCGCCTTGCGGTCGACGAACGTCAGGAACCCGCTGGACGAACCTATGCTCTTCGCCATAAACCAGCCGAGCAGCGGCCCGATGATCATCGCAACCGCGCCGAGCAGCAGCCCTTCGAGCAAGTAAATCCAGATGATTTGATTCGTACTGCCGCCCCGGCTGCGGATCACCGCAATGACGGTGCGCTGGCGGTCGAGCGATTGTCTGGCGTTCATGACGATATAATAGAACACCATGGCGATCATCGGCGCCGCCAATGTAAAGAGCAGCATTTGCAGCTGCAAGCTCTGCACCTTAAATTCCTGCAGCAGCGGGATAAACGAAATATCCACCCTTGTGTTCTTGAGCTTTTGGAACAAGACGATATCCAAGCGTTCCAGCTTCGACTGGAGCGAGGACAGCTGGCTCGTCTTGATTTCCCGCAAATCAAAAGCATAATACCAATTGGCCAAGCTAAGCGGGATTTTTTTGTTTTTCAGCACGTAATCGTTAAAACCGGCTTCGCTCATAAAAAAGGACGTAAGCAGGCCTTCCATGCCTTGATACCAATACAGATCGGTATCGTTCTTCGGCTTGAACGTTCCCGTCACTTTCACTTTGAGCGGGGCAATGCCGTTTCCGCCGCTGATCGGATAAGTGAAGACGTCGCCGATATGGAGGTCGTTGCGGAACATCGCTTCCTCGTGAATAACGGCTTCAATGATTCCGCCCTGCGGCTGTTCGGAGAACCACTGCCCCTGCGTCAGCTCGACTTGATCCTTCAAGCCGTTCTGGGCCATCAGCGTCATCTGCCGGCGCTTGCTCGGATCGACCTTGCTCGTATCCTCGGGCGTAATTTGCGAGCCGCGAATCGAATACGTCCGTACGTAAGCATCATACGGAAACGCGATGTCCTTGGGCAAATCTTCCTTTATGTATTGGTCAACGTCGCTTAACGCATTCAGATCGGCTTTTTCGTTGCCGGACGCTTGAAATCGGATCATGACGGCACCGGCGGAAAGCCCGTTGTTTTTCTCCTCCAGCGATTTCGACACGACGCGCTTGAGCGAGCCGTCGGAATACATCGGGATGCTGGTCGTAAAAGCGACGGCCATAACGAGGCCGGCGAGCGTGCTGAGCGTCAGCCAGCGCGTGTTCCACATTTTACGGAATAAAAACCGGAGCATCGCCATTAGCGTCCCACTACTTTCTGCCCTGGAGTGAGACCTTTCACAATCTCTACAGCCGTCGACGTCTGCAATCCGAGCTCGACGTCCACTTCGCGCTTGTTGCCTTTATCGTCCACAACCTGCACGTAATTGCGGCCCGCATACGAACGAAGAGCGGCCAGCGGAATCGTAACGGCGTTCTCCTTACGCTGGGTAATAATTTTCACTCCGAGCGGCGTTCCGTGGGCAAGCCCCTCCGGAAATTGGTCAAGCTGGATCAGCAAATAGTTTTCGATCGAATCAGGCTTTCTCTGCTGGCCTCCGCCCGGGAACCCGCCGCCGTTGCCATTGCCGTTGTTCTCGGCCTTCGGATTCGGAAGCTTTGACACTTTGCCTTTGACCTTGCCTACGCCGTTGATGTCCGCTTCAGCCTCCATGCCAACGGCTACTTTCGTCAAGCTATCTGCGCTAATGGTTGCAGCCACCGTAAGCTGAGACAGATCCGCGATCGTGGCGACCGCATCGTAAGCCTTGGCCGTATCGCCTTTTTTCATGTAAACGGAGATAATCGTGCCTGCATAAGGAGCCGTCAGCTTGGCCCCGGCAATCGTTTTTTCAAGCGTGGTGACTTCTTCCTTTTTTAATTCAAATTCGATTTTGTCCCGCTCCAGCTGCTCGGGGCCTGTCTCGTCGGCTTTGCGCAGCTTTTCGATCATACTCAATTCATCCTGGCGCGTCTGCAGCCGTTTCTGCCGCAATTTATTTTCCTGCTCCGTAACGTCGAGCTCGGCGATCAATTGCCCCTGCTCAACCTTGTCTCCGGTTTTGACCGGGAAGGATTTGATCCGCCGGCTGGCATCATCCGTAAAGTATAAATCTTCTTCTACGGTCGACATCAGCTTCCCAGAGAGAGGAACGTCGAACACCAGCGTCTCCGTTTTGACTACATACTCCGGTTTTTTGGACAGCTGGGGCGGGGTAATGGCCGGAAGCGTTTCCTCCTCGTCCTCCTTTGGCAGCAACGAGCATCCGGACGACAATGCGAGGGATGCGGCGATGCAAACGAGCAGCAACGGCCTGCTCGTCTTTTTAACCACTGATAAATTTTCCATCCACCATTTCGAATACACGGTCGGCAACCTCCATTA
>NZ_JTHN01000302.1 GCF_001399685.1 Paenibacillus sp. A3
GCTATACAATGCACCCGAATTAAAAAAAGAGCTGGAGCAGCGAGGCCACCGGTTCGCCACCACCTGCGACACCGAGGTGCTGCTCGTTTCGTTCGTCGAATGGGGCCGAGCCTGCGTCGACCGGCTCAACGGCATCTTCGCCTTTGCCATTTGGGACGACGAAGAGCAGACGCTGTTCCTCGTCCGCGACCGTCTTGGCGTCAAGCCTCTTTTCTATTCCTACGCGGATGGCCGGCTGCTGTTCGGTTCGGAGCCGAAGGCCATCCTGGCGCATCCGGACTTTACGGTTCAGATCAGCGGCGAAGGACTGGCGGAAATTTTCGCCATCGGGCCGGCGCGCACGCCGGGCCACGGCGTCTATAAAAATATGCAGGAGCTGAAGCCGGGTCACTGCATGGTCATGGATGCGCGCGGCCTAAGCGTACGCGCCTACTGGAAGCTGGAAAGCAAGCCGCACGAGGACGACGTGGAGACGACGGCCGCCAAAGTGCGCGAGCTGCTTCGGGACACGGTGATCCGCCAGCTCGCTTCGGATGTGCCGATCTGCACGCTGCTGTCCGGCGGGCTTGACTCCAGCGCGCTAACGACGTTTGCCGCACAATACTATGCCCGGCAAGGTCTCGGAGCCCTGCACACCTATTCGGTCGACTATGTCGACAACGATAAGCATTTCCAAGCAAGCGCCTTTCAGCCGAACGCGGATGCGCCTTGGATCAAGCGGATGACGGAACACCTCGGAACCGTGCATCATGCGATCGAATTCGATACGCCGGAACTGGTCGAAGCGCTCCGAACCGTCGTGCTGGCCAGGGACTTGCCCGGAATGGCCGATGTGGACGGTTCGCTTTATTTATTTTGCCGCGAAATTAAAAAAGGCGCCACGGTGGCGATATCCGGCGAAGCGGCCGACGAAATTTTCGGCGGGTACCCCTGGTTTCACCGGGAGGAAGCGCTGAATGCCGGAACCTTCCCCTGGTCGCTGGCGACCCCCGAACGCGTCGCCCTGCTCTCTCCCGAATTCGTCGATTGGGTAAAGCCCGCCCAATATGTGCAGGACCGCTATCGGCAAGCTCTCTCCGAAGTGCCCCGTCTGGCCGGCGAGAACGGGCAGCAGAACCGGATGCGGGAGATGTCCTATTTGAACATTACCCGCTTTATGCCGACGCTGCTCGACCGCAAAGACCGGATGAGCATGGCGGTCGGCCTCGAAGTGCGCGTGCCGTTCTGCGATCACCGGCTGGTCGAATACGTATGGAACATTCCTTGGGAGGTCAAAACGGCCGGCGACCGGGAAAAGGGCATTTTGCGCAAAGCGCTCCACGACATACTTCCCGAAGACGTGCTGGCCCGCAAAAAAAGCCCGTATCCGAAAACGCACAATCCGAACTACTTGACCGCCGTCCGCTCCTGGGTATTGGACATCTTAAACGATCCGTCCTCGCCTCTGCTTCCATTCATCGATACGGCCAAAATCCGCACCCTCGCCGAGGACGACGAAGGCCGCTTCCAGCTGCCGTGGTTCGGCCAGCTGATGACCGGGCCGCAGCTGTTCGCTTATTTGGCCCAGGTCGACACGTGGCTGCGCCATTACAAAGTATCGATTCGATAATAGCGGTACGGCTTCCTTAGGCCAAGAAGTCCCACAATTTGCGGATGGCCTGACCGCGATGGCTGAGCGCATTTTTCTCTTCGAGCGTCAGTTCCGCCAGCGTCCGGCCGAGCTGCGGGACGTAAAACAACGGATCATACCCGAAGCCCCCGCTGCCACGCGCTTCGCGAATGATGACGCCCTCGCACGTCCCTTCGACTTCGGCAAGCGGCGTTCCTTCCGCATCCACGAGCGCAATGGCGCTGACGAAACGGGCGGGGCTAAGCGCTTCGGGATGAGCCGCCTGATCCGGCCGGGGCAGCGGCTCCAGCTTGTCGAGCTCACTGACGAGCTTGCGGTTATTCGCCGCGTCGTCCTTCGGCTCGCCCGCGTAGCGGGCGGAGTATACCCCCGGCGCGCCGTCCAGACGATCCACGCATAAGCCGGAGTCGTCCGCCACTGCAGGAACGCCGAGCCGCCGGGCCACCGCTCTGGCCTTGATCAAGGCGTTCGCCGCAAAGGTATCTCCGTCCTCGACGATATCAGGGATTTCCGGGTAATCGAGCAGGCTTTTGACCGCGATGCCTTTCTCCTGGAACATCTTCTCGAATTCTTTGAGCTTGCCCGTATTCGTCGTCGCGATAACGACCTCAGGTCCGAGTCGCATGGGACGCCCCCTTAATGCGTTCGGCAATCGGTCCGAGCGCCAGTGCTTGCTCCCGAACCATCTCCTGGATGCCCGTTTCGGCCAACGCCAGCAGCGCGTCAAGCTCTTGCCGGGAGAACGGGGCTTCTTCACCGGTTCCTTGCACCTCGACGAATTTGCCTTGGCCAGTCATCACCACGTTCATATCGACCTTCGCTTTGGAATCCTCTTCATAGTTCAGGTCCAGGCACGGCTGCTCCTGAATGATGCCCACGCTCACGGAACCGAGAAAATCGGTGATCGGGAACCGGTTCAAATTCCGCTCCCGCGCGATTTTATCCATCGCGATCGCCATGGCGACGAACGCGCCGGTGATCGACGTCGTCCGGGTGCCGCCGTCCGCCTGGATCACGTCGCAGTCCAGCGTAATGGAACGCTCGCCCAGCGCTTCCAGATCGACGACGGAACGCAGCGCCCGTCCGATCAGCCGCTGAATTTCCATGGTGCGTCCGCCGAGCTTCCCTTTGGCCGCTTCGCGCTGATTGCGGACCGAAGTCGCCCGGGGCAGCATCGAGTATTCGGCCGTCACCCATCCTTTGCCCTGCCCTTTCATAAACGGCGGAACCCGTTCCTCCACCGTCGCCGTGCAGATGACCCGAGTATCTCCCACCTCGATCAGCACCGAGCCCTCGGCGTGTTTATTGTAATTGGTCGTAATTTTCACAGGACGCGCCTGATCGACTCTTCTCCCGTCGCTTCTCATTTAAGTCTCATTTCCTCCTTTTGGCTTTCACGTTCCCATTGTACCAGAGCGCCCCCGGAAAACCAAACGGGCCTGCGGAAACGAAAAAGCGCTCCTTCCGGAAGCGGGCCGTACAGGAAGGAGCGTTCGTTTATGAGGCATCGCGCACAGCTACAGCTTCAGCTGATTCACGGTTTGAGGCCGGGATACGGGCTTCGCGTAGCTCTGATTATCGGTTGCGCTTACTTTGGCGTCGCCGTTCACGAGAATTTGCACCTTGGCGGCCGTGTTCGTATTTTCCGTGAGCGATAAGACGACCGCTTTCAACGCTTCGGCAGGCGCTTTTTTATCCGGACCGAGCATTTTGTCCGAGAAATTGACCGTGATCAGGTCGTTCGTTTTGTCCACTTTCAGCAGCTCGGCTCCCGGAGCCATGACGGCAACCAAGCCTTTCTTCTGATCCGGTCCCGCAATAAGCTGCCGGATGACCGCTTCCGCGACGTTGTCCGTCCTTGGGACGAGCCGGGTTACGGGGACGTAATAGCTGTAATTTTCCTGATTCTGATTTAAAAAATACAGCGTAACCGGCGTCGATTGTCCGTACTCTACGCTTTCCGGCTTCTCCACGTTAATTCCGATCGCCCGGGTCAGTGGTTCGTCCAGCGGCGTGCCGCCGACCGGCATTTCTTTCAAAGGCTTGCCCTCGACGCGGAGCTGCACCTTTTCCACCGAAGGAAAGCCCGTCAAGGTCCAGGTGACGGCTTCCATAATTTTTCTTTCGTCCTGCAGGTTATAATCCGTAAACATTTTGGAAAAATCAACGATAGCCAGTTTTTGATCTTCCACGATGTTAATGCCTTTAATTTCGGTACCTTTGGGAAGGAGGCTTGTAAATCCGGCCGGCAGACGTCCTTGTACCGGACCGCCGTCCACCATGTATTCCAGCGCCTTGCGTGCGGCGCCTTGGCTCTTTTCGACTTGAACGGCAATCGGAGCGACGAACCCTTTTTCATCCTTGGTGTAAACCGTCACCTGCATCGGATTGGCAATCGTCTGGGACACCTTGCCGCTTGTGGCCATGGCGTCCGCTCCGGCCGGCGGAGGATCGATTTGCTGCGACTGTTCCTTCTTTCCCAAAGGCGAGCAGCCGGAGGCAAGCAGAGCGACCATTCCGACAGCGGCGGCCCATCGTATCCATTTGTATTGTTTCATTGCGTGTTCCTCCTTGGTATTGGGGTGTTGTCCGTTTTTACTTTTATGTATACGGGCGGCAGACAAGTTTATGACACCAATTTGTCCGATTCGGAGGACGATTTCGTTCATGGTACTTTGGACGGATATATCCTTGATTTATGCAGTACTAAAAGCCTATAATATAGATGTGTTTTTCCAAAAAGAGGTGATTTTCCATGGAAAACCGTCTTCATGATTTCGTGCCTGACGACCTATACCGGGCCGTTGTGCTTCAATCTCCGGATTGGCTGTGGGTATTCGACGAAACCGGTTCGCCGGTCGGCTTGTCCCCGGAGCCCAACTACGGTTCGGCATTGTTCCGCTGGGTATACGAATCCGATCTCCTTCCGCTGCAGCAGGCATGCCGCCGGCTTCTTCAAGAACGCGAACCGTTCGCGATGACGTTTCGGGTCGTGCTGCCGGACGGAGCTCTCGTATGGCTTGAAGGCCAAGGATATCCGTTAGCAGGCAAGTCTTCGGGATGGCAGGCCGCCTTGGCAGCCAAAGACATCACGGCGTTCAAGAAGCAGGAAGAACGGCTGACGCGTCTGGCTTACTACGATCCGTTGACCCAACTGCCGAACCGCAGGCTGTTTCAAGATCGTTTTATACAATCGCTGCATATGGCGAAGCGCTACCACCATAAGCTGGCCGTCATTTACCTAGACCTCGATGATTTTAAACGCATTAACGATACATACGGCCATGCGACCGGCGACGAGCTGCTGACCATGGCCGCTTCCCGTCTCTCGCATTCCATCCGGGAACCGGATACGGTCTGCCGGATGGGCGGCGACGAGTTCGTCGTGCTGGTGCAGCAGTTTGAGCACCGCGAGGATGTTGCCAAGATCGTCGGCAGAATCGCGCAGACGCTAAACCAGCCTTTCGAGCTGAACGGCCAAACGATGAGCATTACGAGCAGCATCGGCGTTTCCTGCTATCCCGAGGACGGGCATGATATCGAAACGCTGCTGCAGTGCGCCGATACGGCGATGTACGCATCGAAGCAGCAAGGCAAAAACCACTTCCGTTTTTTCTCGGAATCCTAAGGAGGCCTCTATGAGCTACAGCTTGAACAGCAAGCAGGTTGCCGAAGCTTCGGCCTTGTGGCTGACGAAGCGCGGCGTCACCATGGAAGATATAGCGGAGCTTACTTATTTTCTGCAAAAAGACTACTACTCCAGCCTGTCGATGGACGAATGCCGGGAAAGCGTGGAGCAGGTCCTCGGCAAACGGGAAGTGCAGAATGCCATTTTGACGGGGATTCAGCTCGACGTGCTGGCCGAGGAGGGCAAGCTGCTGTCTCCGCTTCAGGAGATGATCGAAAACGACGAGGGGCTGTACGGCTGTGATGAAATCCTGGCTCTGTCGATCGTCAATGTGTACGGCAGCATCGGGCTCACCAACTTTGGATATATTGACAAAGTCAAGCCGGGGCTGGTCGGGCGGCTGAACGATAAGAGCGGCAAGCACAAGCATACGTTCCTTGACGATATCGTCGGCGCTATCGCGGCGTCCGCCAGCAGCCGCATCGCTCACCGCAAGCAGAAGGAGAAGGAAAGTACGTAGACCTAAAAGGAAACGGCGCATCTCCGAGGGAGAGCGCCGTTTTTATTTACTGCGAGTCCGTTCCTAATGCGTTGCCTTTGCCGCTTATTTCAATGTCGCCAGCGATTCGGCTACGGTTTGCAAGTCTGCTTGGGACAGCTTGTCCGAGCTAAGAGCAATATAAGTTTTGTCCAGCTTCAAATGAAGGGTCTTTTGCCCGTCAGCCGTGACCCATTGGCCTGTCCCGTTGCGGAGCTTGACCTCCTGCTTCGATTCCACCTTGCCGCTCGGCTTGATCTCTTCCGGCGATTCCATGATCGTCATCTTGTAATATTTCAGCGTCAGCAGCTTGGCGCTGGTTCCCATCTGGTCGATCTTATCGTCCGAGGCTCCACGCTCCGGCAAATAATACGTCGGTACGCCGGCGGTTTTGGCCGACGTGGCGACGGTCGTCCGCTCCAATTCGGTATATTGAAGCTGACCGATTTTGATAGGAGCTTCCTCCGGCGGCTTGGCCGCCTCTCCGCTTTGGCCGGTCTGACCCGGCGTCGTCGTCTGTCCGGGTTGACCTGGCGGGGTCGTTTGCCCCGGTGGAGTCGTTTGTCCTGGAGGGGTCGTCTGCTCCGTCGGAGCGGGCTCCGGGGTTTTCGGCGGCTGGGCCGCCTCTTTCTTGCAAGCTGTCAGCGTCACGGTGAGAATCAGTGCGGACAACAGAGCCGCCGTTCTCATCCATTGTGCGTGTTTTTTTGTTTTCATCGTCAAGCACCTCCGTCGAATGTAACCCTAACCTGCAGATCGATTCGGGCACGGGTGAAAGCGTCACGCCAGCGGTCCTGTTTCCACACGCCAGGATATTGCTGCCGCACGGACTCCCCCAAGCGCAGCGGATCGGAGCGCAGGCCTTGAAGCAACCGGATCAATTCCGTTCCCTGCCGCTGCAGGTTCGATGCCCAACTATCGGCGGTAACGGATGGTCCGCCGGGCGAAGCCGCCACCCGCATCACGATGTTCAGCCGGGGCTGCTTCAAATCGCCGTTGCTCGCAATTTCAGCCCGGCAAGTAATATTACGCAGCAGCGGGGAATCGGTAGCAAACGGCGTCTCTCCCGAAGACCATTCGAGCTTCGGCAGACCGTAACCCCCCATCATGCAAGCGAGCAAATTGCTTTGGGACGAGGTCAACTCGGCCACAAGCTCTTGTTTCTTAAACAAAAGCGCCCGGGTTGAAACATCCGATTGGTTGGGAATATTATCCTTCGCGATCGAACCTGCGGACAAGTAGGGCAGGACCACATCGTCCTCGTACGCGCTCCCTGCAAAACGGAGCGGGTCCGCGGTCCAGCCTCCTTCCCGGAGCCGCGCAATGCCGCCGTTCATCGTGTCCGGGCTGCTGACGAACCGTTCGGCCGTCCCTTCCACCACCGCCACTAGCGGTCTGCGGCCCTGCTTTACGCCGAGCATCCGGATCTGCCTCGTCCAGGAAGCGGGAAAGCCGTGCGAGCGCGCCCAGGCTTCGCCGATCGCCACAAGCTCGGGAGGCCGGTTCCGCTCCCAGCGGTAAGCCGCAGCTTGGAACGAAACAAACGATTGCATCCGCGGACCGGCATTCGAGTATGGCTGCAGCGGGCGGCCGGACGCAGGCGGTCCATAGCCCGTCGTTACGCGAAGACCGCCGGGGCCCTCGTCAATGCCTGCGGCTACGAGCCTCGCTTCCTCCGCCTGCCATGCGCGAGGCTCCGCATCCGTCAAGCGGACGCATCCCGCCATGGGCAGCAGGCAAGCCGCAGCGAGCGGCAGCGATACGGCCCGGTTCATCAAGATTCGCTTTATGTTCAAAGGAAGCCGCCTCCAGTTGAAAAAATAGTCCGATAACCGTTAACGAAAAACGCGTTACAGATCATCTACTATTTCCCAACGACTCCCTTTTTATTCCAGAGCTTGCTTTCTCACACCCGGCCCACATCAAAAA
>NZ_JTHN01000303.1 GCF_001399685.1 Paenibacillus sp. A3
CCTCCAGTGAAAGTCCGTTCGATACTTCTTTCATTTTCATAATCTCGGCCGGGGAGAACGAGTGCATCGTAATGTTCGGGAACCGCTGCTTGATTTCTTTCAGCAAATCGGTGTAATAGCTGAAAGGCAGGTTCGGGTTCGTGCCCCCCTGCATCAAAATTTCGGTGCCTTCGACGTCGATCGTTTCCTGTATCTTTTGAAAAATAACCTCGTTCGGCAGCACATAGCCTTCTGCCGAGCCCGGTGCGCGGTAGAAGGCGCAAAAACGGCAATACACATCGCAAATATTCGTATAATTGACATTCCGGCCGATCACAAAAGTCGTCACCGGCTCCGGATGGTGCCGCAGCATAATTTGGTTGGCCACATGGCCCATTTTTTCGATTTCGTCCGATTCATAGAGCGCCATACAGTCTTCCAGACTGATCCGGTTTCCCGCCAGCGCGCTATCCAATATCCGGTCGATGGAACTCATCGCTTTCATCTCCTTTATGCTTTCATCCTACCATAAAATACTCCGCTCCTGCCATACTAAAAGACCGCCATTTTCCGAGGAGCGGAAAGCGGCGGCCGTTTTTGTGACCAATTTGTGATCATCGGCACAAAGCCCTCAAGCGGGATGCATATGCCGGTGGCCTACAATTTTTTCTTTGACCAATTGAAGCTGCTGTACCCGTTCCTGGTCGGTCACAAGCGGCTGTGGACGGGCAAAATAAAAGCCTTGCACCATATGCACCTGCATCTCGCAAAGCATGCTGAGCTCTTCCGGCCGTTCTACGCCTTCGGCGATCACTTGGCAGTTCATGTTGTCGGCGAAGTGCAGCAGCGCCTTCAGCAGCGATTGCTTGACGGACATCCGATCGATCTCGGCAATGACCGATCTGTCGATTTTGATGATGTCGGGCACCAGCTCGGAGATCGATTGCAGGCTCGAATAGCCGGCCCCCGCATCGTCCACGGCAAAGCGGAACCCATGAGCGCGGCAGGCGTTCATGACGGCTCCTATGTATTGGAAATCCCGAATCGCGTGGCGTTCCGTAATTTCCAGAACGACCTGCGAGGCCGAAATGGCCGGAAATTGCTTCAACGTTTCCAGCAGCTGATGCAGAAACAGCGGATGTCCGAGCGAAACGGGCGTCACGTTAATAAACACCTGCTCTTGAATCGCCCGTGACGATATTTCCATGAACGCCTTCTTGATGACCAAAAATTCGAATCTCGATAAAAGATCGGCTTGATAAGCCATATCGAACAGCTCTGCGGGAGTGTGGAACGGCGAGTTTTGCGGACCGCGGGTCAATATTTCCCAGCCGTATAATTCGCCGCTGGCCAAATTGAGAATCGGTTGGGCGAGAACGAAAATGCTTTCCTGCTTCAAAATGTCCAGCAGATGCTCCCGGGTCAGGCAAAAATGCGGCGGCAGCTTCCGCGTCGCGATGCAGCGGGCATAGTGATAGGCCGCTTGAATGCCGGCGGACGTGTTTTCAAGGTCCGGGCCGATGATATAGCACCCGCTTTGCAGCGAAACGGGAGCTTGTGCGTCGTCCGCGTGCATGCGCAGCCTGCGCGAAACTTCTTTTTGCAGCTCCTGCGCTTTGCGCTGCAGCTCGTCGAACCCGCAAACGGCTTGTTCTTTAACGAATATGCCGTAATCGTCGAGCGCAAACTGCCGGACTCCGATGACGTCCTTGTCCCGGAAGCAGGAAGGCAGCAGCTCGAGGATCGTCTGGCGGATACGACTCTGCAGCGCGCAAAGCCTCGCTTCGGAATAAGTGGAAAACATATGATGAAAATCTTCCAAATACAGCAAAATAAGCCCGCACGATTTTCCCTGGCTCCGGTACCGTTTGACCAGCGAGAGCACCGGATTGCGAAACGTAAACTCCGGGGGAAAAAAGCGGAGCGCCCTGCTCGGATAAGGCAGCCGGAGTAGCATCCGGATTCGTTCTTTCCACTCACCTGAAGCAAATGAAAACGTCATAAATTTCCCCCTCACCGGCAGCAACAACTTGTCCCTACTATCATATCACGAGTTCGTTATAGTGAATAGGGAGATATTCCTTTTTTTCACAGAAAAGCCGATGATCCCCTGAATCATCGGCTGAGCTTGTTGAGAAAGTGGTCCAGTTGAGGTAATAGAGGTGTACAAGGGGGCGGGGTATCTACTTCCGGTCGCTCTTGTCCGCTGGAAATTTTGATTTGAAGC
>NZ_JTHN01000304.1 GCF_001399685.1 Paenibacillus sp. A3
GAATATCGTTCTGGAAGAAGGAGGACAGACCGCTACCGGTACGACGACCGACGCGATCCTTATTGCAGCGACGCAGCAAGGCGAAGCATACCGGTATGCGGGAACGGCGACCAGGTTAGGTTATGCGGTCGGGCGAACGGTCTACGAGGCAACGAAGCGGTCCGCGGCGCAGTGCCTGAAGCGTATGGAAGGTCTGGTATAAGTTCGCCAGGGTTGGGTTAAGGTAACAACATATAGAATTAAAGGGGGAGAAGATGGATCAAGATCAGCCGTTTGAAGAAGCCGAGCTGTTGCTGCAGCCGTATTATTTGCTGCGGGTACGCTCGGAAAGCGGCGGGGCGTCAGGCGAGGTATGGCTGCGGAATAAAGAAGGACATGGTGCAGATACGCATTTGTTCAACGTTCCGTGGCAGGAAAGCGCGGAGGAGCTTAAACGCTGGGCCGAGCTGGCGGTCCGGGCCTATGAGGAAGGCTGACGATCCGACCGCCGCATCATGACCGGAAGGCGGACAACAACAGCAGCAGGCCAAGTGTCGCGAGGAGACTGATCGTGACGAAAACAAGGCTGCCCAGCAAAAGCAGCAAGCCGGGGAATACGATTCCCAGAAGAAAAGCGCCGCCAAGAACCCACAGCAGCGCCTTGAGCGTCAGCTTCAGCAAGCCCCACAGCGCCAAAGCGAGCAAAATGCCTCCCAAGATCTGCAGCAGCACCATAAATCGATCCCTCCTGTAGGAAAGTATATGGCGCAACGGAAAAAACATGTCATGCAGCCGGACAAGTCATCATCAGTCGCTATGCGGCATACAATGGGTTCTACCATAACCTTTGGGAGGTGGTGCCGTTTGAAGCAGGGCTCGGCATTGAAAGGAACCGTGATCGGCGTCGTGCTGACGCTGCCGATATGGGCGGTGATCATATGGCTTGTGCGCAAATGGCTGACCGATTGATTAAGCAAGCGCTTGCTCTTTTCGCATTTCCGCTGCCTTAGTGCAGCTGTTCACGGACCAGCTCCTTCAGCCGTACCTTATCAGGCTCCCAGTACCAGAGAGGAGAACGAACTAGCGGATCGGCTGCTACGACGGATTTGCCGGGAATTTGCATATATTTGATGTCCTGACCGTTCATGCCCTTGAACAGCCACGCAAGGCTGATAAGATCGCTGTCGGTCAAGTTCGTGTCGACCAGCTCTTTTTTCGCCAGTTTCAGAAGCCCGGGCAGCTCGGTTATTTTCTCCGGCGCCAGCAGCTTCTGTACGACGGCCCGCATCACCTTCATGTGGTCCGTCTGTCTTCCGAAATCGCCGTCCTCCAGCGAATACCGTTCCCGGACGAAAGCCAGTGCGGTTAACCCGTCCAAATGCCGGCTTCCCGCTTCCAGCGGCTTGCGGGTCATGGACAGCCACATGTCTTTGGGAATGTCTACGTCGATGCCTCCGATCGTATCGAT
>NZ_JTHN01000305.1 GCF_001399685.1 Paenibacillus sp. A3
GACGATAGGGGCCAAAGGCAATAGATCGATTTGCGAGCAGTACGTCACATCGTCGCGGAAGCCGAGCTTGGTCAGCCGTCGTCCGCCGGCGCAGGAGAGCAGCGTCTCGGTCAGACGGTCCTGCACTTGCCGGTAGGCGTGAAGCATGGCCAGGCCGAAATCACCGACCGCCTGTGCGGCGGCCGGACTGTCCGGGTCGCAGCCGGACAACCCGAGCAATTCGTGCACAAGCAGACCGGCGCATAGGCCGTCTTCCAGCGAGAACACGTCCTGGGCTCCCGAACAGACCAGCACGATTTCCTGGTCCAGCGAGGTCGCTTTGCGGGCACAGGCCCCGGCGTTCAGGAAAGCGCCGATCAGCACGTGATCCGCCTTTCTGGCCTTATGAATCGCCCGGGTGCCGTTAGTCGTCGTCATGATTAACGTTTTTCCGGCCAAGGCTTCAGGCGTATACTCAAGCGGAGAATTGCCGAAGTCGAAGCCGGGAATTTTTTTGCACGAACGTTCGCCCCCGAGCAAATTCCCCGGGCTCTGCAAGCTTTTTGCCTGACTCACCGTTTCGACCGGGACAAGCGTCCGGCATCCCCCGGCAAGTGCTGTCAGCATCGTGGAGGTCGCACGAAGCACATCGATGACGATAACGGTTTTGTGCTGAAGATCGTCGGACCTCGCTTCGTTAATGGAGGCGATCACTTGAATATTCATGGAAACCGGACCTCCCCCGCTTCAAATTTGCCAATCCCACGAATGGCCGACGGCGGCGGATTGCAGCCCTTCGGGAAGCATCGTATCCGAACGGAGCCCCCGACGGAGCGCTTCGAGCGAGATGACGTCCGAAGGAGCGACATTGCCGAGATGAACGTCGGCTCCCAGCATTTGCATCAGATGCACCTGCTGCTCCTTTTGCGGCGCTTCCCAAAGCAGAACGCCCGGACTCGGCACCTGCCTGAGCACCTGCGCGATTTCCTTATCCTTGCAAGCACCTTGCGCGTCGTAGATGCCGACGCCTTTGCCGGATTCCCGGCCTTCGATCGTGACAAGCGCGGCACCAAGCCCGGTATCCAGGATCACCGTCTCAATCAATTCGTCCAATTCGATGGTGGAGCCCCATCCTTTTTTTCCGTATTCTGTGATGACTGTGAGCCCTGCTTCCACACCTCGGGAGATCAGCTCGCTGC
>NZ_JTHN01000306.1 GCF_001399685.1 Paenibacillus sp. A3
AATCCGCTCGCCCTGCTCGACGACGTGCCGCTTCTCGCGGGGGTCTTTTCCTTCCCGGCGCAGCATGGCCACGCAGGTATGGCAGTAGCAGGTGCGGACGCCGACGATGTCGAGGAAAATCCCGTCGGCATCGTACTTGCGCACAACCTCCTCCACCTGGCGGATCATCAGATCGAGATAAGGCGAATTCAAGCAAAACTGATGATACCCCGGCGTCATGAACCCTTTGACCCAGTTCGTCTGGTCGTTCTCGTCTCGCATCAGCCACTCGGGATGGACGCGCGCCAGCTTCTCGTCGAAGCCGACCGACAAGTAGACTGGAGTCTTCACGCCGATCTCGTGCGCCGCTTCAATCTGCGCGCCGAGCAGGTCGAAGTCCAGATGCGGATGGATCTCGTTCGTTTCGGAGGGAAAATAGGCCCAGCCGTGGTGGCATTTTGCGAAGACGGTAATCGAGTCGACGTGCCCCCGCTTGAGCATTTCCTGGAACTGCGGCTTGGAAAACTTCCGTCCGATATGCGGGATCATTTCGGAGGTGTGGAAATCTAAGTGTACTTGTCGGAATCGCATCGTTTGGCGACCTCGCTTTCTTGGGAGTAGGTGGGCTAAGCTGCTGTGCAGCTTTATTCATTGGGTGATCTAGACGGCGTGTTCCATCGCCTTCCAGCCTCCTGCGCTTTTTCTTTTGTCGGGGTTATTGTATCATTAGGACGTTGGAAATGTATTTGAAAGGCCTTCCATCGATTTGTACAAAATTCCGCTATTCGTGAGAACCTAATGCCCGGAGGAACCCGAGATGAAGGATTTGGCAGAAATCGCTCCGCATGTGCGTTCGGCGGCACCCTATACGTATAACGGCGGCGAGCATGAAGGAACAAGAGTCGGCTATACGTTCGCCTATCACCTATTTCTGGACGGCCGCGGAGATATCGTCGTGGACAACGTTACGTATTCCGTCGAAAAAGGCACCCTGATGTTCATCCGCCCGGGACAGGTGCATTCATTTCATCATAAGCCCGGCTTTCCGCTCGATTCGTATAACATTTACTGCGATTTATGGGAGCGGCATTCGGTTCCGGAGCCGCGCTTCGCCTTTTATCCCGATCCGCCCGACCGGTCGATGCTGACCCGGCAGGAGCATTGTCCCGGACTGGACGAATTTCCGACCAAAACGTCGCTGAGCCCCTATCCGCATCTGATTGAGCTGTTCGTGCAAATCGCCAGATCGGAGGACGCTCCTTATTATGCGGAATCGATTACGGGGGCGCTGATGCGCGCGTTTCTGCTGCGCTGGTACAACAGCATCAAAAGCGCTGCGCCGAA
>NZ_JTHN01000307.1 GCF_001399685.1 Paenibacillus sp. A3
TGTTCATCGTGTATTTCGTTAGCGCCATCACGTCCGGTACTTACAAACCTACGAGCTTATCTTTAGTCAACAACTTGCCTGCCCCGGCGCCAACGCCATCGCCTTCCGTCGCGCTAAGCAATTTTAACGGCCTGTCTCCGAATGGCATATGGCGCTTATTCATAGCTGATCAGACATTAACGGGTAGCGGAAATCTGTCCAGAGGCTGGGCTATCAGTATTAAAACACCCGAGACGGAAATATGTACCTACAGCCTTTTATGAATGGAATAGCCGATTTTGTTCTCTCAGTCCTCAAGTTCTCAGAAACTGGTAGGCCATTTTTACGAAAGATTAGCTTTAAACTCTTTTGTACTCGGAAACGAGATGTTGTTGTTTTATCTTTCCCATACTAATATTTACTCCTTGTGATTTTTTAGAGTAAGGTATTGTTCCTAGTTCTTCTAACCTTTGTGCTGCACTAGGTTTCATTATAAAAGTTATTATAATTATAATGCACTCTTAGTAAGTCGCTGCTTCAATAAATGTTTGGAATCTTAGTGTTTCTGGAACTAGGAACTTGTACCGGTTAGACTCTGCTTACTGCTTGATCCTCCACTAAAGCCACTTGAAGGACTGGTTGATGGCTTGCTTGAACTTGAATTTTGCTGACGAAGGGGTTATGAATGAGCCTGTCGTTTGTCCTACCAAAAAAACATCGGCCTGTGACCTGCGGTTCCAGTATGGAACATACAGATTCACAGGCCAAGTACATTTTCATTCATGGTAGCCGTCAGACCATGTTAGTTTGGGACAGCCCCTTTACTCCAAAACTTTATCGCGGATGCTTAATCGCTCGTGAATTTCGCCAAAAGGACGTCATAATTGCCGTTGGAGCTGTCCGCTTGGAACGAACCCGTAACCACATAACCGCCGTCATTGGTCGTTGCCACACGCTTGCCTATTTCGCCGGTGTTTCCAAAATCATACATATTCGACCATAATGCATTTCCCGCGTTGTTGATTTTCATCAGCAGCAAATCTTCTTTACCCACTTGCGGACTCGTCAGCCCGGTCACGATATAATTGCCGTCCTTGGCCGCTTTGACATCATTGGCAAAATCGCCATTCGTTGAATGAAACTGGTTCGTCCACAACTTGGCCCCCGAAGTGCCGACCTTGGTTACAAAGATGTTATACCCTTGAGAACTGTTCGGTTGACCGAAGTTGTTGATGGACCCTGCAGCCACATAGCCGCTGCTCGTTGCGGCAACACCTTGTAGCATGGAATATTTGTCCAGGGTAGATTCGAATTCCGTTCCTCCGGAACCGGATACTTTTACCATCAGCCCGTACATCGCTTGTTCCGTCCCTCCTGGAACGGTTTGTTTGATGGTTTTATATCCGACGCCCACATAGTCGCCATCCGGCGTTACGCTTACGCCGTAAAAGCGGTCTTCCAGATTCTCCTGACCGTATGTCCGGCTCCATTGAACATTACCGCTGGCATCCACTTTAAGCATGAAAGCATCAGTCGTATACAGGCTGTCTCCCTTGGCACCGACAATGACGTAGCCGCCGTCATGCCCGATTTCCATCGCTTTAGCCTCTTCTTGGCCTGGCCCACCATATGTTTTTGCCCATTGTATCGCTCCATTAGCATCTGTCTTCGCCAAGTAGATATCTTTAGAACCGCTCGCATTGCTTGTCCCGGCGATGATATACCCACCGTCGCTCGTTTGCCGAACCTCGGCACCCTTTTCTTCTGCGGCCCCGCCCAGCGTATATGCCCATTGAAGCGCCAGGGATGCGTCCGTCTTGGCAAACAGGATATCCTCGTTTCCATTAACCGTGGTAGAGCCTACGAACACATAGCCGCCGTCACTTGTCTGCACGACGGATTCGCCGAAATCGCGCTGCGAGAAGTTGAATGTAGTGCCCTTCTGGAGCGCTGGAGGAAGAAGGCTTGCTGATGGCTGAAGTGTGGAAAGCGAATTTTTCCCATCTGTGTTTTTGTTTTGACTGAGTAAATTAGTGACCTTTACCTCTGCGTTTTGACGGGCACCTGATTTAAGGCTTCAGGAAGAATATCAGTTGTCGGTAGGCTGGATTCATGGGCAAAAGCAACTTGAGCGGAAAGCAGCAGCACAGCAGCCAAAGAAGAAAGTACAAGAATAGATTTTTTCATAATTGCCTCCTTTTTTCTTGTTAATATTATATTTGTTTATATTTAACATTTTATCATATTTTTTGATTTGATATAAAAATGTAAAATATATCACAAAAAAGTTAACGTTTTTACTTTCCCTCTTTTTTGGCGACACGGTTGGCAATGATGATACGATACAGTATAAGGACAAGCGCAAACGCCCCCTGCCCTCTCCCCAAACAGTGCTAACGATCTATGAAACTATAAAAACCAGAACCAATAAATAACAATCAATAATTGGAGGGCTTATTCAGAATATCTTATTTCATCGGTCGTTCACTTTCAGAAGTGAGTTGTTTTTGCAATAACCTTCAAAACTTTTTCACTCCCATCTGAAG
>NZ_JTHN01000308.1 GCF_001399685.1 Paenibacillus sp. A3
AGCGGGAGCGCCTCGCGCAGGCCCGCGAGCCGCGCGTCGAGCTCGGCAAGCTGCGCGCGCAGCGCCGCGAGGCGCGGCTGCAGGGCGGCCGCCAGCGCCGCGATCAGCTCGTCGCTGACGGCGTACGCCTCCCTACGGTACAAGCTTTTCGCTTCCGCGGCAATCTGCTTCGAGTAGGTCAACGTATACTCGTTTCCAAACACCGCGGCCTCGTTCACTTGACCGGCCAGCCATTCCGGCGTAAGCTCCACGTTAATCCGGTCGGCCGCCTCGGTAATGGCGCCGGCCGGCAGGCCGTGGTTTTCCAGCTTCGCTTTGACCGTCTGCTGCACGTGTCTGGCCACCTGCGTCTCCACTTGCGACGCAAAATCTTTATGCAGGGCAGCGAGCCGCTGCTCCCGTTCCGCCGCCGTCTTCGCGGCGGCGCCAAACCAGCCTACCTTGAAGCCGGGTCGGCGGCTTTCCAAATACGCGTGCGCGAGGTCCCGCGTCACGGCCGGGATGACGTTGGCGTTGTCCAACACCGCCGCCACGTCTTTGCGCACGGCTGCCTCCAGCTCCGCAGGCAGCGATTCGAGCCGCGCCAGCTCGGCGCGTGCCTCCGCATACTCCGCCTGGACGGCGTCCAGATCTTCGCCGGAGACAGCGAGCTGCTCGCGCAGCGCTTCCTTGGTCGGCTCGTTGCGCTCGGCCATCTTCTCGGCGTGCGCCGCGGCAAGGGCCCGCGCCGACTTCTCAAGGCTGAGCCGCACGAGCGGCTGCCGCAGCTCGATCAACTGCCCGAGCAGCCCCTCCAGCTTGCTCCACTCGCTGGACGGATGATTCGACACTTTGACCGACGTATAGACGATTCCGTCCGGCCGCACGCCCCAGCTGGCAAACGCTTCGCGAACGCCTTCTTGATATGCAGAGAACGACAGCTCCTGCTCCCGATGCTTATCGATCATGTTCACGATCAAATAGAGCGGTTTGCCCCATTCCGTCATTTTTTTTGCAAACGCCAAATTGATTTCCGACTGCACATGGTTATAATCCATCACATAAAACACAACGTCGGCCAAATGCAGCGCCGATTCCGTCGCCAGCTGATGCGCGTCGTCCGTCGAATCGATTCCCGGCGTATCCAGCAGCGCCGCATGCTCTCCCAGGAACGGGATCGGATAGCGGATTTCCACCGTTTCAATCGCTTCGCCGTTACGGCAGTGCTCTGCCAACTCGTCCAACGGCACCGTTTCGGACCGCGGCTCGCCCATCCCTTGAGCCTCGTCGCTGCGGTAAATGACCCGTGCCCCCGCCTCCCCATTCACGATGCTCACAATGTTCGCGCTCGTCGGAATCGGACTCGACGGCAGCAGCATATGACTGCACAGCCGGTTGATCAGACTCGACTTGCCGGCCGAGAAGTGCCCGCAAAACGCCAAATAAAGCCGCTCGCTCTGCGCTTTCGCCAACAGCTGCCGCAGCTTCTTTCCGTGCTCTCCGTCGCCCGTTTGCTCTACCTTCGCCAGCAGCCCTTGAACGGCGGCAAGCATTTCATCCTGCAGAGCCCCGCCTTGCAACCCCGTTTCGTTCCCTGTTTCTACAGACGTTGCTTCTGCTATAGTCAATTCGCTTTTCATCGTTTCTCCTGCCCCTGTTCATCCTCTGTCTAAATCCAAGCGCTTGGTCGTTTATCTTTTTGTTTTCCGAACAAAAAGAAAAAACCGAATCGCTTCGGTTTTTAGTGTACCATATTTTCCGTCTCCGGAATAAATATTTCGAAAACATCGCGATGCTGCAAAATCGTAATGTCTTTATCTTTCACTTTCATGACGACCACTTCCGGACGCTGCTTCATACGGTTCAAATAATTTTCCGGTACGCTTCCCGACTCCGTTACGACGACGCCTTCGACCTGCTTCTCTTCGTTTTCCTGCAAAGGAGTCTCGAGCACCTTCTCGTAAATATCCGAAAACAGTTCAAAATCGCTGGTGTAAACCGATATGCATTTCATCTCTAATCCTATCCTTTCGTATTACGCTTCTTTAGTTTTTGCAGCTTTAACAGCTGCTTTCGCTTTTGGTATAGGCTTCCTATTCGAGTTCGATTTCATTCGTTTTTTACCTTCTCGGCAAAGATCGATCAGCGGGCAAACCTCGCATTTGGGGTTTTGCGCTTTACAGTGATAGCGTCCGAAAAAAATAAGCCGGTGATGCGTCTGCGTCCATTCTTCGCGCGGCACCCGTTTCATCAGCTTTTTTTCCACTTCGAGCACCGAATCGTTAACCCCGGCAAGCCCGAGCCGTTTGGATACCCGTTCCACATGCGTATCGACGGCAATAGCAGGTACGTCGAAGGCATTGGAAACGACGACGTTCGCCGTTTTTCGTCCGACGCCAGGCAATTCCACCAGCTTCTCGTGTTCACGAGGAACTTCCCCGTTATACTTGTCCAAAAGCATTGCGCACAAAGCCTGAATGTTCTTGGCTTTGTTCCGGAACAAACCGATCCGCCGAATATCCTGCTCCAGCTCTTCGAGCGGCACGGCCAAATAGTCTTCCGGCCTCTTGTACTTCTGAAACAACGTCGCGGTAACTTTATTGACCGTCTCGTCCGTACATTGGGCCGACAACAGGACGGCGATCGTCAGCTCGAACGCATTCGAGTGGTTAAGCTCGCAATGGGCATCCGGGAACATTTCGGCAATCGTATCCAGTATGGTTCTCGCTTGCGACTGATTCATGCTCCCTGTCCTTTCTTCGCCTGTTTCTTACAGTTTACCGAAACGCAGCAATCGAATCAATGACTAATGCCGACAAAATGCGAACTTTTTACGAAAAAACCGCCTATGCAGCGAGAAGTTCTCACTACACAGACGGCTCAAACCGGATAAAAGTTTCAAATAAACCGATTAGGGCTTTTCAATTTCGAAAATTTTATCGTCGATCACATAAACCATCACTTCTTCATTCTCCATAAACGTACTAGGCGCCACCGTTTGGGTGCCTTTGTGCAAATACGCCTTGGCGAATAAATTGTACGATGTCTTGTCGTTATTCGTCGTCGGCTTCAGAAGCAATTGATTCAGCACCGTATCGTACGAGGATACCGTCCGCTTCGTCGCGGTCGCCACTTGAATGATCGCCTTATCGTTCGCGTCCCGGATAATCTCTACCCGGTCATTTTGCTTGATCGTATTCAACGCGGCGGACGTATTGGCATTCTGTCTGATTGTGAACTGCTGGCCGACCGTGATTACCTGGATGTTCCCTTGGAAGTCCTGAACGGTCAGCGTGCCTGCCGCTACGTCCACATTCGTTACTTTGCCACGTACCGAATTAAGCAATTGTAAATTGTCGAGCTTGGTACCGCTAAAGCTGGCTTTGACGTACTCGTCGATCAAAATATCCGAGAAGGCATGGGATTGCTTGCCCGGGTTAATGATTTGATCGTTGTTTTCCACTTTGAACGTTAGCTGCGCGCCTGTCTCGTCCTTCGCGGTGACTTGGTTCGTGCTGGAGTTGGTGACCAGTACTTTGTATACACCCTTTTTCTTAGCCATCAGGTTCGTTACGAAATCCTGCCCGGGAGTCAAAGTCAAACGGATCGCATCGCCGACTTTCAAGTCCGAAATGGTGCCGTTCGTTTTATTAAACATTTCCACAGGCGCGCCATAATTGACCTTGAACGTTAAGTTCTGCCCTCCGGCGGTACGAATAGTCAAGTCGTTTGTAATATTGCTCGTATTGATTTGAGCGATCGTGCCTTCCACGTTCATTGTCGATTCGATTTGCACGATTTTATCTTTGGACACTTTCAGGTCCACTCTTTTCTTGTCGTTGCCGTTGCCTATGAACGTGCTCTGGAAGTTGGATTGCTGTATCGGACCGCCCATAAAGCGGATGATCGTATTATCCGTTAGCCGGTAAGCGCCTACTCCGTCGCTTTCGGTGCTGATCATCACAGCTTTAGAATTGGCGTCATAGCTAAGTATCGTCGCGTATACGAATTGCTTGACCGAACGGCTGGTAACGGAAATTTTAACGATTTTATCGTTCACCAGATCCATCTTCAGTTGGTCTCCGGATTCGATGTCGAACAAGCTTGGATTCGTCAACCCGTCAATCGTTATAATCGCATTGTCAGCGATATGATAAGCTCCAAGCGAACCGCCGGCTTTATTAATCGTCAAGATCCGTTTGTCGCTGCTCAAGCTCGCCATCGTTCCTTCGACGGATTGGCTAAAATCGGCCGGCTTCTTCACGGAAACGACTTGAAGCTCGTTCGCTTTCACCTCATAGCTGACCGCGTCGCCGACGCGCAGCTTCGAGAGATCGGTCGTCGTACCGTCTTGCAGCTTCACGACCGTACGCGCAGTGAGCGTAAACGATTCGTTCTGCCCGGTTCCTTGCTCCAGGAACGTCACTTGATTTGAATCTTTATTCAGAGTAAGCACCGTACCTTCAGACGTTTTGCTGACCGGGGTCTGCTTTAGTACGATTTGCGAGATTTTCGATTCTTTCAGCAGCGTGTTCTTCTTCAATTCGACGATGCTTCCCGGCGTCAAAGAGCTCAAGCTCAGGCCGCGGCCGTCTTTATCCGTCACCGTGACGGTCGGGAACAAATCGTACAGCTCGTTCTTTCCGTTCCGCTGAATCGAGGCCATCATCCGGTCGGTAAATATTTCCGCCAGCGTTCCTTCGTAGGTTTCCATCTTCTGTTGATCGTTCGTGAGTTCTATGTACAGCGCCGCGCCTTGATTTTGGACCAGATACACTTCGTTCGTCAGCTTAATGTTGGACAGCGAAATCCGGCTGTCATCCTTGCCGCTATAGAGGGCGGTATCGGAAGAAAGCGTGTATTCCGTCGTTTGCCCATTGGCATTCAGCACGCTGATTTTGCGGTCCGTCAGCTCCATCACATATCCGGTAACAACCCGGGAGGAGCGGGAGGTCGCTTCTTTATCCGCACGGCTTAGGAACGTCGCCATTTGGGCACGGGTCACTTTATCCTTTGGCTTGAAGCTGTTGTCATCAAAGCCTTGTACGATCTTGAGCGATACCGCCGCGTTGATATAACCGGCCGCCCACGACGAGAAATCCTTGCTGTCCGTAAATGACGAGGAGGATTGCGCCTGCTGATTGGCCAGCTCCTGTTTGCCGATGGCGCGGATGACCAGCTTCGCTACCCATTCGCGGGATGCTTCCTTAGCTCCCCAAGCCGTTTTGGCGTTTGTACCGTCTGCAGTTTCCTCTTGAATATTAATTAAGCCGCGATCGATCGCGTAGGCGACATACGGCTTGAAGAAATTGTCCACAGTGAAAGGCAGTGCCGTTCCTGCCTTGCTCTTCGTTACCTCCGATTCGAGGCCCATAAACCGCAGTGCCATAACGATGACTTCCTGCTGAGAAACGGATTTTTCCGGACCATATTCCCCTTTTTCATATCCTTCAATCACCCCGAGAGAAGCCAGCTTGGTGACATGCTTGATCGCCCAGTGCTGGTCCCCGACGTCAGTAAAGCGCTGGGAGTTGACGGAGCTTCCCGTCGAAATATTGCTTTTAGTTTCAGCCGCGGCGGCAAAGACCGGGCTTCCGAACGCCAGCGACAGCGCCAAAACGGCTGCCGCCAGCCTGCGTGCTTGTCTGGAATTGATGCTTTTCATGAAATAGCTCCTCTCGATCGACTTATGTCAGTTCATGATGTGCGTTAACTTTGGCTGCGTTTGATCGGATGCGGCAGATCCATATGTCCCATCAAGCTCTCGATCTGCTTTCCGTCAACCAGCACTTCAATGGATTTGACTTCGGAAAACTGGAACATCGTCTTCTGCAGCGCATCCAATAGCATTTCTTCCCCGCCGGAACCCAGCCTTCCGTCCTCTGCAATGGACACGTCAAGGTTCAGTTGGCCGTCTTTCAACGCGACGCTTTTGTACGTAAATCCTTTAAATAATGGAATGGTATTGTCGTCAGGGCTTTTCTTCAACTGGTTAAGTGCGGCCAAATATTTGTCCTGATCTTGCTTGATGCTGATCGTCACATCTTTTGGAACCAGTTTCTCAAGCTGGGCATCGCTGTAATACACTTTGATCTTGAGCTCTTTCTTTTCCGGGTCTTGCTTCGGGGTGGACGTCTCCGGCGGAGTCGTCGGAGTCTGAGTCTTGTCTCCGCCAGTCCCGGTCTGCGCAGTTTGTCCGCTCTTTGAGGGCGGTGTTTCTGCGGTGCCTTGTAACGGCGCTTTGCTTGTTCCGCAGCCTGCCAGCAGCAGAGCTGCGATTGCCGCAGCAACCATTCCTTTTTGCCATGTCTTATGCATCGTCACCCACTCCTTACTCGAGATTCAACTGCTTCTTGATGGCAGTCACGATGGATGCGGCGACCTTGCTTTGAAAAGCATCCTGATACATCAGTTCCTCTTCTGCTCGATTCGTCAAGAAGCCGATCTCCAGCAGTACGGCCGGCATCGTTGAGTTCCTAATGACAACAAAACGTTCCTGCTTCACTTTGCGGTCCGGAAAACCGGTAGCCTCGACCAGATACCTATGCATCAGCTTGGCAAAATCGAGACTTTGCTCCGTCCAATAATACGTTTCAGTCCCGCCGACGGTTTCTTTCCCTGCGGAATTGGCATGAATCGAGACGAACAAATCGGCGTCGGCGTTATTCGCAAGGTTCGGGCGTTCTTCCAGTTCGATGAACGTATCGTCCGAGCGGGTCATCGTCACTTCGATCTTCGGTTCTTTCTCCAGCAGTGCCGCCACCTTCTGGCCTAGCGAAAGTACGAAATCTTTCTCGTGCCGCTTATTCAGCGAACTTGCGCCGTTATCCTTGCCGCCATGTCCGGGGTCGATGAAGACCCGGTAGCGGGTTTTACCGAAAGATATTTTCCCGGTAATTTCCCCGTTTTGCTGCACGGAGGCTAAACGAAGCTCCCCCTTTTGCGGCAAATCTAATACCATTCTAACGATAGATGCTTCTTTTGAAAATAGCGAATAACGAATTTGTGTGACAAATTCGCTCTTATCCGGCAAAGTTCCTTCGCCTTGCGGATTGAGCTTGGCCATGAGCGCCGTGTCAAGCTGCGCATTAGGCAGGTCAAGGACAATCCGGTCCGGATTGGCCAAACGGAATATACTCGGCTTTCTGGCGCAATCCGACGTTTTGATGGTGAGCGTGTCGCCTTGCAGCGAAATCGCTTGTACGGTAACCAAGCCGTTCGTCGCTTTTTTGTCGCCAGCCGTTTCCGGCTTGCCCGCGACCGGCGGCTGTGTCCCGCCCATTTTCTGTTGGCCATCGCCTCCCGGCTGTACCGTTCCGTTGGACGTCTCGAGCGCAGTTCCGTTCGAGGCTTGAGCTCCGCCGGTCACCGTTTGAGCGCCTCCGTTAGCCTCCTGCGTAACACCGCTTGTAGGCTGAGTGCCTCCGGCGGTCGTTTGCGCGCCGCCGCTTGCTGCCTGCTGGCTTCCTGCCGCGGCTGTTGCACCACCGCTAGTCGACTGCAACCCCCCGGCCGAGGGGATGCAGGCCAGCATCTGCCCGGAGCCGCCTTTCGCCGGCGATGTCCCTCCCGCTGGCGAGGTTCCTCCAGGCAACGGTGAAGTACCGTTATCCTTCCCAGCTTTCTTTTCGCTGTCCGGCTTATCCCCTGCCTTCACCGTAGCATCCGGCTCGAACGAGGAAGCGGGCTTGCCGTCGGCGGGCACGCTGCCGGGTTCTTTTTCGCCAGGTTTTTCCGTTTTCGTAGGGGTCTTATCGTCTTTGCTCTTTTCCGGCGTGGACAAATTAACCGATTGATTGCGATCGTCCCATGATACTTTTACCCCTAACTGCTCGCTTACGAATCGTACGGGCAGCATCGTATTGCCCTCGATGATCGTAGGCGCCGCTTCAAGCTGAAACGATTTTCCGCCGGCCGTTGCATTCTTTTTGTCAATAAACAACTGTATATTGCTTTCATCTTTGACTACTGTAACCTTTCGCTGCTTCTCGTCCCATGTAACCTTGGAGCCGAGTTCTTCCGCAATGATACGAACGGGCACGATGACACTCCCGTCCACATTGCGCGGGGCGACCTCCGGCGCGAGTTTTTTTCCGTTTAAAACCAACTGAATTGGCGGCGCGGGCGGCTTAGACGACTTCGGCGTAGGTGACTTGGACGGAGCGGCAGCCGAGCCTACGGCCGGCAGCAACAGGAGCGACGCGATCGACAGGGTGAACCAAGCCGTTAAAAATTTCATTTTGCACCTCAAAATCTTGTAATTTTTTTGCTTTATGTAGAAAGCTGGAAGTGATTGCGACTTCCAGCCGAGAAAAAGAATACCGTGGCGAAAACTACCAATATATTAGACTAAATTCTATCAAAAAAGTTGCACGTTCGGCAAATTTCGTAGAATTCACGAGGAAATACGAAAAAACCGAAGGCTTGTCGCCTTCGGCTTCGGTTCTCAATGATTTTCAGGCAATTTGAACTTGTGACGATTGCTTAAGGAGCTCGCGGAATTGGTCTCCGGAAAGCACTTCTTCGGCAATCAAAATATCAAGCGATTGTTCGAATACGGTTCTGTGGCTTTCCAGCATGCGCCGGGTCGCCTCCGTCAACTCTTGCAAAATCGCGGCGTTTTCCTTCATAAGCTCCTGCTTCGTAACCATCTCGCGATCGATGATGCCGAGCCTTGTAAGCCCCGAATCCATCATCGTGCGCACCATATTCAGCGCCTGCTCGAAATCGTTGCGCGAGCCGGTGCTTCGCCCGCCGTAGAACATTTCCTCCGCTACGGCACCGCCTAGTGCGACCATAATCTGCTGCTCGATCTCCGCTTTCGTATACAAATATTGATCCTGCTGCGGATTATGACGCACAAAACCGAGCGCTTTCCCGCGAGGGCTGAGCGAAACTTGAGATACGGAGCCCGGACGCACCAGCTCGGCGGCAATAGCGTGTCCAAGCTCATGAAGCGCGACGCGTTCCCGCTCTTCCTTATTCGATTCGCGGTCCGTCTTCTCGCCGAGCATGACCTTATCGACGGCCAGCGACAAGTGCTGCTGTCCGATCACATCCGATTCATCCCGCATAGCATAAATCGCCGCTTCGTTCATGACGCTTTCCAGCTGTGCGCCGGAGAAATGGAACGTTTCCCGCGCGATGGCATCCAGGTCAACCCCTTCGGCCAGCGGCTTGTTTTTGGCATGGATGTTCAAAATATGCAGACGGCCCTTCTTGTCCGGCAAATCGACTTCGATATGACGATCGAAACGTCCCGGGCGCAGCAGCGCGCCATCCAGCATTTCCTTGCGGTTCGTGGCCGCAATGATCAATACGCGGGGCGTATCGCTGGTATGAATCCCGTCCATCTCGGTGAGCAGCTGGTTCAGCGTCTGGTCATACTCCCGGTGTTGACCGCCGTCCCGTTTACCGCCGATCACGTCGATCTCGTCGATAAATACAATAGCGCTCTCTTTGTTCTCTTTCGCGGCGCGCGAACGGGCTTCCTTGAACAAGTCCCGAATGCGACTCGCCCCGACACCGACATACATTTCGACGAACTCACTGCCGGATGCCGCCAGAAACACGGAGTTCGTGTAATGAGCAGCAGCTTTTGCCATCAGCGTTTTCCCGGTTCCCGGAGGACCCGTCAGCAGAATGCCCTTTAACGGACGAATACCGAGCTTCTTAATATCGTCGTAACGGATCAGAAAATCAAGCGCCTCTTTCAGCTCGCCCTTTGCCCGATCCTGTCCGCCGATATCGTCGAACGTCAGAAAACCCGGCGTTTTGCCGCGCGATTTGCGCTCCGAACCTACGTTCAGCCCTCCGCGTGCGCGAGCCATATACAAAAAGGTACCCAAGATCGCGGCCATAAATACGATAGGAAACAGATTAACTCCGATATAAAGCAGGAAAATAACAAGAACCGGTATAAAGCCCAGCAAAATCTCTTTTCCGTACTTACTCATTCGGCCACACCCCCAGCTTGGCAGGCGTTCTCGGCAGCATGACATATTTGCTTGTCGTACCGTCCGATAGCGTTACGTACACGTATTTATCGTCCATCTCCGTGGACGCTTTAATTCCGTCGCCGCTAGCCTGCAGCGTTTTCGGGATTTGCGCATACTGCTTCGTTTCCATGGCCTGAGCCACCTCGAACAAAGCGGAAGACCACCATTGCTCCAACTTTGGCGACGGATCGTTCACGACTTTGAGCTTCAATTCCTTGGTGCCAAGCGTCGAACGACCATTGGTTTGGATCTTGCTATATACTTCACGCAGGTTCGTACCCGGTGCGAGTTTCAATTCCATCCGGGCATCCGGCCCGCTTAAATCCATAGAAACCAGCTCAACCCCGGAAATGCCGGAGACGACCTTCTGCAGCGGGCTTTCCATCGCCAATGTCCGGTAAGCAAAATAACCGCCGAACAGCAGCGTTGCCGACACAAGAACACTCAATACGACAGGCAAGAGACGTAACTTCATATTCATCAGCTATACGTCCCCCTTTCTATAAATTCATGTGAAAAAGCTTCCGACGAAGTTTCCCATCTATACGTTTTAGCCATACCGTAAGTATATCACATCGTATATACGAATGTTGATGCAATGTGTGGCAATTGAATGAATCGCGGTGTGCACCCTACTGTTCTTTGGACTCCGCTTGCAAGCTAACCATAAAGAACAGCCGCGGAAGATGCCGCTTCGTTCGGCGTTTCCCGCGGCAGTTTTCGGCGTTTGATCGCCGGATCGTGCTACTGAATGGTCAAGCGCAGCGTATCGATCGTTTGGCCGTCCTTAAAAGCGTAATAATCGTAAAAATGCTGTTCCAGCTTGCCTTCCGGCTGCAGCTTATAGAATACTTCCCAGACCAACTGGCCGCTGCGGATTCCCGGCGTCGTCCGGAGCAGCTTCGCATCCGGGTGCGCCGCTTTCACTTTCGCTTCAGCCTGCGCCGCATCGATTCCTGCATTGCCCATTTCCGTATGGATCTCGTCTTGGCCTACCCATACGTACACCGGCTGGCCGATTTTATCTTCCCCGGTGATGACGGTATAAGGCTTCTCTGCAACGAACCGCTCGACCTTAACGGCTTTGGCCAATATCGTCTTCTCGTAAGCGGTAAGGACGGCAGCGCGCTGATCCGTCCATTCCTTATCCATAATAAAGTTAAAAGCCATGCTCATCCCGGTCACAATCACAACTGCCGCGGCCCCGGCAATGATCGTGATCTTCCATGCTTTGCGCACCGGCGGCCTCCTTTCTGCCTAGTCGTGTTGAGACGATTTATAGTACCGTCAAACGCTCGAAGCTTTGCTGCGCCTCGAATTTGACCTTCTCTTCGTCCATCGTCAGGCATTCGCCTTTTCGGACGACCCAACGTCCGTCGATGCAGACGTCCGTCACATCCTTGGATACGGCGGAATAAACGACGTGCGAGATGAAATTCGTCCGCGGGTAGAAATGCGGCTGATCGATATCAAGCGCGATAAAGTCAGCCTTCATTCCTTGCTGCAGCGCTCCGACGTCGTTTAGCCAGATCGAACGGGCGCCGTCGAGCGTACCAAGCTTCAAAGCCTCCGAAGCGGATACCGCAACCGGATCGCCGGATACGCCTTTATGAATCAGGGCGGCCAGCCGCACCTCTTCGAGCATGTCCAGATTGTTATTGCTGGCGGCTCCATCCGTTCCCAAGGACACGAGTACGCCCGCTTTGAGCAGCTCCGGCACGCGGGCTACGCCGCTAGCCAGCTTCAGGTTACTGCCTGGATTGTGCGAAATACGCACGTCGTACCGTTTCAGCACTTCGATCTCTTCGTCTGTCAAGTGTACGCCATGAGCTACGAGTGTCGGGCGGGAAAATACACCGAGCTTCTCCAGATGCGCTACCGGACGCAATCCGTATTGATCGACGTTTTCCTGCACTTCCCTGGCCGTCTCCGACATGTGGGTGTGAATCGGCAAATTCAAGTCGTGCGCCGCCTCCACAATACGTTCAATATAATCCGGAGGGCAGGTATAAGGAGAATGCGGCGACATCATGGTCGTGATGCGCCCGTCCGCTTGGCCATGCCAATCTTTTGCAAAAGTAATCGCCTCGGCCAGCTTTGCGTCCTGTACTTCCCGCGGGCACAGCCCGATCACTCCGCGTGTAAGGCAGGCACGGATACCGCTCTCGACCGCCGCATTCGCAACTTCATTCATATGATCGTACATATCGACGAAGGTCGTTGTTCCGCCTTTCAGCATTTCCAACACGGACAAGCGGGTGCCTGCACGTACATCCTGCGCCGTGAACTTACCCTCCATCGGCCACATTTTCTCCTGAAGCCAGACTTGAAGGGCCATATCGTCGCCGTAACCGCGAAGCAGCGACATCGCGGCATGCCCGTGCGTATTGACGAGCCCCGGCATGAACAGCTTGCCCGAGCCGTCGATACGCTCATCGTATGAACCCGCAGGAAGCGGCGTCTGTTCTCCGATATATGTAATGCGGTTTCCTTCAATGACCATGCACCCCTGGATGATAGGCGCCTCTTCATTCATCGTTAGAAACGTTCCCTTTTCGATAATTGTTTTCTTCACCGGACACAATCCCCTCCCAAATATAAATACAATCTCGTTTTCAATGTACACCCTGCGGAGGACAAAAATCAAGCTGACCATACCCTCCGGGGGTAATGCGCTTACATAGCAAAAGATTCATGAACATATGGTAAAATGGATAAACTAAGAATTGCATTCCGTTGTTTGATTATGTTATTTTTAATTTTGTGTGAATTGGCGCGTTTTTTCTACATATTTCTTTCTTTTAATTTTAATTTCTTGTAAATCTTCAATTACTTGGGAGGCCAAAACTGTATGTTGTTTACAAAAAAGAATGACACCGATTTTCTGCTGCTGCTCATTAAAGCGTCGGAAAATACGCTTGACGCCGCACAGATGTTTCGGAACGCCGTCATGGGTAGCGAGCCGCCGGCTACGTTTTACCCGCAGCTGAAAGAACTCGAAAACAAAGGAGACCAAATCACACACCAAATCTTCAAAGGATTGAACAAAGTGTTCATCACGCCGCTGGACCGCGAAGATATTATGGAGCTGGCTTCCAAAGTGGATGACGTGCTCGACGGGATCGAAGCCACGATCGCCCGTTTCGATTACTTGAACATAACCGCATCGGATAAATATATGAAGGAATTTTCCGCCGTGCTCGTTGCAAGCTGTCAGCATATTCTGGACGCTTTCAAGCTGCTGTCCAAGAAAAAATATATGCAAATTACCGAGCATACCGTACAGATCAACAGCTTGGAAAATGAAGCCGACCGCCTCATGAGAGAAGGCATTCGCGAAATTTTCACCCACCCTAAAGATCCATATCACGATTTTAAATTAAAAGAACTTTACGAGCGCCTGGAGCAAACGACCGACGCATGCGAAGACGTAGCCAACATTTTGGATAGCGTAGTCCTGCGGTATTCTTAACAGGACCGTTTTACAATTCGGAACATGGGTACGACTCAGCCTGCTTAGGAGGAAACTATGTTAACCACTATCATTATCATCGTAGCTCTGGCGCTCCTCTTCGATTTTATTAACGGTTTCCACGATACGGCCAACGCCATCGCTACATCGATTTCAACCCGGGCGTTATCGCCCCGTTTTGCCGTATTTTATGCCGCGATACTGAACTTCATCGGTGCGGTCTTTTCCTCGGAGGTCGCGAAAACGGTCGGAGGTAAGGTCGCCAATCCCGCTACGATCGACAACGGCGTATACATCGTTATTGCAGCGCTGTTGTCCGCCATTATCTGGAACTTGCTGACTTGGTACTATGGCATTCCTTCATCTTCCTCCCATACGCTGATCGGTTCTCTGGCCGGAGCGGTCATTGCGGGAGCGGGAGTCGGGGCGCTCAATTGGTCCGGATTTAAAGAAATCGTACTGATTCTTGTCCTTTCGCCGATTATCGCCTTCGCAACGGGCTTCATCATCATGTGGATCATCCGCAAGCTTATCCTGGTGAGCGGCAACCAATCCCGTTCGAAGATGAATCGTACCTTCAAGGGCTTCCAAGTGCTCTCTGCAGGCCTGCTGTCTTTCTCCCACGGAGGTAACGACGCGCAAAAAGCCATGGGGATTATCGTCTTCGGTCTCGTCGCATTAGGGTACCAAAATAATTTGGACGTGCCGTTATGGGTTAAAATATCGGCCGCCACAGCCATGGGACTTGGAACCTCGATCGGCGGCTGGAGAATTATCAAGACGATGAGCAAAAAGCTGCTAAAAATCGAACCGATTAACGGCTTTGCCTCGGACTTGAACTCGTCTATCGTGATTCAGACATCTACGCATCTTGGCATGCCGCTCTCGACAACGCATGTCATCTCGTCTTCCATTATCGGAACGGGTTCCGTAATGCGGTTTCACGATGTGAAATGGGGGACGGTCACCCGCATGGTCATGACGTGGGTGATTACGATTCCGATCAGTATGGTTCTTGCTTTTATCATTTATAAAATTTTGTTCGCGCTCGTTGCGTAAGAACGGACAGGCCCGGGCAACCGGCAAAAAAAAGGATAGAGCTTCAGAACAACGTTCTGTCAGCTCTATCCTTTTCTCATGTTCGGCTAATCCAGATAATAAGCCAAGCTTTGCAGCTCCGTCGTAAAATCGGCATGATGCACCCGCATTTCAGCCGGCACTTTAATAATCATCGGTGCAAAGTTCAGAATCGCCTCGACACCTGCGTCCACAAACTGATTGGCCACCTGCTGCGCCTCTGCCGCAGGGACGGTAATAATCCCGATGCGCACCTTCAACTCTTGGATGGTCGCCTTCATTTCGCTCGTCGGCTTGACCTTCAAATTATTGATCGTATCCCCGATCTTCGATTCGTGCGAATCGAAAACGGCTACGATTTTCATATTATCCTTCAGATACGCATTATAATTGCATAAGGCGCGGCCCAGATTCCCCGCACCTACCAACGCTACGGGGATGATTTTATCGAGCTTTAAAATTTGACGGATTTTTTCGATCAAATAGTCGACGTCGTAGCCGATTCCCTTCTTGCCGAATTCCCCGAAATAAGCCAGATCTTTACGGATTTGCGCTGGATTCAAATCCAGCTTTTGCCCCAGATCCTGCGAGGATACCGTCTGTACGTTCTTTTTGCTGAGTTCGTTCAAAAACCGGAGGTACACCGGAAGCCGGCGCACGACGGCCTCGGAAATTTTCATCGTCTTCATGCTTGGTTCTCACCCATCCACTGCTTTATTCTTGGTACGAGCTGGTTCGAATTCATGTGCTCGATTTTTGGGCCCGGCAGCGAATACAAGAAATATTTCCCGTAATTCGTGTCAATCACCCGGGTATCGTATATGATGACGATGCCTTTATCCGTAGCCGTGCGTACCAGCCTGCCGAAGCCTTGCTTGAACCTGATAACCGCCTGCGGTACCGACAGCTTCATGAACGGATTCTGGTTTCGCTGCTTGATCATCTCCGTCTTTGCTTCGATCAACGGATGGTTCGGCGGTTGAAACGGCAGCCTGACGATCGCCAGACAGCTAAGCGCGTTTCCGGGAATATCGACGCCCTCCCAGAAACTGCTTGTACCCAGCAGAACGCAGTTCGGACTGTTCTGAAACAGCCTTGTCAGCTTGCTCCGGTTGCTGCTGTCCACGCCTTGGCCTAGCACTCCGATACCGAATGGGCTCAACATCTCTTTCAACGCGCCATGAACCAGTTTCAGCATCCGATTGGACGTAAACAATACCAGCATCCGGCCTCTTGTTTCCAACGCCACCTCGGCAAGCGACGGCACGAGCCGGTCAACGAACTCTTTCTCGCCGCTGGCTCCGCGCAGCGTAGGGAAATCCCGGGGAATGGCGACGAGCGCTTGCTCGCGGTAATTAAACGGCGACGGAAGCTGAACGGTTTTCAGTTTTCCGTCCGACCCGTTTTCTCTCAAGCCCAGTTGGTCGCATGTATAATCAAACGATTTGCCGACGGATAACGTGGCCGAAGTCAGGATGACACTATCCTTCGGCCCGAAAAAATGCTGCTTCAGCATCTCGCTGACGTCAATCGGCACGCAGAACAGCTGGAGCGACCGGTTTCTGCTGTACGTCCCGGCTTCAAGCCAATAAACATAGTTCGCATCCGGCATCGTCATGAAGAAATGAAGCGAATCCCTGTGCCGGCACAGCTCCTTGACGGTCCCGCTGAGGTCCGTAATCAAGCTTTGGACATCATATTCGTCCTGTACTTCTTTAATCTCCGAGATCAGCTTATCGAGCGGCTTAAGGGATTCCCCGAAGTTAAGCTGCATGTTCTCTTCTAGCACTTCCAGCTTATCCCAACCTGAAGGCAGCGAGTCTTTTTTGACCCGATAGACAAGGCCGTTCCCTTCCGATTGGGACGGGTCACTTCGCGAAGCCAGAAGCTGATACAGCAGCTCCGTCAGCTGATCCCATTCTTCCTTCAACTGCAGAAGCTTCTCGACAACGCGGTCAATCGTTATGCACCAGCCTTGAGCACGTTCGTCCTCGAACCGCTGCAGCCGAATACGCAGATTGGACAATTGTCCTGAACGCGCATCTTTATAAAGCCAGAGGAGCGTGTTGGACAAGCCGTGATAATGCAGCTCGATCCCGAGATGCTTGCCGGCCACTTCCTCGAAGTGATGAGCTTCGTCGATAACCAAATGCTTGTATCCCGGCAGCAGCCGGTTTTCCGCTTTCATATCGGTGAACAGCAGCGAGTGGTTGGTAATGATAACATCTGCGGTGTTCGCCTCGTGACGGGCGCGGTGATAGAAGCATTTTTTAAACCACGGGCAAGCGCGGTTCAAACAAGAATCCGTATCGCTTTCCACCGATTGCCAAAACTGTTTTCCTTTATTGGCGAAATGAAGCTCCTCTTCATCCCCATGCTTCGTTTCTCCCAGCCAGACAAGCATCTGCCCGGCCGTAATCCGATCTTCCTTACCGTGCTCGAAATCGAGCGTATTCATTTTATGCTCGAATTTGCGCAGGCACAAGTAGTGGCTCCGCCCCTTCAGAACGGCCGCCCGGAAGCCTACCGGGAACAGCTCGTGCAGCAGCGGCACGTCCCTTTCTCTGAGCTGCTCTTGCAGATTGATGGTATGCGTGCTGACCAGCACTTTCTTGTCCTGCTTAAGCCCGTAGTACAACGAAGGAATCAAGTAACCGAGCGACTTTCCCGTCCCTGTGCCGGCTTCAATCATCAGATGCTTGCTGTCTTCGAAGGCCGTCTCCACCTCGCTGAGCATTTGCACCTGGGACTCTCTGTCCTCGTAAGCGGCAAACCGCTGCTGGAGCTCTTGCTTAAGCTGATCGTAGAATGCAGGAAAATCGTCCGGAAGCCGCAGGACATCTTCTTCCTCCCGCACCGGCTCTTCTTCTCCCCATTCTCCTACGTTCAAGGCAAATTGCCGGAAATAACGATCCATATCCGGATCAAGCGGCTGGTGAAGCTCTTTGTATTGCCGCATTTCGCTCACAAACCAGCCGAAATCTCCCGCCGAATCGGCAAATATTAGCTCCAGCCTCTGCAAAGTAAGCAGCGGAAGCGACTGAAACCGTTCCATGCAACGGAGCCAGATCATCGCGGTGACCTCGGCATCGCTGTCCGCCTGATGCGGTCGCTCATGTTCGATACCGAAGGCGTGGCAAACCATCGAAAGCTGCAGGCTCGATAAGCCGGGAAACAAGACGCGCAGCGCATCCATCGTATCCAATACGCGGCCGTCGAACGGGAAGTAACCGTTCTCGTCCAACGCCCGCTGCAGAAAAGCAAGGTCAAAAGCAATATTATGACCAACCAGGACTGCGTCTTGGAGGAGAGGAACCATCTCGGCAATAACCTCTTCCATTGCGGGAGCATCCTTTACCATCTCGTCGTCAATTCCGGTAAGCGTTGTAATTGAAGAAGGTATACTTATGCCCGGATTGACGAGAGAAGTATACCTGTCGGTCATTTCATGGTCGTTTATAAGAAAGAGCCCGACTTGGATAATGCGATCCGTCGCCGTGCTCCCCGTCGTTTCGAAATCCAATACTGCAAATTTCATTGGAGTCGTGTCAATCCCTTCATTCCCACTCTTCTCATAAGCATACCAATACTGAGGGAAAAAGGGAATAGCAAACTTACCCTTTTTACAAAAAAACAGGAACGAACATTCGGTTAATCCGATGGCCGCGACATGTCGAATACAAACTGAAGCCCGCCCTTTTTCTCGCAGCAAACGCCTAAATCGAGCAGAGGCTGAACGCTGGAAGGATCGGTCCGGTAAGCCATATTGAACAATTCGCACGCTTTGTCCATATTGTGCAGCTGCGCTTGGATGCATCCCATGGCATTAAAGGAAATCGCTTTGAGCTGCATGTTTTCGGTCAGTCTGGATAAAAATTGAAAATGCAGGTAGCTTTCTCCGGCTTCCCCTTTGCGCAAGTAAGACATGGCCAAATAAATCCGCGCCAAATTGAAATCGGGCTGGAGCCGGATCAACTCGTCGAATTCGGCGATCGCCCGGTCGAACATATGGAGCTTGTAATACCCTTGCCCCCGGATAAACAAATCGGTTCGTTTGCCTGAAAATTCGGGATCGAGCGGATCGGCTCCAATTCCGTTCAATGAAATGCCGGCAATGCTTATCAGCTTGCTCCATTTCTCTTCGAACTGCAGCCATTCTTCAATGCAGGCGTCGCTCATCGCTTTCAGAGCCCGCAGCTTTTCCTGCAGCTCCCTGCGCGCGGCGCCTTGGGAGGACGGGTATTGCGATATGACTTCATCCAGCATTTCGTTCATGGAAGCAAAAAGATGTTTAAACATCGTCCGTATCCCACCTTTGCTTCTTCTCCCACAGCAGCTTTAAACGTCTTCGCCGCGGCTGTGGCGCCCGCTGTGATCGTATCTACATTGTGCGTCTACCCGTCCCGTTTCATTCTCGTTTAAAGGACCGTGGAATGAATTTCTTCCTTCAATACGCCGACGACTTGATTGTTCTCGCCCATAATAGCAATGCTCGGGGTATGCTTGCGGGCTTCTTCGTCCGATAACATGACATAAGATAAAATAATGACAATATCTCCGGGGTGGACCATTCTGGCCGCAGCACCGTTCAGGCAGACGACACCCGATCCCCGCGGCCCGGGAATAATATAGGTTTCGAATCTGGCGCCGTTATTATTATTGACGATTTGGACTTTTTCGTTAGGCAGCATGTCGACCAGATCCAACAAGTCCTGATCGATTGTAATGCTCCCGACATAGTTTAAATTGGCTTCCGTTACGGTCGCACGGTGAATTTTCGATTTTAACATGGTACGAAACATGGCTGACGCCTCCTACGTTTTTGCACTTTCGGGACACCTGTCCCTCAGCTGTCGGGTTACGAATGGTTCAATGAAGCAACGGGAGCATAAAGTATCCGATTATCGATCAAGCGCGTTGCCCCGAAACGGACGGCTACGGCGATAATCATCCTCTCATCAGTGCTCCAAAAATCCACTGGAACCAGATCCGGATAAGACAGCAGCTCCACATAATCGATATCGGCCAAAGGCGCGGATTGAATATGCCGAACGACCGTCTGCCGCAGCTCTTCCGGGGAGATCGCTTCTTGATGAGCTTCGAGCAGCGATTCCGCCTCTTCCAGGGCCGCGGAAAGGACTAGCGCTTGCTTTCGCTCTTCCTCGCTCAAATACACGTTGCGCGAGCTCATCGCAAGTCCGTCTTCTTCCCGGACGATCGGACACGGGACGATGGTGACAGGGATGTTCAGATCGTACACCATCTGCTCGATAACCGCTACCTGCTGGGCGTCCTTCATCCCAAAATAAGCTTTGTCAGGCTGAACGATATTCAGCAGCTTGGTAACGACCGTAGCGACGCCGTCAAAATGTCCTGGCCGGGAAGCTCCGCACAGACGCTCGGTTACTCCGGAGACAGAGACAATCGTTCTGGTCGGCTTCGGGTACATCTCACTTACCTGCGGGAAAAATACGATATCCGTCCCGGCTTCACCCGCGATGGCCATATCCCGCTCCTCGTCCCGCGGATACCGTTCCAAATCTTCGTTCGGCCCGAATTGCAGCGGATTGACGAAGATGCTCAGGATAACCACGTCGCACTCTTTGCGCGCGGCTTCGAGCAGCGAGGCATGGCCTCGGTGCAGGAAGCCCATCGTCGGCACGAAGCCGATGCGTACGGCCGGAGTGGCGGCCCGTTTTGCTTTAATCAACTGTCGTAATGATTCAATCTGATGAACAATTTCCATCGGTTATCGAAGCTCCGTTTCTTATTCTCGATATGCTGCTACCGGTTTCCCACTGCCGTACAAGGAATCCGCCACCTCGTCGTCCATACGGAACGAATGCTCCGGCCCCGGGAAGCTGCGCTGCTTGACGTCGTCCACATACTGGCGAAGCCCGCTGCGGATCATATCGCCGACATTTCCGTAAGTCTTCACAAAACGCTTCGGATGAATGTCCGATCCGTAGCCGAGCGCATCGTGAAATACGAGCACCTGACCGTCGCAATCTTTGCCGGCGCCAATACCGATGGTCGGTATGGACAGTTTGCTCGTCAGATGTGCGGTAACTTGGTCGGTTACCAGCTCAAGCACGATAGAGAAAGCCCCCGCCTGCTCCAAGGCTTTAGCATCGTCGAGCAATTTTTGCGCTTGAGCGGCCGTCTTGCCCTGAATTTTATAACCGCCGATCTGGTGAATCGACTGAGGGGTCAGACCGAGATGGGCCATCACAGGAATGCCCGCTTGCACGAGTGCTTCAACCGTCGGCGCAATCTCCGCTCCGCCCTCCATCTTCACCGCTTTGGCCAGCCCTTCCTGCATAATCCGTCCCGCATTCCGCAGCGACGCATCGATGCTGCCGCGATACGTATTGAACGGAAGATCCGTTACCACAAAACTGGTCCGGACCGCACGCGTCACCGCACGCGAGTGATAGATCATATCGTCCAGCGTGACGGGGACCGTCGAATCGTAGCCGAGCACGACATTGCCGAGCGAATCTCCCACAAGAATGACATCGATGCCGGCTTCCTCCGCCAGCATGGCCGTCGGGTAATCGTATGCCGTCATCACGCTGATCGGAATCCCGTCTTCTTTCATTTTTCTCAGTTTGGCCGTCGTTACCGGTTTACGCATGTCCATGATTAACACCTTGCCTTCCGGGTTGGAATGGTTCAGGTTTCCGCACGCTCGGGGAGCATCTCCCTCTGCCGTCCTTCCTCCTGATAGTATTGCGATAATCGGCCGGATTGTTGCAAAGAGCAAAAAAACCTTTCAGCCCATACGGAGGCTAAAAGGTTCACATGTCCTTCTCATATGATCCTTCTGTCTCGGTCCGGTTAGGCTCAGAGCAGAATCCGACATATTGCTTGGGTAAAGCTATTCGGTTGTTCAAGCAAAAAACATACGGTTGAAGTACAGCTCCATGCGGATACCGTCTTCGTACCGTACATTATACCAAAGTTTTCAACTTGTGTCACCCAAAACTGATATCGGCGGAATACAGTTTTTTTACCGATCCGTCCGCTGTACGAAGCTGCAGAGCGCCATGCTCATCGATCCCCTCGGCAAACCCCTCAAACTCTCCTTGAGGCGTCCGGCAGCGGATATTCCGGTGAAGCGACACGGTCAGCGCTTCCCACAAAAGTTTGATGGGGGCAAACCCTTCCCGCCGGTACAGCTCGTACAACTGCTCCCACTCCAGCAAAAACCGGCTGAGCACCTCAATTCGGTCCACCTGACGACCTGCTTCGATGGCAAGTGAGGTGGCTGTATCCTGCAGCTCCGGAGGAAAATCTTCCGATAGCAGATTCACGCTGATGCCCACTCCGGCGATAACGTGCTGCAGCCGCTCATCCTCGGCGCTCGATTCGAGCAAAATGCCGGCGATCTTCTTACCGCCGACAAGCAGATCGTTAGGCCATTTGATCCCTGCCTCCACACCTGTCGCGCTGCGGATGGCCCGGCATAAAGCAACGGCAACGAGCAAAGTCAATTGAGGGGTGAACAACAAAGGAATCCAAACCGGCTTTAAAATCAGGCTCATCCAGATGCCTTTTCCGACCGGAGAATGCCACTTGCGTCCCATGCGGCCTTTCCCGGCAGTTTGCTCTTCCGTCAAAATAAGCGTGCCTTCCTCGGCACCTTCCGCAACACAGCGCGCCGCGACGATTTGGGTCGACTCCACTTGGTCGAAATATTTCACGAACCTGCCGAACCGGTCCGTCTCCAGCTTCAATTGCAGGCGGCTCATATCCAGCCTGTCCGGCTTGGACAACAGCCGATAGCCTTTACGCGAAACCGCTTCGAAACGGTATCCTTGCTGCCGTAGACGCTCGATCTGCTTCCACACGGCGGTTCGGCTGACTCCAAGCTCCTCGCTCAACTGTTCGCCAGACAAAAATTTGCCGTCCGATTGCTCGAACAGTCCGATCAGTCGATCCGTCATCATTCATCGTTCTCCTGTATATTTTCGTAATGCTCCTTCGCTGCCGCAAGCAGTAATTCTTTATCGTTGCGGAGTTCGCCGAGCGCAGCGCTTTCAAGCAATCGGTGCAGCAGCCGGCCGGTCCACGGACCGCCTTTGACTCCCAGATGACTCATGAGCTCCTTTCCTCCGACGGCCAGCTCTGCAAGAGCAGAAACGGGCATCTGCTCCAGCCATACGGAGCCCAGTCTTCTCCAAACATCCACAGCCCTGACAGACTTGACATTGTCAGTCCGAATCGGGGCGTCCTCCAGCAGGTAAATCTCTCTTAACGTACGGAGCGCAGAAATGCCATAGGTAAGCGCGGCGGCGATCCATACTCGTCTCAAGTATGGTTCTTCGTCGCATTCCGTCGCGTCATCCAATCCGGATACAAGAGCAGTGTGCGCCCCAACGATTCGTTTGACGGTCTCCATCTGCTGTCTGGAGAAGGTTAGCTTGATCATATCCTCTTCAACATCCGCCGGAGCGGTTCCTAGTCGAATGTAGATAAAGGCTAGCCGATGCTCCATTTCTGTTAACCGTGAGAGGAGCGGCCACTCCGTTTCCTTGTCCAGCCCGGACAGCAGCAGCTCCTGCTTAGCGTGACGCAGTGCCCGGCTTCCCGCGAGCAACTCCAAGGCCCGGTTCGGATCGCTGCCCCCAAGCATGCGTTCCAGCTCCGCCCGGATGCGTTCCATGGCGATATGCCGCAGCAGTGAAATGCCGGAGTTCAGAGCGTCCCAGGTCGCCTGTTCCACCATCAGGCCGTATTCCGACGCAAAACGTAGGCACCGCATCATTCGCAGCGCATCTTCCCCGAACCGTTCCTCCGCTTGACCGACGCAGCGAAGCACGCCGCGTTTCAAATCGTTCAGGCCATCGAACGGATCGATCAGATCGCCGCTTTGATCGATAGCCATCGCATTCATCGTGAAATCGCGCCGCTGCAAATCCTCGGTCAAGCTGTCGATATACTGCACCTCGGTCGGGCGGCGGAACGCTTCATATCCGCCTTCCCGCCGAAACGTAGTCACTTCGTAAGGCTTCTTGCCGATAACGACCGTGACCGTCCCATGCTGCAAGCCGGTGGGCACGGTACGCTCAAAGAGCCCCTGCACCTGGTCAGGATGAGCGGAGGTGGCAATATCGTAATCCTTTACGGGACGTCCGAGCTGTTCGTCCCGAACGCATCCGCCGACCAAATAAGCCTCGAACCCCGCCTCGCACAAGCGCCGGACAATCTGCATGGCCCCCTGCTTTAAAGCATCGCTCATGTATGTAATCCCGCTTCCTTTGTCAGCAATTAAGCGGATTCTCCCGAATCGATTCCGGGATCGGCCGCCCAAGCACCCGATAATACAACTCTTCATACTGCCGCGTAATCAAATCGTTGCAGAACGTGTAGCGCGCCCGGTACAAACAAGCGTCCACCGTCTTTTTGTACAGGCTTTCGTCCCTCAGCAACGCTATCGCATACGCCGCCATTTGCTCCACATCGCCGATGTCCGCCAAGTAACCGGATTCCCCATGGGTAATCAATTCGGGAATGCCGCCGGCGTTCGATGCGATCGTCGGCACGCCGCAGGCCATCGCTTCCAGCGCAACCAAGCCGAAGCTTTCCTTCTCGGACGGAAGCAGCATCAGGTCGGCTAACGACAACAGCTGGGCGACGTCGTCCTGCTTGCCGCAGAACGTCACCCGATCCAACAGCCCGAGCTCCTTAACCTTGCAGAGCACCTTGGACAGCTCCGGGCCTTCGCCTACAAACAGCAGGCGGGAAGGCACTTCTTTCCGGACGCGATCGAAAATATCCACGACATCCGTTACCCGCTTGACCGGACGGAAGTTGGAAATGTGAATCAAAATCTTCTCGTCGGGATGTGCAAACTCCTTGCGGAGCGACGCCACTTCACGCGGGTAATATACCCGTTTGTCCACGAAATTGTAAGCCAAATCGATCGGCTTCTCGATGCCAAGCAGCTGCCGCGTCTCCTGGATCAAATCCTGAGATACGGCAGTCACCGCATCGCTTTGGTTGATCGCATAGCGGATCAGGTCGCTTAACGATTCGTCCTGCGCCAGAACCGTAATATCGGTGCCGTGCAAAGTCGTTACCACTTTCAGCTCCGGCCCGACCATCTGCTTGGCAAGCAGAGCGCAGACGGCGTGTGGAATAGCGTAGTGGACATGCAGCAGATCCAGCTCTTCCAGCTTCACCACCTGTGCAAGCTTGCTGGCCAGAGACAAATCGTATGGCGGATATTTAAACACGTAGTAGTCGTTGACTTCGACTTCGTGATAGAAGATGTTGCGGTCGAACTTTCCAAGTCGAAAAGGCATGCTGTGCGTAATAAAATGAACCTCGTGCCCTTTTTCCGCAAGCAGCTTGCCGAGCTCGGTGGCGACGACGCCCGAACCCCCTAGCGTGGGATAGCATGTAATTCCGATTTTTAACCGGTTCATTGTTTTCGAGCCGCCTCCTTTTGCTCCTGAATTTGATCACGCTTTTAGAACAGTTCTGTCAAGTAAGGCAGCTTGCTGATAAAGCCTTCCGCATAACGGACCGCCCGTTTTTGCCCAAGCAGTGAGTCCCGGGCTTCCACCCGCTCCAGATAGCCTTGGTTCAGTGGTGTGCGTACGATATCGTTCCCGGCACCCGAGCCCGCAGTCTCGAATTGGCTCCGGTACGCAAGCAGCGACGAGCGCTTGCTCTCATAATGGGCGGTCACGTCAACCATCACGTCCGGCTCTATCACATCGTTAATGAAATAAAAGTAGCTTTCTTCTACCGTATGCGCCGGGTGATCGGGCAAGTACCGTCTCAGTTTGGCATTGAAGAGCGCTTCCTGCACCAGCTTGCTGCAGGCGATATGGTCCGGATGCCGATCCTCCCAATATGGAGCGAATACGAAGCGCGGCTTCCACATGCGGATCTCCAAGGCAATGCGCTCCACATACTCCGGCAGCAGATAAAGTCCGCGGTCCGGCAGCTGCAGATTGGTGCGCACGGTCAGGCCAAGCGCCTCCGATGCCGCCTTGGCTTCCTGCTGACGCGTTTCGACCGTGCCGTTGGAGGACATTTCCGCCAAAGTCAAGTCGCAAATGCCAACCTTAAGCCCGGCTGCCGTATGCTTCGCAATCGTGCCGCCCATGCCGATTTCCGCATCGTCCGGGTGAGCGCCGAAAATAAGCAAATCAAGCGATTCGTTCATTGGTCAATCCCCGGTTTGTATTTATGTACCAGCTCCCGCCAGGCGAAGTCCCCCCGGTCAAGCGCTTTGACCAAAATTTCCGCCGTCGCGATATTGGTGGCGCAAGGAATCCCTTGAACGTCGCACAGACGAAGCAAAGCGATAATATCAGGCTCGTGCGGCTGCGCCATCAATGGGTCACGCAAAAAGATAATCAAATCGATTTCATTGGTCGCCACCAATGCCCCGATCTGTTGGTCCCCACCGAGCGGACCGGACATAAATCGGTTTACCTGTAGATCCGTATTTTCCATAATGCGCGTGCCTGTCGTTCCGGTCGCATACAACGTATGATCTTGAAACACATTTTCATAAGCCGTAACGAAACTTACCATTTCTTCCTTCTTGCGGTCGTGTGCGATAAGTGCGATTTTCAATGCCATAGGATGGCAGCTCCTCTCTAAACTCCTATAAAACGAGGACACTCGAGCGGTCCTCTTCGGCCCGGCCCCATGTCCTCTTTCGTTTTTAATCGATAAAATGTTCAAAGCCGTAAACCATACCGGTATATTCCATGACTTTCTGAACGGCTACCTTCACGCCAGGCATATAACCGGCCCGGTCATACGAGTCATGACGGATTTTCAAGGACTGTCCGAAAGCACCGAATATGACCTCCTGCTGGGCGAAGATGCCCGGCAGCCGAACACTATGAATCCGGAAACCGTTATAGTACCCTCCGCGCGAGCCTTCGATCGTCTCCACTTCGTTCGGATTGCCCTGACGCAGCTCCTGACGGGCTTCGGATATCAGCTCCGCCGTCTTCACGGAAGTGCCCGAAGGCGCGTCCAGCTTCTGATCGCCATGATACTCGATAATTTCCAAATGAGGAAAATATTTGGCGGCTTGGGCAGCGAATTTCATCATCAGAATGGCGCCGATCGAGAAGTTTGGAGCGATCAATCCGCCGATCCCCGCTTCCTTGCACTGCCTGTCCAGCTCGGCAATATCTTCCGGCGTAAAACCGGTCGTCCCCATCACGGGGCGAACCTTATGTTTTATAGCCAGCCGGGTATGCTCTACCGCCGAATGCGGAGCCGTAAAATCAACCAGCACCTCGGGTTTTGTCTCCGCGAGAGCAAGCTCCAAATCGTTCGTAACCGCAATTCCGCAAGCATCCAGGCCGACCAGTCTGCCTGCATCCGTTCCTACAGCGGAACGGTTAACCGCAGCGGCCAGCTCCAGTTCCGGATCGCCTAATACCAGCTTGACGACCTCGCGCCCCATACGGCCTCCCGCTCCGGCAACCGCTACTTTGATGATTGGTTTCATATTGGATTCATTGTCCTTTCCGCCTAGGTATCGATCAGTGGCACTTATAGGGTAACGCTCATATATTCCTTCCACTTTTGCCGGTAGTCCGCGAGCAGCCGCAAGCCGATGGAATGCTGCGGATCCAGCTTGAGCAGTTCCTGAATGGCCTGCACGGCCGGAGCGAACTCCCGAAGCCGGGAATAAGCGATACCCAATAGTAAAAAAGCTTCCTGTGAAAGCGGATCAAGCTTCACCGCTTGCTGCAGCAGCGACACCGCCAGCCACAGCCGTTCGTCCGACTCCTCGAACAGCTTCTCTGCTTGAAGCGTCAATTGCCGTGCCTGAAGGTGCTGCAGATGGAATGTGTAATGCTCATCCTCCGGCTCAAGCCGTACCGCTTGGCTTGCATGTGCCGCCGCTTTATCCAGCTTGCCGCTGCGGGCGTACGTAATGGACAGCTTATAATGATACGCCGCGCATTCGGGATTCGTCGCAATCGCATGTTCGAACCAGGCGATGGCCTGTTCGAAATCGTTATTAAGAATCGATTCGTACGCTTTCTTGATTGCCTCTTCGCCTTTCAACTGCATCATCTCCTTTCTCAGCCAAGCCGGAATCAATCCTTCCCAACCGGCATGAGAGTGCAAGGTGATGATACAGTATATGAAAAAGATCAAGTGTCGGTGTTTATTTTCGTCCAACGGTCCGCATCCCGCGTCCGGAATTTGTGCAAGACTTTATCATGCGCTTCCGTCAAATCGATGCCTAGCGAATTCGCAAAGCAAATGGTAATGAACAAAATGTCGCCAAGCTCAAGCTCGATGGAATTTTCTTCCTCCGTCGCTTTTTTCGGCTTCTCGCCGTAACGATGGTTTACTTCCCGCGCCAGCTCCCCTACCTCTTCCGACATCCGGGCCAGCATCGTCAGCGGTTTGAAGTATCCTTCCTTAAACTGCGATATGTATTCATGCACCTCGCCTTGGAGGTCCTTTAACGTTTTCTCGGACATACCGGGAGATGTTCACCCACCTTATTATCAGATGACTAACGGTTGTGCGAGACAACCGTATCAGTACCATGTTAACGCAAAGTGAGGGGGAATGACAAATTTTTTTTGCTTCTTAAAACTTTTTCATTTACTTTATCATGAAAAAAAGGGCAACGCGATAACCTAAGAGAATGTTACTATAAACATCTTTTCGAATCGAGGTGGATTTATGCCGGAATCCCTAAAAACACATCTGAAAAACATCGTTCCGATCTTGCTTGGCACGGCGATTTATGCGTTCGGAATTCATTATTTCGTGATCTCCAACGAATTGATGGAAGGCGGAGTGACCGGGGTTGCCCTGCTGCTCTCTTATATTTTCGGGCTGCCGCCGTCCTTGACGACTTTAGGTCTGAACATTCCGCTTTTTTACTTGGGATGGCGCATTTTGGGCAAGGCGTCGATGGGGTATACGGTGCTAGGCACTTTGTCCGTGTCGTTCTTTCTATGGGTCATGGAGCGGCTCATTCAGGCAGGGTGGTTGGTTCCGTTTCGGACGGAGCACGATTTCTTCCTGGCAACGGCTTATGCCGGGTTTACGCTCGGTCTCGGTCTCGGTATCGTTTTCCGGTACGGCGGAACGACCGGCGGATCAGACATCCTGGCAAGAGTCGCCCACAAACTGAAGGGCTGGAGCATCGGCCAAGTGATATTGACCATGGACGTCGTCGTCATCGGCGCCTCGCTCTTCTTTCTGCCGAAGGAAAAAATCTTATATACCTTCGTCGCTGTGTTCATCGCTTCCAAGATGATTGACATTCTTATCGAAGGGGCGTACGCCGCCAAATCGTTCATGATCATCACCGATCACGCGGATGAGGTTTCTGCGGCGATTACGAAGGAATTGGACCGGGGAGCCACCCTGTTCCCCGCGGTCGGAGCCTACTCCAAGCAGCCTAAAAACGTCGTCTACTGCGTCGTAGCCCGGAGCGAAATGAAAAGGCTTAAAGACCTCGTCCGCTCTATCGATCCCCTCGCATTTCTCATTATTACGGAGGTTCACGACGTCGTCGGTGAAGGCTTTAAGCCAAATTAAACCTTATTCAGCTTCCCGGCTTTCCTTGATCAGGACGGCGGACCGGAACAAGGCCGCCGTTTTTCTTGGATAACCGCCAACCGGCAAAGCCGAGCGATGCCAAGATGACGGAACCGAGCGTCACAATCCATAGAATCGGGTTCTGCTGTTCGGGGTAAGGCAGGTAGGCGGTCGTTTCCCTTTTCAGAAACAGCTTATCTAACAGGCCGCGAAGCGGAGGAACCGCATTGAGCACGTTGCGGTACAGCTCGCCTTCCCCTTGAGCCTGAAGCTTAATGAAAGTTGCAAGCGAATCAAGCTTCTCGACGTCGGTAGGACTGCGGCTGATAAGCAAGCTCGGGCGGATGATGCCGATATGCCGCTCAAGCAATGCCGCCCCTTTTCGAACTTCAGGTCTATTTTTATCGGTAGCGGCCTTTTCAAGCAGGTTTACGTCGTCGGAGAGCAGCTTGTCATACTGTAGCCATAATGGCGTATGAGGATGCGTCAGTGCATCCGCTGCGAGACGAATTTTGGCGGCTGCGACCAATCCTTCCTCCGGCTTGAAACTTGCCGCGTTGAACACCCGTTTAGCATCTGTAACGGCCCTCGTGAGGGCGTTCATCCCTTCTATTGACGTGAGGCCTTCAAACCGTATCTTCGGTATTTGATCGCTTAGCTGCTGAAGCGCCATCAGACTTCCCGGAACGTCTCCTTGCTTAGCTTTTTGGTACAGCTCTTCTGCCGTCCGGCCCAGCAGCTCCGTCTTCTGCACCTGCTCCGCCGAGGGCTTGGACGCCGACGTTTCTTTTGCGTTCCCCCCCTCCCCGCACCCTGTTGCAACCAGCAATAAGCTGACGGACAGGGTTAGCCAAACCCCGAACCTACGCCATCTTCGAGCCTTTCCGGCCATTGGGACATCCCCTCCTAAGTTCATCCTATGGAGAGAAAGTGCCGATTAGACCGACTATTTGGACGAGGTTCTTGCCGGCCGAAGCTCTCTTGCGAGCCACAGCACAAGAGCAATAGCGACGCTAAACACGCTCAAAGCCAAAGTGAACGTGGCAATTTCAGATAAATTGTCCTCCAATACTTTCGGCAGCCACGGATAAACCCCTTGCCCGTAATCCATCGTATCGTTCAACAATACCCAACATGCGACAAGAATGACGGATAGCCAACGGTATCGGTACAAGCGAAAGTACAGCACCGCTTCGGCCGCCATGCCAAGATGGGAGAACACCAGCATCCAATCCTGCCATACGAGAATATCTCCCTGATAAGCTCCGGCAAAAATCATCGCAACGGCCCAAATCCCGTATTTAAACGAAGTTACGACAGCGAACGCTTCAACAAAGCGTCTCCAGCCGCTTTTCTTTGTTGGATTCAATGTGCCAGCCTTCGATCGATAATGGTCAAGAAGCCAATAGGCTACCGCCCAAGTAAAAAATAAACTGGCAGTAGGGCTATCCGGCACAAATGGCAAATAAAGCGGTGACATTTCAACGGCCGTATAAACCAACTGATTACCGTACCATATATAGCCGTATACCGTCCCAAGCAGATTAATCCAAAACAAACTCCACAACATAAACCGGCTGCTCAAAAATTCGCGCGAAAACCAGTACGACAAGCTCCTTCCCAGCAAAACGGCTCCCTCCAGCTCCTTATGTGTTTAACCCTGCCGATTCTTAGCCCCTCGATCTTAAAAAAACCTGACCGCGCTTAACGGTCAGGTTCGGTTGGTTTATTTGCTTGCTTTTTGCTTGGCGAGCCAGTCGGCCAGTTTGTCGATGTCAGCTTCCGTCAAACCTTTTGAGATGTTCGCATCATACTGGGCCGGCATGGTGCCTTGACCTTTCTTGATGATGCCGAGAATCTCATCCTTCGAATGCTTGTCGCCAACTCCGCGAAGCGCCGGAATTTTAGCGGAAGGCATTCCTTTCAGTTCGCCGCCGTGACAAGAAAGACAAGTGGATTTTTGGTAGATCGCTGCCGCCGGGTCGTCCGGAGCAACGATTGCCGCAGCTTGCGCAGCCGGTTTCTTGGCTCCGCCGCCGCCTTCTCCGCCG
>NZ_JTHN01000309.1 GCF_001399685.1 Paenibacillus sp. A3
TGAAGGCGGGCTTCTGGGCCGCGGATGCCATCTCCGGTCTCAAGCGTGCCGGCTGGATCGACGGCGTGACGGCGGAGCGCTTCGAGCCGGAGCGGCTGATCACGCGCGCAGAAGCCGCCGCGCTGGTTGATCGCTACATGGCGGATGCCGCAACGCCGAAGAAAACTGCCCCTGAACCGCCATCACCCGGCCGGACCTCAACCGGCAGGTAACTAAGTCCTTTATCCCCATAGAAAGAGCCGTCCGAATGAACCGAAGCGGTCCGGACGGCTCTTTCCGTACGCCCCCTCGGTGGATGTCCACCCGTGTGTTATGGAAGCGCAACCGCTTGGAGCAGTTCCTTCTCCGCCACGACGTACTGCATTGCAGCCGTTTGCGCCTGCCACAGAAAGGCTTGGGACGGGTTCTTCTTGTATTCCTCAAGCGACGCCACGGCCGTATTCAAGGAATTGTTCATCTTAGGCAGCGCCTTCTTCCCGGCTTCGCCCAGACCGTCGCTGACGGCGGCAGCCGTCTGGGACCAGCTTTGATGCGTCGTCTTGATCGATTGCAGCGCTTTGTCGTCAAGAGCTTCCGGCTTGGCGTCAGCCGCATGGGCGATCGTTTGTGCGGCGATGAGCTTCACAAGCTTATCCCCTTGCGCAATATAATTGGAAAACACATCTGCTTGCTTGCCATTCCATTTGACTTTCGTCACTGCCGGTAAATCGAGTGTTTTAACAATCACCTCGATGTTTTTTTGCTGATAGGCTTGCGATAGCCCTAGTGCTTCGTCCCGGGTTCCTGCCATTCCCACATAGACCGGGTGCTTATCTCCCCCTTCTACCGCTCCTGCCAGCCCTTTCTTGCGAAAATCCGCAGCTGCGGACTCCGCTCCCTGTGCGCTGCTGAATACCCCGCCTTGCAGAACGGCATACGATTTCGCCGGGATCTGCACCGCCACGCCGATAGCGGAACCGCTCGCCGGGGCTGCCGAATCTCCCGTTTTACCGGCCGTCTCTCCTTTGGAAGCCATCCCGTCGGCCCCGGTTCCCTTCGTCCCTTGCTGGGCCGTCGTCGTGCCGCCCGGAGACGTTATTTTGCCGGAGTCTGTACCGCCCGAAAACATCGACAAAACCAAAAAGCCGAACGCGACGCCCGTTACAACTGCACCGGCGACGGAAGCGGTAATACGAAGCCAAGAGCCGTTGCCCGGCGTTCTCCTGAAATAGGCCGATTCCTCCTGTGTATAAGGCCGGTGCGTTCGCTCCATACCCCCGGTCAGATCCGGCCGCTCGACGTAACCCGTTTCCGGATCGAACGACCGGCCGCCGCCCGATTCGCGAATCAATTGTTCCACGCGGTGCGTCTCTGTCTCAAAGGAGCTCTGCCAACCGCCGAAATCGGTCGTGTATTCGTTAAGCGCTGGTCCGGTCCACATCGGTCCTCTTATTTTTCCGGACTCTACCGGCGGCTTGTCCGGCTGGCGGCTTTCATCAGCCCGCTGCTCCATAACGGTATATTCTTCCGATCGAAGGGGGATGACCTGCGGCCCGCTCCCCGTATCCTGCCGTTCTTGCCGCTGCCCGTCCTTGTGGAAACGAAACGTCATCTTGGTCTTGTTCATTGCGCCAACTCTCCCTTGTCCCATATTCGTATTACTAGACTATGAGAATCGGTCCACAAATAGAACCGTCAACGCAGACAGCGAATGGATAAACGGCAATGCGGTTCCACGCAAAAAAACCCCGGCTTCGCCGCTCAAAAGAACGGCGTTCCGGAGGTTTTTCGTTTCGTACTGCTAGGCCAAGCGTTTCGTCAATGCCTCGGCAAGACCGGCCGCCGCTTTCCATATGTCTCCTGCACCCATCGTAATCACCAAATCTCCGGGGCGCACCGACTTCAGCAAATAGGTCTGCACCTGCTCCTTGGTCGGGACATAGCGCACGTTGGCGTTGCTGTTCTGACGAATCAGCTCGACGAGCTTCGCGGAATCGATGCCTTCGATCTGCTTCTCGCCCGCCGGCGAATAGATGTCGGTAATGATCACTTCGTCCGCCTCGGGAAACGCGCGGCTGAACTGCTCGAACAAAAAGTACGTCCGCGTGTACCGCTGAGGCTGAAATACGGCGACAATCCGTTTGCCGGTCGCTTTGGCCGCTTGGATCGTCGCTTCGATTTCGGTCGGATGATGCGCGTAGTCGTCGATCACCAAAATATCGTTGACTTCTCCGAGCACCTGGAAACGCCGCTTGGCCCCCCGAAACTCGGTAATCGCTTCCGCGATCCGGTCGAAGGACACACCCGCTTCCATGCAAGTAATCAGCGTAGCAAGCGCATTGTAGACGTTGTGTTTGCCCGGTACGGACAGATGGATCGTTCCGAGCGCCTCGGCGCCGCGCATGACATCGAAGGATACTTTACGGTCGCCAAGAACGATGTTCCGAGCCGTAAAATCCGCTTCCGCTTCGATCGCATACGTGAGGACCTCGCTATTCACGCTGGAGATCATCTCTTTCAAGTATTGGTCGTCCAAGCAAACGACGGCCTTGCCGTCCTCTTTCACCTGGCTCAAAAACTGCGCATAGGCTTTTTTCAAATTTTCAAAATTGCCGTCGTAGTTTTCCAGATGATCGGCTTCAATATTATTTACCAAGGCAATGGCAGGCTGGTACTGCAAAAACGAACCGTCGCTCTCGTCCGCTTCCGCGACGACCCAATCGCCTTTGCCCGCCTTGGCGTTGCTTCCCACATTCATAATTTCCCCGCCGATGATGAAGGTCGGGTCCAAGCCGCAGCGCTCAAGTACGAGCGCAATCATGGACGACGTGGTCGTCTTTCCGTGCGCGCCCGCAACCGCGATGCCTTTTTTGGCGTTCATCAGTCTCGCCAGCATTTGCGAACGGTGCAGCATCGGAATATTCAGTTCCTCTGCCGCCACCATTTCGACATTATCCTTGGCCAAAGCCGTGGAATATACGACGACGTCCGCGCCTTTCACATTTTGCGCCTCGTGCCCGATGAACACTTGCGCCCCTTTGGCCGCAAGTTTCTCCGTCAGCTCCTGCTGCGCCAAATCGGATCCCGAAACTTGGTAGCCCATTTCCAGCATCACCTTGGCAATCGCACTCATGCCGTACCCGCCGATGCCGATAAAATGGATATGCTCCGATGTATTCACGCCTGCGTTCACCAGCCTTTTTCAGAATCGGATTGATGCTTGATCCAGGAACGGACGTCCCCTATTAAATATAACGTGCCGGAGACGACAGCCAGGTCGTCCTGCGCCGTCAATTTTTTAAGCCGCTCCAGCCCCGTCTTCCAATCGGGTTCCACGATCACTTCCACGTCGTGCCTTCCGCACTCCGCCAGAAGCGATTTGGCCAGTCCGGCCAGATCTTCGGCAGCGGCCTTTTTCAGCCAATTCGGCTCGGTTAGGATAAGCGTATCCACTATTGGTAGTATATGCCTCAAATAGCCCGTATGATTCTTGTTCGTCAGCATTCCCATCATAAAATGGAGCCTATTGTACGAATATGTTTCCTTCAGCGCGGCGGCAAGCGACTCCGCCCCCTCGGGGTTGTGCGCTCCGTCGATCAGAATCCGCGGCTCCTGCGATACCATCTCCAGCCGCCCCGGCCACTGCGCCGCTTTCATGGCGCGAAGCAGATCCTCGTCTTCCACGATCAGCGCATAATATTGCCGCAGCACCTCAAGCGTCATTAGCGCCACCGCCGCGTTTTTCAACTGGTGCGGTCCGTTCATGGAGATGGCAACGTCCGGAATGTGCCGGAACGTGCCGGTAAACCGAAACGTCTGCTCGTTTTCCTTGGTCGAGATCGTTTCATAACGGAACTCCCGGCCGAGCAAATAAAGCGTGCTGTTCTTGGCCTTCGCCGCTTCCTCGACGACCCGGACGACCTCCGGCTGCTCCACGGCGCTTACGACCGGGACGCCAGCCTTAATGATAGCCGCCTTCTCGGCCGCGATTTTCTCCAGCGTATCGCCGAGCAACTCCATATGGTCATGACCGATATTCGTTATGACGGAAACAAGCGGCGTCACGATATTCGTCGAATCCAACCGTCCGCCGAGCCCCGTTTCCCAGACGACAAAGTCGGGATAAGCGGTGCGGGCAAAATATTCGATCGCGACCACGGTTGAGATCTCGAACATCGACGGCTGCCCAAACTCCTCCGCAACCTGATCGACGAGCGGCTTGATTTTATTGATCACCTTCAGCAGGTCTTCGTCCGGGATATTGACCCCGTTGAGACGAATGCGCTCGTTGTAGCTTTCAATGTAAGGAGAAGTAAACGTCCCGACGTCGTAGCCGCATCCGCGGATCACTTCGGTCAAATAGGCGCAAACCGATCCCTTGCCGTTCGTACCGGCGACATGAATAAACTTGAGACGCCGGTGAGGATGGTCGAGCAGCTCCATGAGCCGCTCCATCCGTTCCAGTCCCGGCTTGATTCCCGCCAGAGGAATAAACCGGACAACCCAGTCGATCGCTTCCCGGGCCGTCCGGAACGGCCCTTCGTTAACGCTTAGCTGTGCTTCGCTCATGATGGCTCATCCTCTCAGTTCGGCCAGCCGGGCCGACACTTTATCCCGTTTGTCCGCATAATCGGCGAGTTTGGCTTTCTCCTCGTCGATAACTTTGGCCGGCGCTTTGGCAACGAAGCCTTGGTTGGCCAGCTTCTTCTCGATCCGGTCCACTTCGCCGTGCAGCGTAGTAAGCTCTTTTTCCAGACGTGCTATTTCCTGGGCAATGTCGATCAGCCCAGCAAGCGGCAAGAACAGCTCCGCCCCCGTCACGATTCCGGTCATCGCTTTTTCCGGCGTTGCGAGCCCAAGCTCGATGGAAAGCGCGGACGTGTTGCAGAAACGCCGCACGTATTCTTCGTTGCGCTTCAGAATAGCCAGCACTTCTTCGCCGGCCGGCTTCACGAGCAGCTCGACCTTTTTGCTCATCGGCACGTTCACTTCCGCACGAATATTGCGCACCGTCCGGATGATGTCCATCAGCAGCTCCATCTCGCGCACCGCGTCCGCCGCTTCAAAGCGCGCCTCGAAGGTCGGCCACGCCGCGAGCGTAATCGTCTCGCCTTCATGAGGCAGATGCTGCCAGATTTCCTCGCTGATAAACGGCATGAACGGATGAATCAAGCGCTGCGTGCGGTCCAGCACATAGGCCAGAACGGATTTCGTCGTTTTCTTCGCCGCTTCGTCGGTGCCGTACAAGGACAGCTTGCTGAATTCGATGTACCAGTCGCACAGATCGTCCCAAATGAAGTTGTAAAGCAAACGTCCGGTTTCGCCGAATTCATATGCATCGATCAGTCGGGTCACTTCGCGGACAGTTTCGTTCAAGCGGTGCAAAATCCAACGGTCGGCCGTACCGAGCTCGCCGCTCAGATCGATATCCGACGCTTTGAAATCGCCCAGATTCATCAGTACGAAGCGCGAAGCGTTCCAAATTTTATTGGCAAAGTTGCGCGCCTGCTCGACTTTTTCCCAGCGGAAGCGGAGGTCCTGTCCCGGCGTGGAGCCGGTGGAAATCATAAAGCGCATGGCGTCGGCGCCGTATTTTTCGATCACTTCAAGCGGATCGACGCCGTTGCCGAGCGACTTGGACATTTTGCGTCCTTCCGCGTCGCGGACAAGACCGTGAATCAGCACGTCTTTGAACGGAATTTGATCCGTGTATTCGAGTCCGCTGAAAATCATCCGCGCCACCCAGAAATAAATGATATCGTAGCCCGTCACGAGCAGATCGGTCGGGTAATAACGCTTCAGATCTTCCGTCTGCTCCGGCCAGCCGAGCGTGGAGAACGGCCATAGCGCGGAACTGAACCAGGTGTCCAGCACGTCGTTATCCTGGGTCAGATGCGTGCCGCCGCAATGCGGACATACGGAAGCGTCCTCGCGGGAGACGATCATTTCGCCGCAATCGCCGCAATACCAAGCCGGAATGCGGTGTCCCCACCACAACTGACGGGAAATGCACCAGTCGCGAATGTTTTCGATCCAATGCAAATAAATTTTTTCGAAGCGGTCCGGTACGAAGTTCGCGCCTTGGCCCGACTTCTGCGCTTCAATCGCGCGTTCGGCGAGCGGCTTCATTTTAACGAACCACTGCGTGGACAAATACGGCTCCACGACGGCGCCGCTGCGCTCGCTGTGTCCGACCTGATGCACGTGGTCCTCGATTTTGATCAGCACGCCGAGCTCCTTCATGTCCGCCACAATCTGCTTGCGGCACTCGAAGCGGTCCATGCCATGATACTTGCCGGCATTTTCGTTCATTTTGCCGGATTCGTCCATCACAAGCACCTGCGGTAGATCATGCCGTCTGCCCACCTCGAAGTCGTTCGGATCGTGCGCCGGAGTAATTTTCACCGCGCCGCTGCCGAAATCCTTCTCGACATATTCGTCGCCGACGATCGGAATTTCGCGGCCGATGATCGGAAGCACAAGCGTTTTGCCGATCAGGTGCTTGTAGCGCTCATCCTCGGGATGCACCGCTACGGCCGTGTCCCCAAGCATCGTTTCCGGACGGGTGGTCGCCACGACGATGAATTCATCGCTGTCCTTCACCGGATATTTCAAATGATACAGCGCGCCCTGCACCTCTTTGTATTCGACTTCGATGTCGGAAAGGGCCGTGCGGGCGGCCGGGTCCCAGTTGATGATATATTTGCCGCGGTAGATCAGCCCTTTTTCGTACAAGCGGACGAATACTTCGCGCACCGCCTTGGACAGCCCTTCGTCCAGCGTGAACCGTTCGCGGGAATAGTCGAGCGAGAAGCCCATTTTGGCCCACTGCTCGCGGATCGTTTCGGCGTAATGCTCCTTCCACTCCCACACCTTTTCCAGAAACTTCTCACGGCCGAGATCGTACCGTGTCACGCCTTCCTCGCGAAGCTTCTGCTCCACCTTGGTCTGCGTCGCGATGCCCGCATGGTCGGAGCCGGGAAGCCACAGGGCGTCATATCCCTGCATCCGTTTGGTCCGCGCCATAATATCCTGAAGCGTAAAATCGAGCGCATGGCCGATATGCAGCATACCGGTAACGTTCGGAGGCGGAATAACCATGGTGAACGGCTTCGCATCCTGACGCTGCCCCGCTTTAAAATATTGTCCCTCGAGCCAGTAGTCGTACCACTTTTTCTCGGCTTCCTTCGGATCGTAGGTTGTCGGCATAGCCGTTTCCGGCGCCGCTTGTTTGGTTTCTTCCATCACTGCAACCTCCAAGTGCACATAATTGTGGTTTGTTTTGAGTTTTCAGCTTTACAGTACCATCAGAGAAATGGCGACAAACAAATAAAAGCCTTCCGCCGCAAAGGACGAAAGGCTCTCGCTTCCGTGGTACCACCTTTATTCCGCCCGTGCTCCGAGAAGCTGGAGGCTTCCCTTCATCCGTGCGGCACTCGAACAGATAACGGCTGTGACCGGCCGAATCTAGAGCTTCCGCTTTCAATTCGACAACTCCGGGGCGACTTCGACAGGTACGTCCTGCGGAACCTTCCAGCTCTTGCCGGCTCCGCTCTCTGAAGGGTTCGCTGTCTACTATTCCCTTTCCGCGTTTTTGCTTGCATCTATGCGTACTATGATAAACAATAGTCAGGACAGAGTCAATACAAGTATAACCAAAAAACCCCCCGGTCAAGCCTGTTTTGGCTCGCCCGAGGGAATTTTTGTAAAAACGGCTTCATTTCGGGATATACACGATCTGCCCTTCGGACACTTCATTATCTCCGAGGCGGTTGTAAAGCGCGATTTCGCGAGGGTTTAGATCATAGCGCTTAGCGATGGACTCCAGTGTCTCTTCCTTTTGCACGATGCACAGCCGGAGCCTTTTGAACCCCTGCTCTTCGCCCTTGGAAGTGAGCAGCAGGTTTTTCCATTCCACCTTCTCCGCTATGGACTCCGATTCTTGCCCAAACGTTTCTTCCGGATCGCGCTTTTCCTTCTGGGAAGAGCCGGGGTTAAACAAGTTGGACAGTCCGAACGATTTGTAAAGCGGTGCGGGCGCTGTAGGCGGCTCGGGCGTTTTTTTGCTGCCCATGCCTACCTTCAGATCTTTATCCGGCGCCGCGGTCGGGTTAAGATCACCGAAGGATTGGGCGGTCGGAGCTTCTGGCTTTTTTTGCGCTTCCTGCGGCTTGAAAGTCTCCGGACCTTTCGCCGCCTCCTTTACAGACAGCGGAGCCGGATTTACATTCGGCGCAGGCTGCG
>NZ_JTHN01000031.1 GCF_001399685.1 Paenibacillus sp. A3
GACGTCGCATACGGCGATTTTGGCCCGGTCGCTGGGCATCCCTGCGGTCGTCGGTGCTGGCGACGCGTTGGACGCTGTCCGTGACGGCGAGACGCTGGTCGTCGACGGGGGCGCAGGCCTGTGCGTTCGCAACCCGGAGGACGCGTACCTCCGGCAGGCGGCGGAGCTGCAGGAGCGGGAGCGTACGCTTCGGGACGAGCTTGCGGCGTTCCGCTATCGCCCGGCGGTCACCGCAGACGGCCAGCGGATGGAGCTAGCCGCCAATATCGGCACCGTTCCGGAGGCTGAGGCGGCTGCGGAAGCCGGCGCGGACGGCATCGGGCTGTACCGGACGGAGTTTCTGTTCATGGGCGCATCGCGGCTTCCGGATGAAGAAGCGCAATATGCCGCATACCGGCGCGTCGCGGAAGCGATGGCAGGCCGGCCCGTGATCATCCGTACGCTAGACATTGGCGGAGACAAGGAGCTTCCGGCGCTGGAGCTGCCCAAGGAGACGAACCCGTTTCTCGGCTACCGCGCCATCCGGATCGGCCTCGATCGTCCCGAGCTGCTGAGAACGCAGCTGCGGGCGATTTTGCGGGCCAGTGCGCATGGCCGCGTCAAGATCATGTTTCCGATGATCTCCAGTATGGACGAATGGAGAAAGGCGAGAGGAGCTGCGCAAGAGGCGATGGAGGAGCTGCGCCGCGAAGGCGTCGATTTCGACCGGAATATCGAGCTGGGCATCATGGTCGAGGTTCCATCCACGGCGGTGATGGCTGATAGCTTTGCGCGCGAGGTCGATTTCTTCAGCATCGGGACGAACGATCTCGTGCAGTACACGCTGGCCGTCGACCGGATGAACGAGAAGGTCGCGGAGCTGTACGATTACTTCCACCCGGCGGTGCTGGAGCTGATTCGCCGGGTGATCGAAGCCGCCCACCGACACGGCAAGTGGACGGGGATGTGCGGCGGCATGGCCGGCGATCCGCTGGCGGCGCCGCTCCTGCTCGGGCTCGGTCTCGACGAGTGGAGCATGGAAACAGGGGCGCTGCCGAAGGTGAAGCGCGCGCTCGCCCAGCTGAGCGCCGAGACGTGCCGGGAGCGGGCGCTGCAGTGGCTGCAGCTTGCAACTGCGGCCGAAGTGCGCAGCGAGCTGGAGCGTTTCCGGGCGGAGCTGTAAGATTGAGCGCCCGCTTGTTGTGAAATTAGTTTGAGGACGTATCCCAAGCTGTGAAAATGCGCGGGAGACGTCCTCTTTTCATGTTTGAAATAGAAATGATGTTAAAAAATAGTTGGTACCATTCCTCCATCCATACGGATTGGAGAACCTTTAAAAGCGGATGCATAAGGACTGCACACAAATGTAGTTAGTCTACCTATTTCAATAGGCTTGATAAATCGCCGGATCTCAGATTGAGGCAGGTTTGTCGTCATAAATTTTTTCTCTTTTTCCGAAAAAGTCAGATCTTCATTAGGGTACATACCTTCAATGATTTGATGCACATTTTCAGAGAGTGTAGGTCCCGGCAGGATTGTATTGACTGTAACTTCTGTTCCTGCTGTTAATTTGGATAAGCTCTTGGACAATGATAATAGCATTGATTTTGTCATACAATACTGTGGCATTTGTCCTGAAGGCATAATTGCTTCTTCACTCGCAATAAAAATAATGCGGCCATAATCATTTTTCAGCATTTTAGGTAAATAAAATTTGGATAATCCATTTGCCGCAAGAACATTCGTACGGAAGTATTTTTCCCATACTTCATCGTCCACGTCCTCATATTGCATAATTTCATAAATCCCCATATTGTTAACTAAAATATCAATATTGGGATATTTTTCAAATAAAACTTCTCTTTGTTGAATATCCACAATATCGGCTGCGGCATTTTGAGGAGAAGTAGCCGGGAAATCCGACTTAATTTCATTTACAACTCGTTCTACCTCTTCATAATTTCGTCCGTTAATTAGTACATGAACCCCTTCTTTGGCAAGTTCAATGGCAATGGCTTTACCTATGCCTTTCGTTGATCCTGTAACTAAAGCTGTTTTATTGTTTAATCCCATATCCATAATACATTTCTCCTTTTTATCTACTTTAAAATTGGTTTAGCTTAGTTCGTACGTAAATGTTCGTTCCGCCAATTGGAAGGAGTATCGCCTTCCCAGACGCGAAAGGCGCGGTAGAACGAGTTCTGGTCTTCATATCCAATCAGGAAAGCCACTTCTTTAATATCGAGCGAGGGGTCCGCCAAGTACTCTCGTGCCTGCTCATGTCTAGCCTGAGTCAATAGATGCTTGAAGCTCGTCTTTTCGTCAGTAAGCCGGCGCTGCAAGGTACGATCGCTCATACCCAATTCCTTTGCGACGGTCTGAATGTCGGCGCGCCCTCCGGTAAGGCTGCGTTTCATGATCCATTTGACCGTCTCGGTAATGGAGCGGCTGCGCTGCTGTTCATCCAACGATCGGTCCAGAGCGGGGGTCAGGATCTCCAGCAACTCTTCGTTGTACGAGACAAAGGGGCGGTCCAGATCTTTTCGATGCAGCGTCAACCGGTTACATTCTGCGCCAATCCGGATAGGGCAGCCGAAGTAAGCTTCAAGAGTCTGCACATCACCCATGGAGTGCGAGAATTCGACGAACCGTGCCGTCAAAGGTTGACCAGTGCCCCGGCGCCCAAGCTCCAGAAGATAGGCCAGCGTGATCCCAACCAGCAGCGGCGGGCCGGGTTGCTCGGCATCCAGCCATTCCAGTTCGATTGTACAGCACTCACCCTCCTCGGTGATACGTAAGCTTTCAGGGGGACATAGTTGTTTGTACCGAGCCATTCGGTTGAGAGCGTCGCGGTAGTCACGAGCATGATAAGTCGCCAAGACGGCCGGCGGGTACTTTGCTGTTTCAAAGACGGTCACAAGCTTGACGATTCCTTTGGCCGTGTCCCCAATGAGGTCGGAATAAGCTTGCCAGATCGCGAAATATTGGGCGGTGGTGACTGCCGGTTCGGTAATCATGGTGAGCGGCAGTCGTGCTCTGCGAGCTACGTCGTGGGCGGCAATCCCTAATTGATGTAATCCTGCCCAAAATCCCGGCGGGATTTTAATCCGGTCAGAGGAATGAGACTTCATATATATGGGCCTCCTTTGGCTGCTTGCATATTCGCTGGTTTTGGTTGCGACCCGGTGTCCGGCCTAGTTGAAGGGACAGCTATTATCGTACTTCCCCTAGGTCGCTCTGTAACTAGCGGAAGGCGACATTCTACTTGCTGATTACGCCAAATCTTAAGTACACCTAAGATTACTCTTAAGTCCGCTAAGGTGTCTACGTTAAATCTAAGTTTTTTTGGATTGACAATTTGTAGTGGAGCAAGCTAAGATATCAAATAGTAATAATTACGAAATAAAAGATTTAAACTACTTCCAAGCTTTACTTAATGGCTTAGTTTAACGAGGGCGGGGCAAGAAGTATGTTTTAACAACGATTATAATCGTAATTATTACTTATAAATCCGTCGGTTCGGCAGCTCGGAAAGTGGTGAACATGATAGCTTATTTGTTGCGGCGGATGCTGCATATGATTCCGGTATTCATCGGCGTCACCTGCATTACCTTCGCGCTCATGAATTTGACCCCGGGCGATCCTGCGGAAATTATGCTGCGCGGAGCGTTAGGGGTGCAGCCTACGCAAGAAGCGCTCGACGCGGCGAGGGAAACCATGGGGTTGAACGCCCCCGTGTACAAGCAGTACGCAGCCTGGTTATGGCGGGTGGTTCATATGGACCTCGGCCGTTCGTACAGCAGCAATCTGCCGGTTTGGCAGGAGCTGACGGATAGGCTTCCGGCAACGCTGCTGCTCGGAATGTGGGCGCTTGCGGCGATGCTGGCCATCTCGCTTCCCCTTGGCATCGGTGCGGCGCTGTATCCGAATTCGTGGGCGGACCGTTTGGCAAGAATCATCGCGATGCTGGGCGTTTCGATGCCGGGCTACTGGCTCGGTCTGCTGCTCGTTTATTATGGCTCGGTCAAGCTCAAGTTGTTTCCGGTCATGGGCATGGACGGGTTCCGAAGTGTGGTGCTGCCTGCACTGACGCTGGGAATCGGGATGGCGGGCAACTATATCCGGGTGATCCGCTCCGGACTGCTGGATGTACTCGGCACCAGTTATATCAAGGCGGCGCGGGCCAAAGGCTTGCAGGAAAGTCTCGTCATCGGACGGCATGCCGTAGTCAATGCCCTGCTTCCGGTGATGACGATGCTCGGCATCAACATTGGGGGCCTGCTCGGCGGATCGGTGATCGTCGAAACGATATTTTCTTGGCCGGGTATCGGCAAATTTGCCGTCGATGCGATTTTTAAAAAAGATTTTATCGTCATTCAAGGGTATGTGCTGCTGATGGCCGTCTTCGTCGTAACCGTTAATCTGGCTGTCGATTTGTGCTATCGGATGATCGACCCGAGAATCCGGCTGCACTGATCAGCACGGCTCGGAGGAGCATCGTATGCAAAAAATGCAAAAAAACAAGAAGGACGCTCGAAACGAAAGGAGACCATCCGGCATGAAACGGGGGCGTAAAATTCCGGGAAATGCCGCAATTTGGACCGGCGGGCTGATCGTGATCGGTTTTATAGCGGTCGGCATCTTTGCGCCGTATATCGCGCCCTGGGACCCGCTGAAGGTGAATCTGGACATGAAGCTGACCGGCCCCTCCGCGAATTACCCTTTCGGCACGGATCAATTGGGGCGGGATATCTTATCCCGTCTGATGTACGGAACGCGCACCTCGCTGTTTTATTCCGTCGCCGTACTGGGTGCGATGCTTGCGGTCTCCGTGCCGGTCGGACTCGTCGCCGGTTACGTCGGCGGTAAAGTCGATCATCTCATCATGCGGTTTATCGATATTCTGCTCGCTTTTCCGAGTCTGATTCTGTCCCTGGCGATTACAGGCATGCTCGGGCCCGGCTTGCTTAATCTGCTGCTGGCGTTCGCTTCCGTCTGGTGGACGAGCTACGCACGCATTATACGCGGCATGGTTTTGCAGATCAAGGAAAAGGACTACATAACGGCGGCGCGGGCCGGGGGTGCGACGCATTTGCAGATTGTGCTGCGACATGTGTTGCCTCATGCGGTCAGCCCGATTATCGTGCTTGCTTCGGTGGAGATCGGGACGATTATTTTGTCCGTGTCCGGTCTCTCGTTCCTCGGTCTCGGCGCACAGCCGCCCACGCCTGAATGGGGCGTGATGCTGAGCGATTCGCGGTCGTACATGCAGACCGATCCGCAGTTGATGCTTTTTCCGGGACTGACCGTGATGATCGTCGTACTCGGCTTCAATCTGGTCGGGGAGGGGCTGCGCAAAATGCTGCGCGGCACGGGATAAGTCAGCACACGGCATCAACAATACATGAGCAAGGGGGAATCACGATGTCGGTAACGACACCAGAGGCAGAACTGCAAATCAAACGGAGCCATATTCAGGGAGCGGCAGAAATCCCGACGATACTGCGAATCCATCGGCTGAGCGTGTCGTTTCACGCATCGGAACGCCGTGCCTCCGGTCCGGTTGTGCGTGCCGTGGACGAGGTCTGCCTGGAAGTGAAGGAAGGGCGGATCGTCGCGCTCGTCGGGGAAAGCGGCAGCGGCAAAAGCACGCTGGCCCGAGCCGTACCCGGCCTGCTCGACCCTCGCCGGCATACGGCAGAGGGGGAAATTTGGCTGAACGGCACGGACCTCCGCCGGCTGTCCGCGAAGGAACTGCGCCGGTACCGGGGCAGCGGGGTGGCGATGATTTTTCAGGACCCGGCGAATGCGTTGAATCCGGTTCTGACGATCGGCAGGCAGCTGATCGAAACCATCCGGCGGCACCGGAAAGTGCAAGGGACCGAGGCCAAGAAGTTGGCCTTGGACCAACTGCGCCGGGCAGGGCTGCCGAATCCGGAGACGCTTCTGCGCAAGTTTCCTTTCCAGCTGTCCGGGGGCATGTGCCAGCGCGTGATGATCGCTATCGCCCTTGTCTCCGGAGCTAAGCTCTTGATCGCCGATGAGCCGACGACCGCGCTCGATGTCACGGTTCAAGCGCAAATATTGCATGAGCTTGACCGGCTTAGGAGGGAGACCGGCATGGGCATTTTGCTCATCACTCACGACTTGGGCGTCGTGGCCGAAATCGCCGACGAGGTTTATGTCATGAAAGGCGGGCGGATCGTCGAATCGGGCCATGTGTTCGAAATATTTGCCCGTCCGCGGCATGCCTACACCAGAGAATTGCTCGAATGCAGGTAAACGGGCGGAGCTTGGAAGGGGACAGGAGCGTTGTGAGGCTGATCGAGACGGAAGGACTGACGAAGGTATATCAACGGGAAGGGCATTGGTTTCCGTCCGCAAACGATGCTATGCCGGCCGTGGACCGGGTCAGTCTGCATGTGGACAAGGGGGAGACGCTCGGGCTCGTAGGCGAAAGCGGCAGCGGCAAGAGCACGCTTGCCCGCCTGCTGCTCGGTCTCGAAACGGCGACCGAGGGCCGTCTGCTGTTCGGCGGAGAAGATGTGACCCGATGGGGATTTAAACGGCTGCGGACGATCCGCGGCAGGATGCAGATGGTGTTCCAGAACAGCTACTCCTCGTTCGATCCGTTGTTTACAGTGGAACGAATTGTCGGCGAGCCGCTCAGCAATTACAGAGGCATGTTAGCGCGCGAACGCAGATGCGTCGTACTGGAAAGCCTGGACATGGTCGGGCTGGGGGCGGCTTATGCGGAGCGATACCCTCACGAATTAAGCGGCGGGCAGCTGCAGCGGGTAAACATCGCTCGGGCGCTCGTCCTTCAACCGGAGCTGCTGATCTGCGACGAGCCGTTTTCGAGCCTCGATTTCAAGCTTCGCCGGCAGATGCTGGTGCTCCTTGAGGAATTGAAGATACACCTCGGATTATCGTATCTGTACATAACTCACGATTTATCGTCCGTGTCCCGATTCTGCGACCGGGTAGCCGTTATGTATGGGGGGCAAATCGTGGAGACGCTCCCGGCAGCCCGCATCGCCGAAGACGCGCTGCATCCGTATACCCGTGCGCTGCTGGACGCGGTTCCGGTGCAAGATCCGAGGCTCAGGCGGAGCAAGACAGGGAGGCCGTTCGGCGACCCGGCTCTGCCGCAGGGAGAGGGCGTTACGCAGGGCTGCCGGTTTTGCAGCCGTTGCCCGGCGGCGATGCCGGTTTGCACTACGGTCGAGCCCGCACTCGTACGGAAACGGCCGTTTCACGAGGCTGCCTGCCATCTCTATGCAAATCAAATCGTTAAAGAATAGGGGCAACGAAGATGAAACAGAATAGCACAAGTCGCAACAAGCGATTTTTTGCAATAAAAACCGTTTTAATCTTTTTATGCGTCCTGCTAGTGTTCGTTACCGGCTGCTCGGGCGGAGACAAAGGCGGTACAAGCCAGACGGCTGAGGGAAGCGGAAACGCCGGGACGCCGGGCGATAAGCAAGTGGTCGTCGCCGTCGCTTCCGATCCGGGGATCGATCAGCTCGATGCCGGGACTTACAAAGGCTCGATTCAGGTGCATCCGATGATCTACGATTCCTTGGTCGAATACGGCGAGAAAGGTGAAATTTTGCCTTCATTAGCCGAATCGTGGACGATATCGCCCGACGGCAAGGAGTATACGTTCAAGCTGCGCAAAGACGTCAAATTTTCCGACGGCACCGAATTTAACGCGGCTGCGGTCAAGTTTTCGTTCGAGCGTTGGTCCAAGGACCCGGCCAATTCCTCCATCAATGTGGCGAATGCGCTGCAGGAAATTACGGCCATTGATGCCCACACGGTCAAGATGACATTTAGCCAGGCGTTTTATCCGTTTCTGACCGAGCTGACGTATGCCAGACCGGTGCGCATCCTTGCTCCTTCGGCCGTTGAGCCGTCAGGCGACGTCAAAGGTAAGTTCGTCAAGCCCGTCGGCACCGGCGCGTGGAAGGTCGAAAGCTACACGAAGGACCAGCAGGCCGTGCTGGTACGAAATCCCAACTACTGGGGGAAAGCGCCGCTGCTGAACAAAATCGTGCTGAAGGTCGTCACCGATCCGCAATCGCGCCTGCTGGCGCTGCAAAACGGCTCGGTCGACATTTCCGGCGGACAGATTGGCAAAATTGCGCCGGAAAGTATTCCGGTCGCCCAAAAATCCGATTCGTTAACCGTACAGTCCGCCCCCGGTTCGAATTCGTATTTTGTCGTCTTTAACGGCTCCAATCCGTTCCTGCAGGATGTGAACGTCCGCAAGGCGATCAATCTGGCTGTCAATAAAAAAAGCATTGTCGACAAGCTGATGGGCGGTATGGGCAAGGAAGCGCAAGGCCTGTTCCCGGCTACGGTGCCTTATGTGACCGCAGAGAATATCCGATGGTACGGTTATGAGCCGGAGCAGGCGAAGCAATTGCTTAAAGAAGCGGGCTTTGCGGATACGAACGGCGATGGCATCGTCGAGAAAAACGGCAAGCGGCTCGAATTGAATTTTGTGCTGCAGCAAACCGAGTTCCCGGAATGGAAATCGATCGCCGAATTTGTCCAGTCCCAGCTTAAGGATATCGGCATTACCGTTAACCTGAAAGTGCTGGAGTCGAATGCCTATTACGATGCGTTGTGGAAGAACAAGCAGTACGATATGCTCATTTACCGCACGTATGCGGATTCCCAGAACCCACACTTTTTCCTGTTGTCGTTGTTCCATCGGACGGGGAATGCTCCGGCCGTCGCTTGGGCAGATCCGCAATTGGAAACTTTGATCGACGAAGCGATGGGAGCGACGGATGCCAAAGCAAGACAAGATAAGTATGATGCGCTATTCGGCTGGATGTTCCAGCAAGCGATGGTTCTGCCGGTTTATTACCCGGATGACATTTTTGTCGTTAGCAACAGGGTCAAAGGCTTTAAGCTTGGGCAGACCGCTTACTTGCCGGTCGTTTGGAATGAGCTGGATGTCAAGTAACCATAAAAAATCGATAAACCAGGAGAGAGGCTATGTTGAAAGATATTTCCAAGTACTGGACGTCCAGCTCTGACAGCTACGACAAAGCAGTCAAGGCGCAATTCCGCAGCCGACGGACCGTATCCATGTGGACATCGCTGTTGAATGAAGGATTGGGCGGCAGGAAGGGGCAAGCCGTCCTGGATATGGGAACCGGACCCGGATTTTTTTCGATCCTGTTGTCCAGAATGGGCCATCGCGTTACGGCTGTCGACGCCTCGCAGGGGATGATCGAAACGGCATCGCGCAATTTCAAGGCGGCCGGCGTTGACGTGAAGCCTATTTGGGCGACGCGGCCCGTCTCCATGCCGAAAAGGACAACACCTTCGATGCGGTCGTATGCCGCGATGTCGTCTGGACGCTGCCCGACCCGTACGGGGCCTTTGCGGAATGGCACCGCGTCTTAAATCCGGGCGGCACGCTAATCATATTCGACGGCAACTATTTGTATCGGGAGAAGCCGGGGAAACCGGCGCCCTTCAACAAGCTGTGGTACGCCTTCGGATGGACGCTTATCCTCTTTACAGAGCTGAGAGTGAGAAGCCGGTCCGATCAGGATAAGGAGCTGCTGGGCAAACTGCCGTTCGTTCATGTCCTGCGCCCGGAGGCGGATCAAGAGGTTTTGCAGCAAGCCGGATTTCGTATTCAGGAAATTCGCCGTAACTTTACGTCCGGCTACAAAATGACGATGCAGCATTTGAAATACGGCTATCAAAGCGACAGACGTTTTATGATCATAGCAAAGAAGGAGCAACGGGATGACCATTCAAAATGAAGTAGAAACGTATTGGAACGGCGAAGCGCAGCTGTATAGCGACAGCATCCGAAAGGAGCTGAGCGGTTTTGAAAAGCAGGCCTGGCTTGATTTGATTCTTGAATACGCTCCGCCGAAGGAGCGGCTCGATGTGCTGGATATCGGCTGCGGGCCCGGTTTTTTCACGATTATTTTGTCGCAGGCCGGCCAACACGTTCTGGGAATCGACTGCACGGAAAATATGCTGACATGCGCGCGCCGCAATGCCGAGCAGGCAGGGGTGAAGCCGCAGTTCCGCAAAATGGACTCGCACAAGCTGGAGCTGGAACCCGATAGCTTGGACTTGATCGTGTGCCGCAACCTGACATGGACGCTGCATGCGCCTCAGGCGGCTTACGGCGAGTGGCTAAAGGTACTGCGCCCAGGCGGCCGACTGCTCGTATTCGATGCCAACTGGAACCGTCATTTAGTTGACGACGAAATGCGGGCGAGGCGGGATGCTGATCTGCGCGAGTATGAAGCGAGAGGCTGGGGCAGTCCGCCCAGACATGTCGATTGGGAGGAATCTGACCGACTCAGCCTGCTGCTGCCATTAACGAGGGAATGGCGTCCCGCGTGGGACCTGCAGGCGCTGAAAGCCGAAGGCTACAGCGATGCGTTCAGCGTGGAACATTTGTCGGAACGGGTGTTGGATGAGAAGCAGCAAGTATTAAGCCGGTCAACACCGATGTTTATGGTATGCGGGCAGAAGTAATCTAACTCATGTGTAATATTATATAACAAAACAAGATAAGATAGTTGCCGGAATAAAGTGGATTCTGTATAATCTGAACTAGATTTCATACCGAGGGAGCAGAGAATGGAGACGCTAACTATACAAGTCGTGGAGCCGAACAATGAGCATTTGATCGCATTGATTGCCAAACTGGACGATTACTTATATTCGTTGTATCCTGCGGACGAAGTGTTTGGCGTTGATTTGGAAGGAGCCACGGTTAACGAGATGGTGTTCGTCCTTGCCTATAGTAACGGTGTCGCTGCTGGCTGCGGGGCATACCGCCCTTTAGACGTACAGGCTGCCGAATTGAAACGAATTTTTGTAGATCCTTCTTCCAGAAATAAAGGAATTGCGTCAAGTATCTTGTCATTTTTGGAGCAGGAAGCGGCGAGGGCGGGATTTACTTCCTTACTCCTGGAAACCGGGCCTATGCAGCCCGAATCGATCGCGCTGTACAAGAAATTCGGATTTATCGATATCGATCCTTTTGGAGAATATGCGGATTGCCCTAGCAGTATATGTATGGAGAAAAAGCTTTTTTGACCGACACCTAATCCATTGAGAGACTATACCCAAACGCTTGCCCTCCGTTTCGAGAGCAGGCGTTTTTTGCTTGGAACTCCTGCCGTGCAACATTTTAGTCGGACGTCGCGTTTAGGAGATTGAGAACAGTAAATATGGAGCGTTGGCTCCATGGATTGTTATCTTACATAAGGTTCATACAGGAGGTATATGACATCATGAAACCATTCAAAGTACTGGGGACTGTCCTGGCTGGCTCGCTACTTGCAGCTAACGTCGTGTCCGCCGCTCCAAGCGAGCCATCTACGGTAAAACCGCTGCCGATTTCCGCTCCTGCTCCACAGGATTCCTTCGGCGGCCTTAAATTTGTTCTCGTCATTAATGGAAAAGGATTCTCTCCGGAAGAGAACCCGATATATGTAGGCGCCAAAAATCAAATTATGATACCGATTCGCGCTGCCGCCGAAGCGCTTGGCTATAAGCTGACCTGGAAGCAGGAAACGCAGTCGCTGGAAATGGTTCAAGGCAACCAATGGCTAACCCTTCAGATCGGACAAGATCAATACGGCTTTGCCAAAATGCTCGTTCCGCTCGAGGTGGCGCCGGAGTTAACGAATGAGAAAACGTATGTTCCGTTGTCCTATTTCGAAAAGGTGATGAAGCTTCAAGTGAAGGTGGACGCAACCGGTACGATCAATATCAGTTCCAAGAAGCAAGAAGACGGTGAACAGGCGGCGAGCACAACCAAGCAAGGAACGGTTACTAGCATTACCTACCGCGATAAAGGCGGAGAGATTGGTCTTAACGGCTATGGGCACGGCGTCCGACTGAATATTTCCGACGAAACGGAAATCGTATCCGACACGAACCAGAAGCTGACGCTTGCCGATCTGCAGCTCGGCATGTTCATCGAAGCGGAGCACGGTCTGGCGATGGCCATGAGCATGCCGCCGATGACCCATGCGACAAAGATTATCGTGAAACAAAGCCCTGCCGCGCAGCAAACTTTAGGTACGGCAGGCGAGATCGAGGAGGTGAGCTCTTCGGCAGAGGGGACAACCCGTCTTACGATCAAAGGAAATAAGCTTAGCGACGGATCGCATGACACGGTAGTCCTGAATGTGGCAGGGGATACCCCTGTGATCGGAACGAAGGATAATCAACCGGTTGCCGCAGATCAGCTTAAAAAAGGCGATAAAGTGTATGCTTTCTATGGTCCGATCTTGACCAAGAGCTTGCCGCCAATCGGCCAAGCCGTCAAAATCGTTGTAGAAAACTAAGTGGAGAAGCGATAGCGCCCGCCTTTGTCTTCGGGAAATGTCCGCTACTAAGCGACTTCAATCAGATTTCCCGAGGACAACAGCGGTCGGAAGTGGATATCCCACCCCTCGTACACCTCTATTATCTCAATTGACTTTCTCAACACTCTGCAGGCTCCCCCTCGGGAGCCTATTTTTTTGCTATCGGCCGAGGGTGATTAACGAGGGAATGCAGAGAAGCCGATTCTCTGCTGAGAGAGAATCGGCTTCCCGATACTTAAAGCTTTTTGCTCACAAGGGCCATACTAATCGCCAATACGAGAAAATATATAGGCATGGTGAGTAACGAACCGTTGTGAAGATAGCTCATCCCGCTGGTTATTAGACTGATCACCACGTAATATCCCAATCCGAACATGGCGCCCGCGGTACCAAGTACATCGCCGTAATTGACGAGCGCCAGACTTAGGCAGTTCGGAATAGCCATACCGATTCCCAACAGGAGGATGAAGATCGAAGCGATCATGAACGCCAATCCTGCTGCGGAAGGGCTCACGCCATAAAGCGCAAGAACGGTGAGACCTATGGCCCCGACCATCGTGACGAGGGAGCCAAGAAAAATAATTTTTTCTGACGGGACCCGGGTTAATAGTTTTTTCGATAGCATCGCACCGATGATGGAAGACAGCGCCACGAAAATTCCCAAAAAGCCAAATACGCCGGGACTCATATGAAAAAATTCGATAAAAATGAACGGTGCCTCGGCATAGTAACTAAACAATATGCCGTTTGCCGCTCCGATGAGAAAACCAAATGCCCATACTCTTCTGTCGGAAACCAAGCGCTTGGCTACAGAAAACGTACGAATGCCGGAGCTCGTGGACACTCTTGTCTCGGGCAGAGAAACCAACGTGTACGTAAAAATGGCGGCGCTCATCCCGACAAGAGTGAAGAACACGGCTCTAAAACCGAACGCTTGATCAACCCATCCTCCAATGAACGGCCCGATAGCCGGTGTAAAGGCAAGTGCCGCAGAGATCTGAGCAAACACGGCATGTCGCTTGGCTCCATCAATACTCTCACGAAGCATGGTTTGAGTTACCACCGAACCGGTGCTGGCGCCAAAAGCCTGAATGAACCGGCAGACAAGCAGCCATTCCGCCGATCCGGACAGGTAACATCCCAAGCTGCCCAGGGCATAAACCAAGATTCCCCAAAGCATAGCGGGACGCCGCCCGATGGAATCCGAAAGTCTTCCCCAGCAAAAAACGCCAACGGCGAAACCGAGGAAATAAATGCTTAGTGTCAGTTGGATCGCATTGCCGGTTGTATGCAGGCTATTTGCAATATCCGGTAATGAAGGTGTATAGATCGTTTCGCTAATTTGCGGAAAACCCACAAGAATGATTAACAGCCATAATGACGGTGTTGAGATTTTTCTTTGCACAGCCAATCCCCCTATAATTCAAAAATCTCAATGAGCCGGCAAAGAAATTACGGGATCGGGGGTTTGCATTTACTCAATCTGGAAAAGGATAGCATGATTTTTCACCTTTATTCTTTTATAGGGGGGAGATCTATAGTGCATTCTAGCAGGATTTGGGGAGTCTGTCGAATGGGGATCGGCAAAAAGTTTTTCTTCTTGACCCTAACTCGCAAGGGAACAAGGATATCCGCCTGTCGGGCTTTCCTATGCCGCCGGGTACGCGGTTGGCTATTATACCGTTCAGCAATTTTTGACAAACACAGGGGCTACGATTTATGAGGCAACGCGATTGACTACGGCAGAGATTATTGAGGGTAGCCGAGTGTTGTGAGTGGATTCCGCTCATTTAGCATAAATTGGAACAATATCTTAAATTTTTCTGCAAGTCCTTCCAAGGACTTGCTTTTTTGGCCTGAACGTAGAAAATTTAAAAGGTTAGTAATGATATAAGCTCATGCTGCGGAGGGATGGCAAGTTGGGGAAGCTTTTCAAAAACAACGCAGGCCAGATGCGTCTAGGATGGGATTTGTTCTTATCCTTGCTCTTGTTTGTCGGCTTGCAATTCGCGATTGTACTCGTACTATCGGTCAAATGGGGCGGCAAGCCACTCGTTTCTTCTGTTCGACCGGAGCTGATTACCCCGTTGGGGGGAATTGCGGCCACGCTTCTGATCTGGGTGATCCTGAAAAAACGAAGCTTGCGGGATCTGGGCATGCGCTTGACGTTGGCGGGAGTTCGTGAGTTGGGTTACGGCATTGTACTGGGCTTCGGTTTCATGTCGATGGTTGCAGGGATATTGGTGGCCGCCGGTGCGGTTACGCTTCGGGTCAATCCTTCCTGGAGCACGTCCGGCCTGCTCTGGAGCCTGATGATGTTTATATGGGTCGGCTTCTCGGAGGAAATGTTTTTCCGGGGATACATCATGAAAACGATGGAAGCTTTAAAATACCGGCTGCCCTTTGCTTATATGCTGTCGGCGATGCTGTTCGCTTTGATTCATCTTGGAAATAACGACGTATCGGCCTTGGCGGTTTTCAATATTTTTCTGATCGGCCTGTTGTTTTCTTATATGTTCACGGTAACGGGCAGCTTATGGATGCCAATCGGCTATCATATGGCTTGGAACTATGCACAGGGCAGCCTTTATGGGCTGGCCGTCAGCGGGAACGATGTGAACGGGATATTCGAGGCTTCGTTTCAAACGCATTTAGACTGGCTGACCGGCGGAGACTTCGGGCCGGAAGCGGGGCTGCTGGATACGGGAATGAGTGTTCTCGGTTTTATTGTGCTGTATATGTGGCATAGAAAACGGCAGCAGCGTGCGACTTGAGAGCGGGTAGAAGCTAAGGCGCGAAGTAGGCATAAGGAAATTTCAAATTCGCACATAGGGCTTTCCGATGCGGCCTGCCTCCCCATGGAGGTGAGGCTGCATTTTTTTGTTGGACAAATTGGGAAAGTAATTGATTGAATTAATCCGCCAATTTGATATGATGATGAAGGATATATCTTCCATATTCAGCTGGATATTTTAGAAGAAGGAGATGATAAAAGAAATAAAGAGCAATCGTTGTTTTTGTAAGCGCTTCGTCTAACCTAAGGGAGAGTGAACTCGTAGATGATGAACTTAAAGAAAAGGAATTGTTTGCTGACCGCTTTACTCATGCTTGTTTCCGTAGCTGTGACGTCTTTTTTCCCGTCAGTCAGCCTAGCGGCTTATTTACCCAAAAACAGTGAAAAATCCAACGGCGCTTCGAACATTGCGCTCATCTACACAGGCTACTATAACCCGGACGATTATGATGGCATGAAGGTAGGGGAATATGACAAGGACAGGTTCCTGCCCTATGTAGGTTATCTGAATGACAAAGGCATTGCGGAAGACTATTTTTTTGACACCTTTCTTATGGTCACGGCCTACTCTCCATACAAAGGGAGCCTGGGACGTTATTACGATTGGGCAGCCGGCAGCAGGCCCGGTACTCTGCAGGATTGGAAATGGGCGATGGATCGGGTATTCGAGAAGGGCATACAGCTGGATGGTCTCGAGGCTGCGGTGGAGCAGGTAAGCGGCGATTTGAAAGATCCGGGCAAGAGGGTCAATGTGTATCTCACCTTGCCGTTCCCTGATCCGCAAAGCAAAGATTTCGGCGACTTCAATGGAGACGGAACCATTAAAAATCTGGAAAGTCTGGATACGCGAAAAGCATTGATTCGCTGGTATGTCGATACGATGACGGCCCGCTTCGAGCAGCAGAATTATAAGCATTTGAAGCTGAGCGGGTTCTATTGGCTTCAGAAAGACTTGGATACGACCGTAGCCGGCGAGCAAGAAAGTGTAAAGTATGCTTCGGAATATTTGCGGGAACGAGGCCTGCGTCTGGGCTGGACCCCGTGGTTCGGGGCGAGGGAGAAGGGCAAAGGCCAGCGGCTCGGATTTGATGTTTCCGCGATTCAACCGGACCATTATTCCGATGAAAGCTCGACAATGGCTCGTGTAGAGGAGACCGCGGATATTGCTTACGCTAATGAAGCAGGCATAGAAGTAGAGTTCGATCAGCGCATGATTGACCTTCCAAGGTACCGTCAAGCCTTTTACAATTACCTGATTACAGGCGTTAAGAAGCAATTCATGAACGATGCGCTGGTTGCTTATTACCAAGATGTTTACGCTCTGTATGATCTCTATCATTCCGAGTTTCCAGCGGCTAAGCAGATGTACAGGGACATATACAAGTTTGCCAAAGGAACATTTACAGCTCCGACAGGGAACTTTGCGGGGCGTGTGGTTGATCGTGACGGAAACGGTATAGCTAGTGCTACGTTAACCGATCAGGGAGGAAATACCGTAACGACAGATGTGTACGGAAAATTTGAACTAAAGGGATTATATGCGACGCAAAATGCATTTGTCGTGGAGAAGCCGGGAATGCAAAGGCGAGAGGTGACGATTGACATTCGCGACAGGCAAACCCTATATCGTGACGTTGCTCTACAGAATGCGGGGGAAGGTTCAGACAATGCTGTGCCCGACTATGCGATAACGCTTCCATCCAAGCTGGCGACGATGGATATCGGCGCCGTATGGGCGGCGGTTGTCATCGACCGGAATGATGCAACGCAGAAGAAGGCGGAGGCCGTGTTCACCAGCTCGGACGCAAGTATCATTGAAGTATTGCCGGAAGGCAAGATTCGAGCTGTACAAGCGGGTACGGCTGTGCTCCGTGCACAGGTGGGGCCTTTTGAAGCGGAATCTGTAGCGGTCGAGGTCGCGCCGTGGACATCTCATCGATTGAAGGGCACGGATGCGCCTCTCCAAATCAATAAGGGATTCGATAACCCGGTTCTTCGCGATCCGCTGCAGGGAGGCACCCAATATGTCGTGAAGGAAGGCAGCACCGTCAAGATTGCGCACAAATACAATAGCGGCAATGATCTGTGGATGGTGTTTGACCATGCCGGCGCCAACAAGCTGTATGGGATGAAAGAATGGCGCCTCAGCCCGAATGTGAACAAGGACGCCAGTCCTGACTTGGCCCGTTCTTCCGTTATGCTGTGGCCGGATGTGTCCGATTGGGTCGGTCCATATATTGTAGGCGCCAATCAGAATGGCAATGGCAACGGACAGGATTTTACCGGGGGCAACCACAACTACGACGGCGGCGAGAACAGCTCTGCGACAGGCAGAACCGTACAATATAAAGTGTGGGTTGACGGGAAGGAGCCTAACGACGGAAAGGTCATTTCCGGCAAAAAGGTGAAGATCGAGGTTGTCAATCGGATCCAAGGCTTTAACACGAAAGAGCAGGTCGGCAGCGGACGCGAGATCCTGCAAGAAACGGTCACATATGAGGTTGAGGGCGGTAAAGTACAAGTCCATACTGAGATTCAGCCTTTGGAAGACATCACCTTGTACCGCTATTATGGCTTGCAATCCGTCAATGGCGCATGGAATCACGAAATTCGTTATTATGCAGGTGAGACGGAGGTCGCAAGAGGCGAAGCGGGCCAGTATAGCGACTCCGGCATGAAATCCCAGCATCCGGACGTAGACAAGTACTGGCTTAGCTCGGCTGTACAGGACGGAAGTCAGCATCAGCTTCTTGTATCGCTCGATCGCCATTACGGACTTGGACAATTGCAATATCTCGCTGATGATCAGCCGGTAGCATTTACGCAAGCGTATGGCAAGTCTTATTTCCTGCAAGTGTTTAATAAGTCGGCAGTGTTGAAGAAGGGGGCCAAGGTTGCTTGGCGCGGACAATATCACTTCTTCTCCACGCCGGCCCAGGAAAGAACGATTAAGCTGCTGAGCAACTTCGGAAATGGTTATGCGGTTCCCGAAGAGGAGGCTTCCTATCAGTGGGAGGTTATCGGCGATGCGGTTGAGAAGGTGAGCGGAGCCGGAAGCCATATTCGGATTAAGGGAGTAAAAGAAGGCACGGCAACGGTCAAAGCAACGATCACCTATAACGGCAAGCCGCAGACGCTCGAATCGATCGTTCAGGTAGGGGACAATCGCCAGGTGGATACTTCAGAGCTGCAGCAATTGCTCGACGAAGCGAAGATGCTCCTGCAGCAAACGGGTAACGAATACCATAAGGAAAAGGGACATCTGGCCGAGGCTTCAATTCGTATCATGAGAAAGCTGAAGCAAGAAGGCTTCACGCAGGCGAATGTGGATGAAGCAACGGCCCAGCTAAAGGAAGCCATTGCGGTCTTCAAGAAAGCAACACAGACTCCGGCCCCTTAGGAGGAGACTTAGTTTACGGGATGCCATTTACTCGTTGGCAAGAAGTATGCATAACAAATATTAACTTTGCGCATAGTAAAGGCGAACGTATGCTAAGAAGGAGGCATCTTGAGGATGACAGAAAGCGACAGAGAGCAAGCGGCCGAGGCGAACCGGTTGAACTTTTATGATCAGACGGACGATGTGGTGAACGAGGTGCCTGCGACGACGGATGTAAATGAAGCCGTTGAGGCGATCACCTCGCATATCAATAAATACGATGTACCGGAGGATGAATTGGAGGAACAATAAGAAGGCCAAGCACGTATCAGGATAAGCCTGGTGCGTGCTTTTTTTATAAATACTGCTGCAGATCTTGAACAAAAATTTTGAAAGTGTGATAAATATCACATTTAAGTAAATGCTAAGGATGGTTTGAATTGGAACGTAAGGAGTTGTATTCATGAATCGCATGAACCCAAGGTTGGATTCCATGATCATCGGGCTCGACGTAGGCTCGACGACGGTAAAGGCGACCGTGGTTGACCCACGCACCAAGGAGATCGTTTGGGCGGACTACCAGCGGCATCACACGAAGCAGGCGGAAAAATCGCTTGATTTTCTGGTGGCGATCGGAAACGAGTTTCCGGATGTGAGGCCGGAAAATATCCGCGTTTTCGCTACGGGCTCCGGGAGCGGCCCCATCGCTCCGCATATCGGGGCCAAATTCGTGCAGGAAGTCAATGCAGTTACGATGGCGGTGGAACACCTTCACCCCGATGTGGGAAGCGTGATCGAACTCGGAGGACAAGATGCCAAGATCATCATTTTCAAGGAGAATGTGGAGACCGGCAACAAACAGGCGCTGACGTCGATGAACGACAAGTGCGCGTCCGGTACCGGCGCCACCATCGATAAGTGCATGATCAAGGTCGGCATGCCGATGGACGAAGTGGGCAAGCTGCACTTCGACGACAGCAAGCTGCACCATGTGGCGGCCAAATGCGGCGTGTTCGCCGAAACGGATATCGTCAATCTCGTCAAAAGCGGGATTCCTTCGCCGGAAATCATGTGCTCCTTGGCGGATGCCATCGTCATGCAAAATCTTTCCGTGCTGACCCGCGGGAATACGCTTCGGCACCGTGTGCTGCTGTTGGGGGGACCGAACACGTATTTGCCTTTCCTGCAGGAATGCTGGAGGCTCCGAATTCCTCAAACCTGGCAGGAGCGGGGGTACGATTATCCGAAAGACGTGCCTGTCGAGGAATTGATATTTGTTCCCGACAATTCCCAGTATTATGCGGCTTACGGTGCTGTGCTGTACGGCATGCATGAGCCGGCCGAAGTGGGCCTGTATACGGGGCTGGAAGGGCTGAAGGAGTTTATCGCCCACGGCCGGAAAGCTAAGCTCGGCGAAAAAGCCGGTCCTCCTCTCGCAGCGGGCCGGAGCGAATTGGAACAATTCCGCGAGCATTACCGGATTCCTAAATTTTCCCCGGTCGCATTTAGCCCGCAGCAGAAGGTGCGCGCCGCCATCGGTCTTGACGGCGGGTCCACCTCGTCCAAAGCGGTCCTTGTCGATGAAGAGGGTACCATTTTGCTAAAGGAATACCAGCTCTCCAAAGGCAATCCGCTGGAAGATACCAAGGAAATGCTGATGCGCATCCGCGACAAAGTGCGAGCTCAGGGGGCCGAGCTAGAGGTTATCGGGTTCGGCGCGACCGGTTACGCCGCGGACGTACTGGAAAAAACGCTGCACGCCGATGTCAACATCGTGGAAACGGTAGCGCATATGATGAGCGCCGTTCATCAGTTCGGCGACATCGACGTGATTTGCGATATCGGCGGCCAAGACATCAAAGTGCTGTTTCTCAAAAACGGGGATATCCGCAACTTCAAGCTGTCCAACCAATGCTCGGCCGGAAACGGGATGCTGCTGCAAGCGATGGCCGATCAGTTCGGCATTCCGGTCCAGGAATATGCCGATACGGCTTTCAGCGCGGAGCTGAGCCCGAAATTTTCGTATGGCTGCGCGGTATTTTTGGATGCGGACCGGGTCAACTTTCAGAAAGAGGGCTATTCCAAGGAAGAATTGCTGGCCGGTTTGGCCATGGTTTTGCCGAAAAACGTATGGCAGTACGTCGTGCAGGTACCGCGCATGTCCGAATTGGGGCGGAAATTCGTCCTGCAGGGAGGGACGCAGTATAACTTGGCCGCCGTCAAGGCGCAGGTCGACTATATTCAGCAGCGGGTTCCCGATGCAGAAGTGTACGTGCATCCCCATCCCGGAGAAGCGGGTGCGATCGGGGCGGCCATGGAGACGCTGCGCGTCGTGAAACGGCGGGGGTACTCTACATTCCTCGGGCTCGACGCAGCCATTAACCTGCGCTACGTGTCGCGAAATGACGAGTCTACACGTTGCCATTTTTGCCCCAACCAATGCAGCCGCACCTTTATTGACTCCGAGACGCCGGACGGAAAAACCGCCCGCTATATTTCCGGGTTCAGCTGCGAAAAAGGAACGGTGGAGGACAAGGAGGCTGTTGTCAAGCTGACCCGGGATCGGCAAGAGTTGAAGAAGCATTACCCCAATCTGGTGGACTATGAGGCGCGCCGCATGTTCCAGCATTTCTACGATGCGGAGCCGCTGCCCGAAGCCGGGACCCAGGTGGAAGACGTCCGTCTGAAACGAAGCTTGCTCGGGCTTGGCGGCATGCGCAGAACGTCTTACCGGAGGCCGTTTCACCGTTCTACCGCCGAAGCTGCGGAAAGGCGAAGCCAAATCCGCATCGGCATTCCGAAGGTGCTGAACATTTGGTCGACCGCGCCGTTTTGGCGGACTTATTTCGAGACGCTCGGTGTCCCCCAGCGGAACATCGTATTCAGCGACAATACGAGCGAGGAAATGTGGCAGGAAGGCGGCAAATACGGATCGATCGATCCATGCTACCCTTCCAAAGTGGCCCAGGCTCATGTGCACAACCTGCTGTTCAAGCACCATGCGAAAGCGCCGCTCGACTACATTGTGTTTCCGTGCATCACCCACATTCCGACTCACATGCAAAATGTGATGGATTCCGCCAGCTGCCCGATCGTTGCCGGAGCGCCGAATGTCATCAAAGCTGCGTTTACCAAAGAGGTGAACTTTTTTGAAACGAGAGGGGTCGTCTATCTGGACCCGGCCGTAACCTTCACCGAACCGAACATGATGAAGAAGCAGCTGTATGAGGCGTTTGCGGAGCATTTGCAGATGACCGAGGATGAAAGCGACTTTGCCGTCGAGCAGAGCTGGAGGGCGATGGAGCTGTTCGACGAGGAAATGCAGGATAAGGGCAAATCCATCCTGGAGCAGGTCGAGCGGGAAAACCGTCTCGCCATTCTGATGATCGGCCGGCCGTACCATTCCGATCCCGGTCTGAATCATGGCGTGCTCGAGGAATTTCAGGTGCTGGGGTATCCCATTCTGTCCATGCGTTCGATTCCGAAAGACGAGGCTTGGCTGAAGCGGTTCTTCAAGGAAGATCTGCAAAGCGGAAGAGTGAACTACGCGCTGGAGGTAACGGATGTGTGGCCAGAAAACTTCAGTTCCAACAGCGTTCAAAAGGTATGGGCCGCCAAATTCGCCGCGCGTCATCCGAACGTGGCGGTGCTCGATCTGTCCAGCTTCAAATGCGGGCATGATGCGCCTACCTACGGGCTGATCGACTCCATTATTTCGGCGGCGGGCACGCCGTTCTCCGCCTTGCACGATATCGACGCCAACAAACCGAGCGGTTCGATCAAAATCCGCGTCAAGACCTACGCCCACAGTCTCGGACTTCATGAGGAGCGGCTGCAGGACCTGGCCCATAAAAAAGCGGAACTTGTGGCGCGATTGGAGCAAAAACGCGCCGAACTGATGGGCATGAAGCAAGACGGACAGGCAGAGGTTATTTGATACCAACTACTAAATGAAGGAGTGAAGCCGATCATGGCGAACGCGGGCAAAACGAAAAAGACCGAAGATCAATTGTCCCTTGAGGAGAGGCTGCTGCAATATCAAATGGAGCAGGAGAAAGCGTTGGGGTTGGATCAGGCAAACCGGCACCAATGGTTCGATCCGGTTCCGCGCCAGTTTTTGGCCAAGGACAAGGCGTCGACGACATTGCTGTTCGGCGGGCTGACGATGGCGCACGATTATTTGGTGGAAGGGGCGCTCAAGGGGCTCGGGTATACCGTCAAGCATATGGATTGTCCGGATAACGAGTCGCTACGCTTCGGAAAAGAATTCGGCAACCGCGGCCAATGCAATCCGACGTACTTTACGGTCGGCAATCTGATCAAATATTTGCACCACCTGCGCGATGTGGAAGGAAAATCGAAGGAGGAAATCGTCCGCAATTACCTGTTCATTACGAGCGGTTCTTGCGGCCCGTGCCGGTTCGGCACCTACGTGACGGAGTACCGGAAAGCTTTGCGCGATGCCGGGTTTGACGGCTTTCGGGTTCTTCTGTTCCAGCAGACGGACGGGCTGAAGCAGGCGACAGGCGGGGAATCGGCGTTGAAGCTGGATACGTCGTTTTTTCTCAGCTTTTTGAAAGCCGTGCTGCTGGGAGATATCTTAAACGCACTTGCCTACCGCATTCGCCCCTACGAGGTAGAGCCCGGTTCGACCGATGCAGCTCTGGAGCGGTGCAAGCGGCTGATTTATGAAGCTCTGAGCGAGCGCAAACGGCTGCGGCCGGCGCTTGTCCGAAGCCGCCGGGAGCTGGAAGCGATCCGGGTGGACCGGACGCGGGTCAAACCGAAAGTGAGCATCATCGGCGAATTTTGGGCGATGACCACCGAGGGGGACGGCAATTACCAGCTGCAGCGCTTTTTGGAAGGCGAGGGTGCCGAGGTGGAAGTGCAGTCGATGACGGCCTGGATTCTGTACCTGATTTGGGAGGGTCGCTACGATACCGTCAGGCGTATGCATCTGCGCGGGGCCGATTCCGGCAAATATGGTTTGCATGGGAAAAATCCGTTCTTGCGCTTGCGCATGCTTGGGCTGGCGGACCGCGTTCTCCGCGTAATGTTCCATTCTTATGCAAGGGCGCTCGGCTTATATGATTACCATCTGCCCGACATGGAAGAGATTGCCCGCGTCGCCCACGAGCACTATAACAACCATCTGCGGGGCGGAGAGGGCCATATGGAGGTAGGCAAGCTGATTCTGAACGTCGCGAAGCGGAAAGTCAACATGACGATTTCCGTCAAGCCGTTCGGATGCATGCCGTCCTCCGGGGTTTCCGACGGGGTCCAGTCGCTCATTACCGAGAAGTACCCCGATGCGATCTTCCTGCCCATCGAAACGACGGGCGACGGCGCGGTCAACGTGTACAGCCGCATCCAGATGATGCTGTTCAAAGCCAAGCAAGCGGCACAGAAAGAGTTTGACGAAGCCTTATCGAACAAAGGGATCGCCGACGAACGTCTTCAGCAAATCCAACAGTGCCGGAAATGGAACCGCCCTCTGCGGACCACCCCTCATGTCGTCGCTTGTACAGCGGCCAATTTCCTTTACGGGATGCGCGGCGGGGGCAGCGGATTTTCTTTCCGCCGCTACAAGCAGGAAATTCAAAAAGTTTAACCTACAAGTTCTTGCAGGCTCCTGTCTTGGGTCAGGAGCCTTTTCCGGTTGTTCGTAATGCAGCGAATAACATGGATAAATTTGCGACACCCTTTACAAAGGGAGGTGAACCGATCATGGTCTGGATCATTTTGGCCCTCATCCTGTTCATTATTCAAATCGCAGCGGTCGTCATCTTTGAATTTTCGCGTCCGTATAAAGCGGTCACATGGATAGTCATTCTGTTTCTGTGTCCGCCGCTGGGGTTCCTGCTCTATTTTTTTGTCGGCAAAGAATACGCGTGCAAGCGTCTCATGAACCGGGAAGACCGGATGCTACTGGAGCAAATCAAAGAAGAACTGTCTGACCGTTGCGGGTGTGAAACGAAGCAGGGAAGGCGGCTCAACGTCAAGCCTAAAGACAGGGTGCATGCGATGCTGGAAAACGCGGCGGCAATCCCCGTTACGGCCGGTAACGAAACGATTGTGTACGCGGAAGGGACGCAGGCCTTTGAAGACATGTTGAAAGATATTGCGATGGCCAAGCGCCATATTCATATCGAATCTTACATCATTCGTGACGACCAACTCGGAATTCGTTTTCAGCAGCTGCTGATCCGTAAGGCGCAGGAAGGGGTGAACGTGCGGCTGTTGTATGACGGAATCGGCTGCCACCGGTTGCGAAAGTCTTATATCCACCGCCTTAAGGATGCCGGTGTGAAGGTCCAATGTTTTTTTCCTCCATTACTCTCTTTAGTCAATAGGCACATCAACTTCCGCAATCACCGGAAAATCATCGTCGTAGACGGGAAGATCGGGTATTTCGGCGGTTTAAACATAGGGGATGAATATGTTGGAAAAGATTCAAAAGTGGGTTATTGGCGGGATACGCATTTTCGCATCGAGGGCGATGCCGTATTATGGATCCAATATACGTTTTTGATCGATTGGTTTCTTATCAAAGGAGAGCTCTTGAGCGATCCGGACTACTACCCGGTTCAGGAAAAGAAAGGGAACGAACGGGTGCAGATCGTCAAAAGCGGACCGGACGAAACAAGCATGCTTGAGCTTATTTTTTCCTGCATCGTTTCGGCCAAGAAAAGAATTTATATCGCAACGCCGTACTTCGTACCGGACCCCGGCTTATTGTTTGCACTGAAAACAGCCGCTGCCGGCAAAATTGACGTCCGTATCATCTTGCCTGCCGTCCCCGATCACCAAATTGTGCATTGGGCATCGTTGTCCTACGTAAAAGAATTGTTGCAGTCGGGGGGCCGCTTTTATTTCTACGAGAAAGGGTTCATCCATGCGAAGGTCATTATAGCCGATGATTTGGCGTTCTCCGGCTCCGCGAACATGGACATTCGCAGCTTTTGCGGCCAATTTGAACTTGGAGCTGTCTTTTTTGACGGGAGAATCGTGGACCGTTTGGTTCGCGATTTTGTCAGGGATCTGGGCGCGAGCCGGCAAATTCTGCTGCCACAGTTTGAGAGACGGTCGAAATTGCAAAAATGCAAAGAAACGTTTGCCCGTCTGCTTTCCCCCTTGTTTTAGGGGCCTGCGAAAGATGACGACAAGAGCAGGCCTCCTGCTTGCATCAAAATAACGGCGAGAGCGCCCGGGCAAGAGACTCTTTTATTTTCTGGATTACATGCCGTTTACGGAATTCCGCGAGCAAGATCTCCGAACTTGCCTGTAAGTCCCGCTCGAAATCTTCCTCGAAGCGATGAACGACCTTGCGGTCAAAAAAAACGGCATGGACTTCGAATTGGTCATAAAAGCTGCGCATATCCATATTAGCCGTGCCGCAGCAAGCCAAGTCATCGACAATCATCACTTTGGCATGAATGAACCCTTTGTCATACTGAAAAAAACGAACTCCCGCCTCAAGCAGCTCTTGGACAAAGGATAAAGTCGCCCATTGCACAATTTTGGAGTCGGAAACCGCCGGAATAATGATACGAACGTCAACTCCGCTCGTCGCAGCCGTCTTTAAGGCCATCAAAATGCTCGGATCGGGAATAAAATAAGGCGTCTCCATATAGATCCGTTCCCTTGCCGAAACGATGCAAGAGAAAAACACTTCCAGTATCGTATCTCTATGCCCATCCGGGCCGCTTTTAATGATTTGCACCATCTCTCTCCCCGATGAACCGGCCATTGGAAAATAATTGGATCCGGTTAATGCTGCTCCTTTGACATAGAACCAATCGGTTACAAATGTATACTGGAGCCATAGCACCGCATCGCCTTTCACGCTTAGGTGAGTATCGCGCCAGAACCCAAGATTCGAGTCTTTCCCCAGATATTCGTCCCCAATATTCAAGCCGCCGAAGAAGCAAATTTTTCCGTCGACGACCAAGATTTTTCGATGATTGCGGTAATTGAGGCGCCTGTCGATGAATGCCCTCCATAAGGGGGAAAAGCATCCCGTCTCGACACCGGCGTCATGCAGTTGTGTCAAATACTTCTCTTTCAATTGATGGCTGCCGATCCCGTCATAAAGAAGGCGTACCTCGACCCCTTGTTTTGCTTTTTCAATCATCAATTGCTGAAAGCGAGTGCCGATATGGTCATCGCGGACAATGTAAAACTCGATGTGGATATGGTCCCTTGCCGCGCTCATCGCTTCCAACATGGCTTCAAAGGCGTGAGCGCCATCAGGGAATACGCTTGTCTCATTGTGAACGGTGATTGGGGCAGACGGTATGTTTTGGAGTGAAGCAAGCAGACCTTTCTGATGCCCAATCGATTCATTTAGCGTTTCTTCCGCAGCCCGCTTCCTGCAATGAGCCAACAAGTCCGTCTTGATTCGTTCCAAATGTGTACTTGTATATTTCGGTCGGGAGGAATATTTTTTCGCGATAAAAAAATACAACGGAATTCCGATGAGTGGGAAAAAAAACTGAATGATAGTCCACGCAATAGCTTTTTGAGGACGATGGTGTTCGATGATGACAATCAGTGCAATCTGAATGATAAATAGCAGAAGTAATCCCATTATGATCCACAGCAAATTTTTAGCCTGCCTTATCTTGAATATAATGAGTATTTTTCCCAAAAGGGTATGAAAGAATGCATCTTTCTCAGTTGCATAGAATGAGTTTTAACCGCTTTTTTTGGAAATTGTTGTCGATTAGTTACCCCAGCATCCGCTAACGGATTGGAGTTGTCCCAACGACGCCCTTCTTTTACCCATAGAAAGTCCTTGAGAACCCCGTACCCTTTCGTTGGAAGTACGGCATTGAAGTATAGCTTAATGTTTCGTTATTTCAGGATCTTACTACTAGACGAAGTGAAGAGATCGCGCGAGGAATGGGACTCATAAGCAAAGGTTATTTGCTGGAATATAGATTTTATGACGAACAGCTGGTTTATAAGTCGACTTTAAGAAATGCAAATCGAGTATTAAACAAAAAGCTGGCCCTAAACGGAGCCAGCTTTTTAAATTCAAGGCCTGACCGCCACCCCATCCCTCAGCACGTAAACATCAGTCATCAAAGAAGCAAAATTCGTCAGTTGCTGTATACCTCGCTTAACCTTATAATGTTCGGATAATACATCTTACGAATCCGTTTATTACGCGGAACTACTGGAGGAGAGAAGAAGTGCGTCTGAGGCAATCGTCGATTTATCTCAACCTGGTTCTAGCCTTCTTGCTGTCCATTATCCCCATGTACACATTAAGTCTGTATATCAGCTTGTCCGGTGCGGCAAGCGTCCGGGAGGAAATTACGAAATCGATGCAATCCCGGGTTCATTTCTACTTATCCTCGTTTGAAGCCGAATTGAGCAGGGTGATCAAATCCATGCGGGAGTTTATCAACGATGCGGATTTGTCCATGCTTAGTACTTTGTATACGAACATCCCCACCTATGAACGTTTTACTATGACGAATCGGCTGGAGAGCAAGCTGTTTCTCTTGAATAACTCCAGCCAATATATTGCGAGCTCGAAGCTATACATCCCCTCGATGGGCATTACGATTCATGGAAGCGGTTACGAAGAGAAACCCATCCCGGATGAGGAAATTAGGGAGATTCGCTCTGTACAATACAACACGCTGTCGCCTTTTACGATGTTGGGCGACCGCCTTCTCATGGGCAGCCTGTTCCCTTTGGGTCTTAACGCCGCGCAATCGCCGACTTCGATCATTAAGGTGGAAATCCCTGTGCAAAGTCTGAGAAACGTACTTAAGCAAATTCCGCATACAGCGGAAGGAGGGGCCGTCCTATTCGCAAAAGATCAAGACTGGCATATCGCTTCCGACCAGGGAGAGAGAGACCCCGCGCTTATTCAACAACTAAAGAAGCTGTGGGAGAACCAGGCCAACGATCAAAAGGCAGGCAGCGGCCGCTTCGAGATTGATAATCGGTTTTATCTCGTCACCTATGAACCATCCGAAATACTAGATGCAACGCTTCTGGTTTACGTGCCGGAGGAACAAATTCTTTATCCCATCAGTCACTACTTCGTCATGCTGATCGTGCTGTCCATATTCTCGGTCGCTGTCATTATTTTATTCTCTTATTGGATTTACAGGATGCTCCATAAACCCCTGCGCGTGCTCGTATCCGCGTTTCGTCGTGTGGAGAACGGCTACATGGACATCTCGATCCCTCATCAGACGGCATTTGAATTCGGCTACTTGTACCGGCAATTCAATGCCATGCTCAGCCGACTGAATACGCTCATCCAGGAAGTGTATGAACAGAAGATTCGCAGCCAACGCGCAGAGCTGAAGCAACTGCAATCGCAGATCAATCCGCATTTTTTATACAATAGCTTTTTTGTCCTGAAGCGCATGATAGCGGCGGATGACAACAAGAACGCCATTCGCTTTGTCGAGCATCTCGGCAATTATTTTCAATACATCACTAGAAATGCGGATGACGCGGTACCGCTGGAAGCGGAATGGCTGCACGCCCGTACGTATACGGACATTCAGATGGCCCGTTTCAGCAGGAGGCTGCGAACCGATTATATCGGCGAGCCGGGGCCGTATGGATCTGTGCACGTACCGAGGCTCATCATTCAGCCGCTGCTTGAGAATGCCCTCCAATACGGCCTGCCGAATAAGATTAAGGATGGCATCATCCGGGTTTCCTTTGCCGTCAAGCGGGGACTGATCTGTATCGCGGTTGAAGACAACGGCGAAGAATTGACGGACGAGCAGTTGAATAGGCTTCATGCCAAATTGAATGCACGCGATGAACAAATGGAGACGACGGGTTTGATCAATGTGCATCGGCGTCTGCAGCTCATGTTCGGAAACGATGCCGGCGTGCTGGTCAGCCGCAGCTCGCTTGGCGGGTTACGAACCGAGATTTGCATTCCGATGAAAGAGGAGGAGCCGAATGTATCGATTGCTGATCATTGACGACGAAGATATGATTGTGGACGGGATGGCCGATTTGTTTCAAGAGCAAACCGACATGGAGCTGGAGGTGTACCGAGCCTACGACGTGCTGGAGGCGATTGAATGGCTTGAGCAAACGAAGATTGATATTGTGCTATCTGACATTCAAATGCCCGGGTTATCCGGGCTTCAACTGCAGCAGCGAATTATAGAGTATTGGCCTCGCTGCAACGTTATTTTTCTAACCGGTTACAACGAATTCACCTACATCCACGAAGCGATGAGAAACGGGTCGTTCGATTACGTTCTTAAGACGGAAACGGACAAGGTGATTCTCGAATCCGTCAAGAAAGCCATCGCGAAGCTGGATGAAGAGATGGAAATGCAAAGCGCGCTTCAGAAAACAACACAGCTGCTGCAGCGGGCGCTGCCTTACATTCAAAAAGAATATCTTCGCGATCTTCTTCAAGGAGAATCCTATGCGCTCGGCAGCATGGATCGTCAGTTTGCCCAGATGTCCATTTCCCTCCAACCCTCAAATCCGGTGCTATTGGTTGTAGGCCGTATCGATGAATGGACCGAGAACCTGAACGCATTCGACCGGGCGTTGATCCTTTATGCGGTGCATAATATTTCGGAGGAATTGCTAGGTGCTTCGACCCGTGTAGCTTTCACGGATTACGAACGGTTCCGCATGGTTTGGCTGATCCAACCGAAAACGGATGCCGAACATGGTTGGGAGCAGACGTATCGGTTCGTTCAAGGCACATTGGAGCAGCTCCAAAAGACGTGCAGGCAACTGCTCAAGATCAAGCTTTCTCTTATCTCTGCCAGCCGATGCTGCGAGTGGGCGGAATTACCTGCCCGTTTCATCATGATCAAGCGTATGTTCGGCTACGGGCTTGGTTTGGGCGAAGAGCTATTATTGACCGACCAGGCTTATGAGACGGAACATGGCCAACTTGAGCAGGTCAAAAGCCCCTTGCAGACCTATCTGTGGATCGACCTGAAAAACGATCTGGAGTCCGGACGGCGCGAAGCCTACTTCGCTTCTTTCGATGCGATGACCGCCTTGCTATCCGCTTCAGACGAGCAGACGGAAAAAGCCAGAACGGAGTGGTACTACACGCTGGTCGCGATTTATATCTCCATTCTGAATTACAATTCCGTTCGCCGCATGGCAGCCGAGCAAATGGATTTGGATAAATTGACGAAGATGCAAGCCCATAGCCACTGGAGCTCGGCGTTTGACTATTTGCGCGAATTGGCGGAGGTCATATTTGCTCATCGATATGAGGGGCAGACGAACTCGGAAAATGACGTTATTGCGAGGATCAAGAGCTATATAGGCAAAAATTTGAACGATGACCTGTCCTTGACGCGTCTAAGCGATATTGTGTCGCTCAATCCATCGTATTTGTCGAGACTGTACAAGCATCATACAGGGGAGGCGCTTACGGAGACGATCAAGCAAGCCAGGCTGCAGAAGTCCAAGGAGCTGTTAAGACAGCCCGGCGTCCGGATAAACGAAATTTCCGAGCGGGTCGGTTTCTTGTCCGAGCGATCGTTTTACCGCTTCTTTAAGTCGATGACGAACTTAACCCCGCAGGATTATCGCGAGCTGCAAAAGTAAATATCGGTCACGACAAGTATAAAGCCGTCAGTAGATAGCGCCCGATTTTTCCTCCTATAATACAGAGGAACGGAGCATCGCAATCATTTTACAACAAGGGGGAAGTTGGTTTTGAACAATCGAAAGTATGCATCTGCTGTCGTTGGTTGCTTCTCGAGTGTCGCCCTGCTCACTGCGGCTTGCAGCAATTCAGGCAATTCGCCTGCGAACAGTCCGTCTTCAACCGATAGCAAGAATCCATCGGCAGCAGCAGCTGCCGCGGGTCCGCTCGGGAAATACAGCCCTCCGATTGACGTCAGGGCAGTACGCGGAATTAACGGAAGCTTCAAGTTCCCGCAGGGAGAGGACATTAGCAATAACCTTTGGGCGAAGACGTACAAGGAAGAGTACGGTATCAATCTGACTTATGATTGGGTCGCGGACAATTCAGGGGGAAATGAGAGCGCCTACAACAAAAAGCTGAACCTCATGATCGCTTCCGGGCAGCTGCCGGATATTGTGGCTGTGAACTCCAAACAGTTCAAACAGCTGGCGGAGGACGGGAAGCTGGCAGATCTGACGGAAGCGTTCGAGAAATTCGCCACCCCTTACACGAAGGACGTGGCCAAGCAGGATGGCGGTATGGCTATGAGCTCCGCAACGATCAACGGCAAGCTGCTGGCGATCCCGGGGTTTAACGGAAACATCACCAATGCCAATGTAGTTTGGATTCGATCGGATTGGATGAAGAAGCTGAATCTGCACGAACCCAAAACGATGCAGGATTTGTTCGCGATTATGGAAGCATTCGCCACCAAAGATCCGAACGGCGATGGCGGCAAAGGCGTCATCGGATTGGCCGCGAACAAGAACATTTACGACGGTTTCGCCGATTTGCTCGGTTTCTTCAACGGGTATCATGCGTATCCGAACGGCATGTGGATTAAAGATAATGCCGGTCAACTCGTATACGGAGGCATCCAAAAAGAGATGAAGCCGGCCCTCGCGAAACTGCAGGAGCTGTATAAATCCGGGTTGATCGACAAGGAATTCGGCGCCAAGGACGCGGCCAAGGAAGCGGAGCTGCTCGGACAAAACAAGCTGGGCATTACGTTCGGGGCCAATTCGAACCCATATTATCCGTTCGACGATGCGCGTAAGCGAAATCCGGAGATGGACTGGAAAGCGTATCCGATCCCTTCGATTGACGATAAACCGGCGCGGCCGGCTGTTGGCTTCCCGATCAGCACCTACTATGTTGTGAATAAAAATTTCAAGCATCCCGAAGTGGTCGTCAAAATGTTTAATGCGAATTTCGAAAAGTTTTTCGGGAAAACGGGCGATTGGAACACTTGGGGTGTGACGAAGGATCGTTTGGAAGCGTTCAAGTGGCCGTTCGTGTATGGCTTCCCGCCGGATAAGGATGTTCCCGGGCGCTATGAGGCGTTGAAAAAAGCGATCGAAACGAATGATCCATCCGCAATGAACGGTGAGCAAAAAGCGGACTTCGACGCTTATCAGGCATATAAGAATGGCGACCAAACGAAGTGGGCGACGGTTCGGCAAGCAGGTCCGACAGACTCCTCCTTCGCCGTCCTGAATCATTATAAACAAAATAATCTGTTGTATACGAATGAATATCGCTCAAGTTTGCAGACGGATACGATGACTTTGAAATGGTCGACATTGTTGAACCTGGAGAAAGAAATGATCACGAAAATTATCCTGGGCGCATCGTTAGACGAATTCGATAAATTTGTAGAAAACTGGAAAAAATCCGGCGGCGACCAAATTACGAAGGAAGTTAACGATTGGGCTGCAAACTCCAAAAAGTAACACGTCGCAAAGAATAAGGGTAAAGATGCGTTCCACGCTTTTCCCTCTCCCCGCAAAGCACCTGACGAACTTCCGAGTTTAAAGCTTCACTTTGCGGGGACATTTTATGACCGGACGGTGGGATGGTAGATGAAAACCGCGAAATGGCGGCGCGAGCTGCCGCTTCATATATTAGTATTTCCCAGCCTCATCATTGTGCTGATCTACTGCTATATTCCGATGTACGGCAATATTATTGCGTTCCAGAATTTCAAACCGACCCAAGGATTTTGGGGTTCGGAATGGACAGGGCTGGCGAATCTGAACTATGTTCTGGAAATGCCGAATACGTTTCGCATTATATGGAATACCGTCTATATCGCGACCATGAAAATAATCATGGGCAATGTCGTACCGATCCTTATTGCTCTGCTGCTGAATGAAGTCCGCCTCACGATCGTCAAACGGAGCGTTCAAACTTTAATTTATTTCCCGTATTTCCTTTCGTGGGTTATCCTTGCCGGCATTCTCATCGATGTCCTGTCTCTCCAGGACGGTATTGTCAATCAAGCTCTCGGATGGTTGGGGATGCAGCCCATCTACTTCCTCGGCGACAATCGGTGGTTTCCCATTACGCTCGTATTGACAGATACGTGGAAAGAATTCGGGTTCGGCACGATTGTATACTTGGCCGCGCTGACAAGCATCAATCCGTCTTTATATGAAGCGGCCATCATAGACGGCGCCAACCGCTGGAAGCAAACGTTGCATATTACGCTCCCGGGGATGGTTCCGATCATCGCCCTGATGGCCACGCTCAGCTTGGGCAACGTATTGAATGCGGGCTTCGACCAAGTATTTAATTTATACAGTCCGCAGGTGTACGAGAGCGGGGATATTCTGGATACGCTGATCTACCGCATCGGCGTTTCGGATGCCCAATATGGTCCGGCAACCGCGATTGGATTGCTCAAATCGTTCGTTTCCTTTATTCTGATCTCGGTCTCTTATTGGCTGGCGTACCGGTTTGCGAATTATCGAATTTTTTAGCTTAGCTGGAACAGGAGGTTGACCCGATGATGCGACATGCCTCCGTCACACGGAGACTATTCGATATGGGCAATACCATATTTCTGATTGCGCTCTCTTTGCTGTGTATTTTGCCTATTATCCAGGTCGTTGCCGTTTCGTTCAGCTCGAGCAGCGCTGCCGCGGCCGGGTTGGTCAAATTATGGCCGGTCGATTTCTCGCTGAAATCGTATGAGTTTATTTTGAAGAAAAAAGACTTTCTGGGGTCGTTTCTGATCTCCATAGAGCGGGTCATACTGGGAACCGGCATTAGCATGTTTTTGACGGTAACGCTCGGCTACGCGCTGTCCAAAGAAGTGAAGGATTTCCGGATGAGAACGTTTTACGCCTGGTATTTTGTCATTACGATCTTATTCAGCGGCGGATTAATTCCATGGTATTTAACGATCAAGTACACGAACTTGTTGGATACGATATGGGCGCTGGTCATACCGGGAGCGGTTACCGTGTTTAACGTCATTTTGGTGCTTAATTTCTTCCGAGGATTGCCCAAAGAACTGGAGGAGTCGTGTTTCATTGATGGGGGAAGCCATTGGACGACGCTCTGGAAAATATATCTCCCGTTATCCTTGCCCGCCATTGCGACGATCTCGCTGTTCACCATCGTTAACCATTGGAATTCCTGGTTCGACGGCCTTATGCTCATGAATTCGCCCAGCCATTACCCGCTTGCCACTTATTTGCAGACGGCGATCATTCAACACGATTTCGCTAACATGCGGGCCGAGGATGTGAAGACTTTAGCGGAGATTTCGGATCGGACGACACGGGCGGCGCAAATTTTTATCGGCGCGCTGCCGATTATGGCGGTCTATCCGTTTTTGCAAAAATATTTCATGACCGGACTTGTCATGGGAAGCGTGAAGGAATAACGGAAAATTGCATGAGAAGGAGCTGTGTTCACAGATGAGGAAGCCGACCCGCAAATGGACATTGGACATTATTCATCATTCCCATACCGATATCGGGTACACCGAACGTCAAGAGAAGATCGAGCGGTACCACGTTCATTTTATAAAACAAGCGATTCAAATTCTAAACAGCATCCGGTCGGGCGAGAAAAGCGGTTGGGAAGGCTTCAAATGGACTTGCGAAACGTTTTGGCCTGTGGAACGTTTTCTCGCTCAGGCAACCGAACAAGAGGAGCAGGCGTTCCGTGAATGGGTTCAGTCCGGAGACATCTCGTTGTCGGGTACGTATCTGAACATGACCGAGCTGATCGATGCGGACCTGTTGACTCGAATGATCAAGCGCTCCACGGATTACGCCAAATCCATCGGCGTTACGCTGGACTCTGCCATGACGGCGGATATCAACGGCTATAGCTGGGGCTTCGCGCAATGTTTACTGGATGCCGGGATACAGAACTTGCTATCCTGCATCCATACTCACCACGGCATGTACCCGCTCGGACAAAAGCAGACGCCGTTTTGGTGGGAAACCCCCGGCGGCGAACGGCTGCTTGTATGGAACGGCGACCATTATCATCTTGGCAACGACCTCGGGCTGGCGCTGAATGCGATACATTCCTACATCATTCGCGACGAGTTTCGCACTCCGCCTATCGCGAGCAATCATTGGGAGATCATGGAGACGCGCATTATGCGCTATTTGAACCGGTTGGAGGAGGAAGGGTATCCTTACGATTTTGCACCGATTGCGCTATCAGGGCTTATCGTGGATAACGCTCCTCCTAACGGTTCCATTATGGACCTGTTCCAGCAATGGAATGAGGTGCATGGGGATTCGGTAACGATTCGTATGACGACTTTATCGGATCTATTCGCCAAGGTCAGGAAGCGGACGGATGTTGAAATTCCCGTCCACCGCGGAGACTGGCCGGACTGGTGGTCGGACGGCGTTGCGTCGACGGCTGCGCACACGCAGCTGTTCCGGGATGCTCAACGCAATTTCCGCATGCTCGCTCTGTTGGATCCAGACAACCGCATGATTCCCGAATTCGCGGTTCGGGAGATGGAGGAACAGCTTACGCTGTATGCAGAGCATACTTGGGGGTATTCTCATTCCATCTCCGAACCGTGGAATCCTTTGGTGCAATCGCTCGGCGCCCGCAAGGAAGCCTATGCGGCCAATGCCAGCCGGCTTGTCCATAGCGCGATCGATGCCATATTGGAAGCCAAAGGCGAAGTGATGCTCGCCCCGGGCCGGCCATTGCGCTTCAAGGTCGTCAATCCGTTCCCGCACGACATCCGGGTCATCGCCAGGATGTACCTGGATTATTGGGAGCTTCCCTTGATTCAGGAGGGCTTGGAGGTCAGGGAGGAAGGCCGGACGGACGTCATCGTCCATCAGGTAAGCCAAGTCAGCCGGGGGACTGAGGTGTCCATCCCGGTCACATTGAAGGCAGCAGAGGAAAAAAGGTTCCTTATTGTTCCTTGTGCGGCCAAGGAAGGGAAGACAACCTCGAATGTTTCCTTGACAGGCTCGGATGGAGTGAAGGATATTCGCGATTTTCGCCCGGAACCGGCGGAAGATGTGCCTTTCCGCGTGACCGAAACCTCCGTTGAAAGCGCACATGTCCTGATCGCGTGGGAGGCGGGAAAAGGCATCGTCTCTTGGAAGGACAAACGGTCAGGAATCGAGCTGATTGATCCTGAGGCGCCTCACGCGGTTTTTGCTCCCGTCTACGAGGTGACGCCTGTGAAGGATCGGGGGCTGATCCGCCAGACGCGTACCCGAATGGGACGGAACCGGAAGGGCATGAACGTGCAGAGACACGTTGGCCGGCTTGTTCGCGCGTATGAAGCGGAGCGCGGTCCGCTATGGGTTACGATCGAGCAGGAGTACGAAGTGGCAGGGATGAGCCACTATACGGTACGGCTGACGGTGTATGCCCATGAGCCGAGAGTAGATGTAACGATACGCCTGCATAAAGACAGTGTCTGGGAACCTGAGAATGTGTACATTCCGTTGCCGCTTTCCATTCCGCACGCCCAGCTCTGGCTGGAGAAAGCGGGTGCGCTCATGCGGCCGGGAATCGACCAGCTTCCCGGTACGGGCCTCGATTTCTATTGCATCCAAGACGGAATCGGTTGGATCGGTCAGAATCAAGGTTTGGCTATCGCCACACCGGATTCCCCTTTAATCCAACTAGGACCGCTTGCATTCGGGGATCGGAAACTGCACGGCCAGCAAGAGCTTAATAAACCAAAAGCGGTGTACGCATGGATACTGAACAATTTCTGGGAGACGAATTTCAAAGCGACGTTGGGAGGGTTTTACGAGTTCCGGTATTCGGTTCATTGGGGCCATGACTTGAGCACTCCGGAGAAGGCTATCGCGCAATGCAGACTATCCAATCAACGAGTTATAAGCTACAGGGCTTAAGGAGCGGATACTATGAGACGAACATCAACGATGTATGACAAAGAGCCGCATATCGAAATCAGGGGATGCGACCAGGAGGCTTGGCGTGGCTATGAAGCTGTCGCGAAAGAGCTTTTAACGAACGGAGAAGGAAAAGGCAGGCTCGTGCTTGTCATTGAATGTTACCCCGGCGTAAGGGTAACAGAGATTGTTGAAGGTATGAAGCCTTTCTTGAATCCGGTGAAGGTGGTTATGGCGGAGCAAGCCGCCAAAAAAGCCAGCCAGATCGACGCCATGATCGGACGGTTCTTAAGCGACGATCGGGTTTTTGGCTATATGGCCCCCTTCGGAGTTGAGGACTTCTATGATCCCGACCTCGTGCAGCAGCTTCGTCAAGACATACAGAGTGTTTCGAAGGGGACGGTTATCGTTATCGGAACAGGAGCTGCTTTCATCACGAAAGGCGACTTGCTGGTATACGCCGACATGGCCCGATGGGAAATTCAACAGCGCTACCGAAGCGGGGAGTTCGGCAATTGGCTGGCGGATAACCAGGCCGAGGATATGCTCCGCAAATATAAACGAGGCTTTTTCATCGAGTGGAGGGCTGCAGACCGCTTCAAGCGAACCGTTCTTCCTCAAGCCGATTACTATCTGGATACTAACGCCAAGGACGATCCGAAGCTGCTGACCAAGGATGCGCTGTTCCACGGGTTTAGGCAGACGGTCAGCCGCCCGTTCCGGTTAGTCCCCTATTTCGACCCCGGCGTATGGGGTGGTCAGTGGTTGGAATCGAAGATCGGGTTGGAGCCTCGGGAACACCCTTACGCATGGGGATTCGACGGAGTTCCGGAAGAGAACAGCTTATATTTGACCTACGGTTCGATCCGGGTGGAGATCCCGTCCATCAACCTGGTGTTCTTCGAACCGAAGCGTCTGCTGGGGGAGCGGGTGTATGCCCGGTTCGGCGCGGAGTTTCCAATTCGTTTCGACTTTCTTGACACCATCGGAGGGGGGAATTTGAGCCTCCAGGTTCATCCCGTTACCGATTATATCCAAAAAACGTTCGGTATGGCCTATACGCAGGACGAGAGCTACTATATCCTCGATGCCATTCCCGGTGCGGCGGTTTGTTTAGGGCTGAGAGAGAACATAAATCCGGATGCGATGATGGCCGATCTGGAGCGGGCTCAGCAAGGCGGCTTCTCCTTTCCCGCCGAACAGTATGTGAACCGGTTCGCCGCCAAGAAGCACGATCATTTCCTGATTCCGGCGGGAACGGTTCATTGTTCCGAAACGAACTGCATGGTGTTGGAGATCAGCGCCACGCCGTATATATTTACCTTTAAACTGTGGGACTGGGACCGGCTAGGTCTGGACGGCAGACCGCGCCCTATTCATCTGGAGCATGGCCGACGTAATATTCAGTGGAACTGCACGACCGAAATGGTGCAGCGTGAGTTGGTGAATACTGTCGTCCAGGTTGGCGAGGGCGACGGCTGGGTGGAAGAGCGAACCGGATTGCACGAGCTGCAATTCATTGAAACGCGGCGGCACTGGTTTGAGGCCGTCACGCCTCACCACACGAATGGCGGCGTTCAAATGCTGAATTTGGTCGAGGGAGAGGAAGCCATTGTGGAAAGTCCGACAGGAGCCTTCGAACCGTTCGTAGTCAGGTATGCGGAAACCTTTATTGTTCCTGCGGCGGCAGGCGAATACACAATTCGTCCGAGCGAGCGATGTGCCGGGCAAACGTTGGGCACGATCAAGGCGTTCGTCAGATAAAGAATTTCGCTAAAGCTAAGGAGGATAGGGAGCAGTATGAATATTGCGATAGACTTCGGAGGAACTAGGATCAAGATCGGGCTCGTTCACGAAGGGAAAGTTCACGCATTGCGAACGCTGCCTGCTCACTCCTCAAAAGGGTTGATTCCGCGCCTTCCTGCCGTTGCGGCGGCTGTCCGCGAACTGCTCGCCTGTCACCGATTGTCGATCGCCGACTGCGAGGGAATTGGAATAGCCACGCCGGGGCTAGTAGATACCGTGAATCGAACGATTGTCTCGATCAACGACAAATACTCCGATGCCGTCGGATTTTCGTTTCAGGCATGGATCGCGGACACCTTCCAACTTCCGTTCGTGATGGAAAACGACGCCCGCTCGGCGCTAATCGGCGAGACCGCCTATGGAGTAGCCCAGCGGGAAACGGATGCGGTTCTCATGACGTTCGGAACGGGAATCGGAACCGCAGCCATGATGAACGGCAAGATTTTGCATGGGCGCCATTACCAAGCGGGAATTTTGGGCGGTCACCTCAGTACGGATATACACGGAAGCTTATGCAATTGCGGGAACATAGGCTGTCTGGAAGCTCAAGCGGGCCATTGGGCCTTAAACCAAGCGGCCAGGCAGCACCCGCATTACTCGCAAAGCCGGCTTTCCCAATTGACTCAACTGAGCTATCTGGCCGTTCTGGAAGAGGCGCTCTCCGGAGATCAGGCTGCAACTGACCTGTTGGAGCACTTAATCTCGCACTGGAGCGCGGGCATTGTCAACTTGATCCATGCTTACGATCCTGAAGTCGTCATTTTGAGCGGGGGGCTTATGAAATCCAAAGATCACATAGTGCCCTTGCTGAGCGAACGCGTCTGCAAAAATGCCTGGACTCCTTGGGGCAAAGTGCGGATTGCGGTGGCTGAAGATCCGGACGCATCGGTGCTGTTAGGCGTATCCCGCTTGTTGTCGGAGCACACTGCGTAACCATTAATAAGTAATGTGAACTGTACCTCCAACTGTTAGATGATGTTAGCAATTGGGGTGCAGTTCATCTACGTTCAAATAGACCGCAAGAGTTTGCGATAAACATTCCATAAGAAATAAGCGAAGATTACCATTTAATTGCCAATATTCTCAATCTTTTATAATCCAAATACCACTCACCGTCATGAAATAAATCTTTTTTGGCTTTCGCGGCAATTTCTCAAATGCATTGCGTCGTTCGCTTTCCAATAAAGTGCTATATTCAGCGATACTTGGGAAGTAACAGGGATTCAAAGGTGTGGCATCCATACCATAATCTTCGGACAATACTTCGCCAATCGCCTTAATGATCGTTTCAAATTGCCTTTTCCGCCAAATTCAGCGACAAATCTTCCATTTGGATTCAAGCTGTTCCATACACATGACAATACGTTCTCGGCATTCATCATCCAATGTAACGCCGCATTAGAAAATACGGTATCGAACGGTTCTTCGAATGTAAAATTCTCAGCATTGCCGACGATAAAATGAATATCCGGATATTTCGTTTGCGCCTTCTCTATACATTGCGTTGGACAAATCCATCCCAGTTACGGCGGCTCCGGTTTTTTCGATTTCATATGCTAAATCCCCAGTACCGCAACCTAAGTCGAGAATACGTTCCCCGTTGTTGGGATTTAAAAGTTCAACTACGCCCTTACCAAATTCCGATACACAACCGAGCTTGTTGTCGTACAATTCGGACTTCCAGACATGAACTGAACCCATGAATACCATCTCCTTGTTTTGTCTTGGAAATATTGTTACACAATTGAATATATAAGTTAAATTCTGCACACACATCCAAGGAGACCGAGGCTTATTTAGCGTCTGTACCGGATCGATTTGATTTTGTGTTCACGCCTAAACATGGCTCCTGGCTGAATGTGATCGAGAGTTTCTTTGCCAAAATGACCAAACACGTGCTTCGACATATTCGAGTCAAGTCAAAGGAAGAACTCAAAAAACGAATTGGGTTATACCTTCAAGAAGCAACAGGCGTGACGCCTCATCAATATTTGATTCATCTGCGGATCGAGCGTTCCGAGCAGCTCATTCGCTGCGGGAACATGAGTATGAAGGAGATTGCCGCTCAAGTCGGATTCTCCGACCAGGCCCACTTCACCAAGTTATTTAAAAGAGTGACCGGATTGACTCCAGTGAAGTATGCGTCTGCTTTATGAAATGACAGGATAACGTTTAGCCCGAACCGCCGGCGGCAGTGCAATCAACTGCTGCCCGGCGTTTTTTTATGGCGATTTTTGACCAAAATCTGCGCATTCCATTCAATATTCCAAGGCCAAGGGGACGCTATACTTGGAATGTGAGTACAAAAAAATCGAAGAAAGAGGGAAGGGCAATGGAAGTTGCAAGGATCGTAGGACAATTTTTAGAACTGGAAGCAAAACAGGATATCGCGGGGATGGGGGCATTGATGACGAACGATATTGTCTATGAGATGCCGTTTGGACTTCAGGGCGATCGTGTCCAGGGCAAAGAAAGTCTGATTCAGTTGCTGGATCAGTTTATCGGCAAAGAACATGGGATCTATTCGTCATGGGACATTTTCAACATTCGTGTTTACGCGGCCGGTGAAGGCAAAGAGGAACAAGAAATCGTTGTCGCCGAAATGGATGGCAGAGGCATTGTAAAGCAGAACGGATATAAATATACGCAATCCTATATCAGCTTGCTGCACGTCAACGACGGACGGATTACGTTGTGGAGGGAATATTGGGAATATTTCAATCCGATTCATTTGCAGAATACGCTTGACTCTTTGCAAGGCAAGTAAAACCTTTCAGCTTAAATAACAGGAGGAAAAACAAGTGGAAAATATTAAATGACATCGGCTGGGCAGATGCGATTATCTTCAGTACACCCACCCGGTTCGGCGCGGTCTCATCGCAATTGAAGTAATTTCTGGATACGTCAGGCTCGCTATGGGCGCAAGGGAAGCTGACCAATAAAGTCGTATCGGCCATGACGAGCGCCAGTAATCCGCATGGAGGGCAGGAAGCGACGCTGTTGTCACTGTACACGAGCATGTATCATTGGGGGGCGATTATCGTAGCCCCGGGCTTCACCGATCCCTCGGTCATCGAAGCGGGAGGGAATCCGTATGGTGCAAGCATAACGGTAGATCAAAGCGGTAATTTCGAAGCCAAAGGATTGGAGGCGGTTAAACATCAAGCCAGACGGGTCGTAACGGTGGTATCTGCATTGAAGACAGGAATGAAAAGAGCATAACGGTCACTTAGGGACCCTGACGTTTGTTGGAAGCATGGCATGTTGACTTTTACAACAAATGGTAGTAGTATTTTAAAATACTTATAAATTCATTCAGAAGGGAGGTAACCCATTGATTGACGAGCTTCGCAAGATCGGATTGTCGGATCTGGAGGCAAGATGTTACATGGTGCTTCATGAGGAGCCGAAAATATCCGGATATGAGGTAGCCAAAAAAGTTTCGGTTTCCCGCACAAATGTATATGCTGCGCTTCGTTCATTGACTGACAAGGGCATGTGCCGGGTGATCGAAACCGAACCTGTTCTGTATGATGCCGTGCCTATTCAGCAGGTTGTTCGATTGCTGCATTCGGAATTTGAACAAACGACGAGATTGCTTCTGGAACAGTTGCACTCGCCCCCACGGACTTCGCCGTCCTTCTATAGCTGGCAAGGGGAAAAAGCAATTGAAACGGCGATTCGGCGTTTGATATCGAATGCGGACAAAAGCATTATCGTCGATATTTGGTCTGAAGATATTCACTGGGTGGAAGAACCGTTGATAGAAGCGGAGAAGCGCGGCCTCGCCGTCACGCTGATCTCAATCGGCGAATGCCATACGCGGCTGAAGAATGTTCTGGTACATAAAAGAAGCGACGATTGGAACAACGCGGTTGCCAGAAAATTCTCCATGCTTTGCGATTCCCGCTCGACCCTGCTTGGCAGTTTTGGGCAAGGGCTGAGACCTACGGTCCTGGAAACCGACCATCCCTCGCTTGTTGAATTGTTGCAAAATACGTTCTATCATGACGTCGTTATGGAACAGATTGAGCGGGATTTCAGCAAGGAGCTGACGGAAAAGTACGGGGACCATTACGAACGCATTATTGACTCCTATCGGAAATACTTGTGAGAGTATTTCCTTTTTTTTGATTGAACATTAGTGGTATTTATGAATACTTCTTAATATGTAAGTTTACATAATAATTATTATGTAATCTAAAAAATGAATCTCAGACAAGACTTCGTGCAATAACATAGGGTGGGTAATGTGACTATATTTTTTTTGCATAGTTTCTATGCACAATATATATTTCACGCTTGGAATGATGATATGTAAACTAAAGCTTAACCGCAATATGCTGCGGCACCATTGTCGGAGGGATACGATATGAATGAAACCGGAAACGGTCAAGTCAAGAACCGGCACCAAGCATTAGGGTTATCGGATCAACAGGTTCTTCAAATGTATCAGCATATGGTTTTGGCGCGAAAAGTAGATGAACGGATGTGGCTTCTGAATCGTGCGGGAAAGATCCCTTTTCTCGTTTCTTGCCAAGGCCATGAAGCGGCGCAGGTGGGAGCGGCTCATGCATTGGATCGAACGAAAGATTTTCTTTGTCCGTATTATCGGGACATGGGAATGGTCATTGTTTTCGGGATGACGGCAAAGGAATTGATGCTTTCCGCCTTTGCCAAGGCGGGAGATCCGAACAGCGGCGGACGCCAAATGCCAGGGCATTATGGGAGTAAACGACTAAATATTCTTTCGGGGTCCAGCGTCGTAACAAGTCAAGTGCCGCATGCTGTTGGAATCGCTTTATCTGGAAGAATTGAAGGGGAAAAACTTGTCGTGTTAACGGCCTTCGGGGAAGGGGCCAGCAATCAAGGGGAGTTTCACGAAGCGGCGAACTTTGCCGGGGTGCACAAGCTTCCTGTCATTTTCTTTTGCGAGAATAACAAGTATGCCATTTCTGTACCCTATTCCAAGCAGGCGGCTTGTGAAAGTATCGCGGATCGGGCAAAAGGTTACGGGTTTCCCGGCATCAGCGTGGATGGCAATGATCCCTTGGAAGTATATAAGGTCACGAAAGAGGCGGCCGATCGGGCAAAAAGAGGAGAAGGGCCGACGCTTATCGAGGTGGTCGTCTATCGTTTAGTTCCTCATTCAAGCGATGACGATGATCGAACCTACCGTTCCCGTGAAGAAGTGGAAGAAGCCAGGAAGAACGATCCGCTCGTATCCTTCGGCCATTATCTTAAAGATTTGGGGATATTGGACGAACCTCAAGAGAAGGAAATCCATGACCGGATGCTCATGGAAGTCGATGAGGCCACGGAATATGCGGAGAATGCTCCGGATTCGGCTCCGGAAGACGCCCTTAAGCACGTTTATGCAGAATAGGGGGAGTGAAAAATGGCCGTGATTTCCTATGTTGATGCAGTGAGCCAAGCTCTTCGAGAGGAAATGCAGCGAGATCCGAGAGTATTCGTATTAGGAGAAGACGTCGGAGTACGCGGGGGCGTGTTTCGGGTTACCCAAGGCTTTTATGAGGAATTTGGGGAACAACGGGTGATCGATACGCCGCTATCGGAAGCGGCCATTGCAGGTGTATCGGTTGGGGCAGCCGCTTATGGATTGAGGCCTGTAGCCGAAATTCAGTTTGCCGAGTATATCATGCCTGCCGTAAACCAAATTGTGAATGAAGCCGCCAAAATGAGATACCGCTCGAACGGAGATTGGAGCTGTCCCTTGGTCGTTCGCGCTCCTTACGGAGGAGGAGTTCACGGCGCGCTCTATCATTCGCAAAGCGTCGAAGCCATGTTTTGCAACATTCCCGGTTTAAAAGTAGTTACGCCTTCCACGCCTTATGATGCCAAAGGACTGTTAAAAGCAGCGATCCGCGATGAAGATCCCGTTCTTTTCTTTGAACATAAGCGATGCTATCGATCGATCAAAGGAGAAGTGCCGGACTCGGATTACCTGGTTCCCATCGGGAAGTCAGATATTAAGCGGCAAGGAGAAGATCTCACGGTTATTTCTTACGGACTTACCTTGCATTTTGCGTTGGAAGCGGCAGATAAGCTTTCCCGGGAAGGATACAGCGCTCACATTCTGGATTTGCGTACCCTCTATCCTCTCGATAAGGAATCGATTGTAGAGGCTGCCCGTAAAACCGGTAAAGTGTTAATTATTCATGAAGACAACAAAGAGGGAGGCGTTGGGGCGGAAGTTGCAGCTGTGCTCGCAGAGGAATGCCTTTTTGAATTGGATGCCCCGATCAAACGCCTGTGCGGTCCGGACGTCCCCGCTATGCCATATAGTAAGCCAATGGAGAAATTCTTCATGCTCAATCCGGATAAAGTATATCAGGCCATGAAAGCATTGGCCGAATTTTGATCCGATCGGGAGGAGAATATGGCCGAGAAAATCATTATGCCCCAGTTAGGGGAAAGTGTAACGGAAGGAACCATCTCCAAGTGGCTCGTCAACATCGGGGATAAAATCAAAAAATACGATCCCGTATGCGAAGTGATTACAGATAAAGTGAACGCGGAGGTTCCTTCGACTTTCAGCGGTACGGTATCCGAAATTGTCGTTCAAGAAGGCGAAACGGTAGCCGTAGGAACTTTGATCTGCCGTATTGCGGTGGAAGAGCAAGCGATCACGCCGGTTGAATCCAAGACGTCAGCCGCCGCTCAAGATCAAGGAGCCGATGATGTGATCACGCAAGCAGCCATGAGCCCGCGCTATTCGCCGGCCGTGCTTAAATTGGCGCAAGAAAATAACCTGGATCTTTCCCGTATGGAAGGATCAGGCGCTGCCGGACGCATCACCAGAAAAGACATCTTGGACATCTTACAAGGAAAGAGGCAGGCCGCAGCCGCTCCCGTTCCAAAAGCAGAACCTCCGTCTCCGTCTAAGCCGCCCCAACCGGTACAATCGGCCCGCGACATTCCGCAGCCGTCCGTTTCGGTTGAGGCCCTGTCTGCCGTCCATTCTCCGTTAAATCAAACCGACGAGACGATCCCGGTTACCGCCATCCGCAGAACGATTGCCGAACGAATGGTAAAGAGCAAGCAGGAGATCCCCCACGCCTGGCTTATGGTCGAATGCGATGTCACCAATCTGGTACGTTATCGGGACCGGATCAAAGAGGAGTTTAAGCAAAAAGAAGGAATCCATTTAACTTACTTGCCATTCTTTATCAAGTCGGTTGTAGGAGCCCTGAAGGAATTCCCCATCTTAAATGCGCAGTGGGCAGGCGATCACATGATCGTCAAAAAAGCAGTTCATCTCTCGATGGCCGTCGCCACCGATCAAGCGTTATTCGTACCGGTCATTAAGGACGCCGACCAAAAAAGCATTTTCGGTCTTGCCAAAGCCGTAGACGAATTGGTCAAGAAGGCAAGGGAGGGCAGGTTAGCGCTGGAGGATATTACCGGCGGAACGTTTACCGTTAATAACACTGGCTCTTTCGGCTCCGTTCTTTCAGCCCCAATCATCAATCCTCCACAAGTGGCCATCTTAAGTGTCGAAGCCATCGTAAAACGTCCGATCGTCATAAATAACATGATTGCCGTCCGCGATATGATGAACATTTGTCTTTCCTTGGATCACCGGGTGTTGGACGGTCTAGTGTGCGGCCGCTTTTTGAACAGAGTCAAGCAAAAGATTGAAGGCTACGGCATGGAAACCGGACTCTATTAACGTTTCACAATGTTTAAATTGGGGGCGATGAAATATGCATTTTGATTTCACCGAAGAACAAGCGTTGATTAAGAAGATGATGCGCGATTTTGCGGAAGGTGAGGTGGCTCCGGGCGCAGACGAACGGGATCGCACAAAGCAATTTCCGGAGGATGTTTTCGATAAATTAACGAAGCTGGGAGTTATGGGTCTGCCTTTTCCCGAACAATATGGCGGCGGGGGAGCAGATACCATAAGCTTTGCTATCGCTGTAGAAGAATTAAGCCGGGTATGCGCATCCACAGGGATCACCTATTCGGCCCATATCTCGCTAGGCGGGGCGCCCATCCATTTATTCGGAACGGATGAGCAAAAGGAAAAATACTTACCCCCCCTTTGTACAGGAGAATACTTGGGTGCGTTCGGGCTGACGGAGCCGAATGCTGGTTCCGATGCAGGCGGAACCCAAACGACAGCGAAGCTGAATGGGGATCAGTGGATCATTTCCGGTTCCAAATGCTTTATTACCAATGCAAGCTATGCCAAAAACCTGGCGCTCACGGCCGTAACGGACCGATCCAAAGGGACGGATGGAATCAGTGCGTTTATCGTGCCTACCGATGCACCAGGCTTTACGGTCACCAGCAATTACGAAAAGATGGGGCTTCACGCTTCGAATACAACGGAGTTGGTTTTGGACAATGTAGCCGTTAACAAAGAAAATCTCCTGGGGAAAGAAGGGAACGGATATAAGCAATTTTTAGCTACGCTTGACGGCGGGAGAATCGGGATCGGGGCCATGGCGGTCGGGATCGCCCAAGGGGCTTACGAAAAATCGCTCCAATATGCCAAAGTAAGAAAACAATTTGGCCGCAGCTTATCCGCCTTTCAAGCCATCCAATTTAAACTGGCCGACATGGCCATGACTATTGAAGTGGCACGCAACATGGTGTATAAAGCGGCATGGCTTAAGGATCAAGGAAGAGGATTCAAGAAGGAAGCGGCGATGGCCAAATTATTCGCTTCGGAAATGTGTATGAAGGTTTGCGATCAAGCCGTTCAAATCCATGGCGGGTATGGGTATATGAAGGAATACCAGGTGGAGCGGTTTTTCAGGGACGCCAAGCTTTTGGAGATCGGGGAAGGAACTTCGGAAATCCAACGAATGGTGATTGCACGTCAGATCGGCTGTTAAAGGGGATGGGTTCTATGTTCAAAAAAATTCTAATCGCCAACCGGGGGGAAATTGCCTCCAGGGTGATCCGGACTTGCAAATCGCTGGGCATTGCCACCGTCTGCATCTACTCGGAAGCGGATAAGGAAGCCCCTCATGTCAAGATGGCGGATGAGGCCTACGGGGTGGGAGGTCCCAAAGTAGCGGAGAGCTACTTGAATATCGATAAAATTTTGGAAATCGCCCGTCTTTCCGAAGTGGACGCGATCCACCCCGGCTATGGCCTTCTCTCGGAAAATGCCGAATTTGCCCGACGCTGTGAGGAAGCCGGTATTGTATTCATCGGTCCGTCGGCGGATGTCATCTCCCGCATGGGCAGTAAAATTGAAGCCCGGAATATCATGGAAAAGGCAGGTGTGCCTGTCGTCCCCGGCATTTTCTATCCGTTAGCGGATGCGGATGAGGCAGCACGGGCAGCCAGCCGTATCGGCTATCCGGTCATGCTCAAGGCTTCGGCCGGCGGTGGCGGGATCGGCATGCAGATCGTTCACAGCGAAGCGGAAATTCACAAAGCGTTCGAAGGGAACCAGAAACGCGCCACCGATTTCTTCGGAGACGGGGCCATGTATATCGAGAAGGTTGTGGAAAATCCTCGGCACATCGAAATTCAGATTTTGGCCGATTCCCATGGGAATACCGTTTACTTATGGGAACGGGAATGTTCCATTCAGCGCCGCCATCAAAAAGTAGTGGAGGAAGCCCCTTCTACCTATTTGGATGAACTTACACGCAGCAAAATGGGAGAAGCGGCGGTAAGGGCGGCTCAATCCATCGGCTACCGGAATGCAGGAACCATCGAGTTTTTAGTTGACGCGAACAAAAATTTCTATTTCCTTGAAATGAATACTCGTCTACAGGTCGAGCATACGATTACAGAAGAGATTACCGGTTTGGACCTGGTTGCAGAGCAGCTGCGAATTGCGGCCGGACATTCCTTGAATTTTGGCCAATCCGATGTGAAACGCGACGGTCACGCGATTGAAGTGCGGATTTATGCGGAAGATCCGAAGACGTTCTTCCCGTCTCCGGGAACGATTACGAAGTTTGCCATACCCGAAGGACTGGGAATCCGTCATGAGCTCGCTGTACATGAGGGCTCCGTGATCACGCCTTTCTATGATCCGATGATTGCCAAGCTCGTGGTCCGTGGGAAGGATCGCGACGAGGCGATGGACCGGCTTCAAGAGGCGCTAGCCCATTATCAAGTTCAGGGGATCAAAACAAACATCCCAATGCTGCAAGAAGTCATCGCGCATCCCGCATTCCGTTCAGGCGATACGACAACGGGTTTCGTTTCTAAGTATTTACGATCGTAAAACAGGAGGTTATTCAGGTGGGCAAAATCGTGGCGTTTATGGCGGGGAATGTGTATAAAATTCTCGTCAAGCCTGGAGATCAAGTCGAAGCGGGACAAGATGTGGCCATTTTGGAATCGATGAAAATGGAGATTCCGGTCACGATCAGTTCCGGCGGGACGGTAAAAGAAGTAAAGGTGAGCGAAGGCGACTTTGTGGATGAAGGGGATCTATTGATCGAGCTGGATTAAAACGTATGCTGGGGGTCGGGGAGATGAACTGGCCGGCGAGTGTGACGATCAAAGAGGTTGGTCCGCGGGATGGATTACAGAATGAGAAGATCTTTGTTTCCACAGAGGATAAAATAGCTTGGATCAACCAATTGTCCGGCACCGGAATCAAATCGATTGAAATCACTTCGTTTGTGAATCCCAAGTGGATTCCGGCGCTGGCAGATGCAGCTGAAGTTGCGAAAGGAATTGAACGGATGCCCGGCATCATGTATTCAGCTCTCGTTCCGAATCGTCAAGGCCTGGAGCGGGCGTTGGAAGCCGATGTGGATGAAGCGGCCGTCTTTATGTCTGCCAGCGAAACCCACAATCTAAAGAACATCAACAAGTCGATTAGCGCTACTTTTCCGATTCTAAGAGAAGTGGTGCAGGAAGCTCTTTCCGCAGGGAAATCAGTCCGCGGTTATGTGTCGACCGTCTTCGGTTGTCCGTATGAAGGTCCTGTTTCCGTCGACGAGGTGATCCGGGTATCGGAAACGTTGTTCGCCATGGGGATTGGCGAGTTATCTCTCGGAGATACGATCGGCATTGCAAATCCTAAGCAGGTGCAAGATGTATTGGATATTCTTTTAAAGCGTTTTGATACCCGGAAACTGGCCCTGCACTTTCACGATACGCGCGGGACGGCTCTGGCCAATATTCTGGTGTCCATGGACATGGGGATCACGACGTTTGATGCCTCCGTCGGCGGTTTAGGCGGATGCCCGTATGCGCCTGGGGCCTCGGGCAATGTGGCTTCGGAAGATTTGCTTTACATGCTGGATACGATGGGAATCCAAACGGGGGTCAATCCGGAAAAACTGCTTTCCGCGGCCCGCTTTATACAGGAAAAGATCGGAAGAGCTTTACCAAGCCGTAATCTTCAGGTCGGCAGCTCGAACGAAAACGGATAAGCGGGTGCAGGGTTCGGTTCAGGGAAGGAGGGAGACCATGGAAAAAACTGTATTGTCCACCAGCATTGGAAGCGGAATTGTGCTCATCACTTTAAACAGGCCGGAAGCCGCCAATGCGCTATCGATCAAGATGCTGGAACAATTGCGGGAGGCGGCCGCGACATGTAAATTTGACCGGTCCGTTCGCTGTATCGTGATCACAGGGGCTGGAGAGAAAGCCTTTTGCGCAGGTGCCGATTTAAAAGAGCGCGCAGGCATGGACATGAACCAGGTGCGCAGGACGGTTGCTTTGATTCGCGAGTGCATCAATGATTTGGAAGCCTTGCCCCAGCCGGTCATTGCCGCCGTGAACGGAGCCGCTTTTGGCGGGGGAACGGAATTGGCGTTGGCCTGCGATATTCGGATCGCCTCCGAAACGGCAACATTTGCCCTTACGGAAACTTCGCTTGGGATTATTCCCGGCGCTGGCGGAACGCAGCGGTTGCCGAGGCTGATCGGGAAGGGGCGCGCCAAAGAGCTCATTTTCACCGCAAGAAAATTCGATGCCAAAGAGGCAAGGGACATGGGGTTGGTAGAGTATGCGACACCGCCTGAATCCCTACTCGATAAAGCACTGGAAATCGCGGGCCGCATTGTTCGAAATGCTCCTGTCGCTGTGGCGCAGGCCAAGTTCGCCATCGATAAGGGGTTTGATGCGGATCTGAGCACCGGGCTTGCGATTGAGCACAATGCCTATGAAGTCACGATTCCGACAAAGGATCGCCTGGAAGGACTGGAGGCGTTCAAAAATAAGCGTCCCCCCATATTTAAGGGCGAGTAACAGCATTTTGGAGATAAGGAGGAACAGGGGATGTCCATGGAAATCAATCCGGAAGAGCTGCAGGAACGTATTTCAAGGATCCTCAAAGGGGGGGCGCAGGCGTATCATCAAAAGAATGCGGGGCAAGGAAAACGATTTGTCCGCGACCGTTTGAAGCTATTGTTTGATCCGGGCTTCGAGCTGGAGGATGCGTTATTTGCCAACTGCGCGGCAGAGGACCTTCCGGCGGATGGCGTAGTTACGGCGATCGGAAAGATTAACGGGAGAATCGTTTGTGCGATGGCCAATGATTCCACCGTCAAAGCCGGTTCTTGGGGATCGCGTACGGTAGAGAAGATCATTCGAATCCAAGAGACGGCCGACAAAATGAGGGTGCCGTTGATTTACCTCGTGGATTCAGCGGGTGCCCGCATTACGGACCAGGTCGAGATGTTCCCCGGTCGGCGCGGGGCCGGCCGTATTTTTTACAACCAGGTCAAATTATCGGGTAAAATTCCTCAAATCTGCCTGCTCTTTGGTCCTTCGGCTGCAGGCGGGGCCTACATTCCGGCATTTTGCGATATCGTGATTATGGTGGATGGCAATGCATCCATGTATCTCGGTTCCCCGAGGATGGCGGAGATGGTTATCGGAGAAAAGGTTACGTTAGAAGAAATGGGTGGCGCGCGCATGCATTGCTCGGTATCCGGATGCGGTGATGTGCTGGCCAAAAGCGAAGAAGAAGCCATTGCGATGGCACGACGATATCTCTCCTATTTTCCCGCCAATTTTTCCGAAAAACCGCCGGTGATGGAAGCAGTGGCACCACCATACTTTGAGAAATCGTTAGAAGAGCTCATCCCGTCCAATCAGAATGCCCCGTTTAACATGTACGACCTGATTGACCGAATTATTGACGAGGGGTCATTCTTTGAGATGAAGAAGCTGTTTGCCGGCGAACTGATTACGGGATTGGCCCGAATGAATGGAAAACCGGTTGGGATTATTGCCAATCAGCCGCGGGTGAAAGGAGGCGTGCTGTTTCACGATTCGGCGGATAAGGCAGCCCGATTTATTACCCTCTGCGACGCGTTTCATATCCCGCTTCTGTTTCTCGCCGACGTCCCCGGTTTTATGATCGGCACCAAAGTGGAGCGGGCAGGAATTATCCGCCATGGCGCGAAAATGATTTCCGCCATGTCCGAAGCGAGCGTGCCCAAAATCTCGGTGATCGTCCGTAAAGCATACGGCGCGGGCCTCTATGCGATGGCTGGTCCTGCGTTTGAACCGGATTGCTGTCTCGCCTTGCCAACAGCTCAAATTGCGGTGATGGGACCGGAAGCTGCGGTCAACGCCGTCTATGCCAATAAAATCTCTCAACTGCCTGAAAACGAGCGGGCCTCCTTTATCGAACAAAAGCGGGAGGAATATAAGCAGGATATTGATATTTACCGGCTGGCTTCTGAAATGATTATTGACGGGATTATTCCGGCCAATTCGTTACGCGACGAGTTAGTGAATCGATTCGAGGCTTATTCGTCCAAAGTTGTCGTCTTCTCCGAGCGGAAGCACCCGGTATATCCGGTTTAATCCGCCGGCATTTTCCGAACAGCACCATGCGTTTAGCGGCGCGCCGGTGCTGTTTTTTGCGTGGACAGCATATCATAATCTTGAGCCGGGGGAGGAATGGTTTGGGTACCGCTTTGCCTATAGGGGAAGGAGGCAGATCCGGATCGGATGGATATTAGACAGCTTCAATATTTTGCAGAGGTGGCCAAGCATAAAAATTTTACAAAAGCTTCGCAGGTCCTGTTTGTTTCTCAGCCATCCATCAGCAAGATGATCAAAAGCCTCGAAGACGAATTGGGCGTTACTTTGCTTGACCGTTCCGAGAGGGAGATTGTACTCACGGATACAGGAAAGCTGGTTAACGAGAAGGCTTTGACCATTTTGCAACTGCTGGAGGAGTTATCTTTTTCGGTTAATGAGCTGGTTCAAGTACAAAGAGGAAACGTGAAAATGGGAATCATGCCTACAATCAGCGCATTGCTTTTCCCAAAAATCATTGCCGGATTCAAGGAGCGATATCCCGGGATTGAGATTCAAATGGTAGAATACAGCGCGAAACAGGTAGAGACGCAGATGGAGCAAGGAAATATCGATTTTGGAGTCACGGTGCTGCCGGTGAACACCCGCTTGTATGAAACGGTATCTTTGTTATCTGAAGAGCTGGTTGTCATCGTAAGCCGTCATCACTGGCTTGCCGGAAGAACATCCGTCAGTTTAGTCGAATTAAAGCATGAGCCGTTTATTCTGTTCACCAAGGAATTCGCCCTTCATGACGTCGTTTGGCAAGCATGCTTGCAGGCCGGGTTCGAACCCGAGGTGGCTCATATGACCTCCCTGTGGGATTTCTGCTGCGAGATGGTGGCGTCTCAATTGGGAATTTCATTGATCCCCAGATCGATGGCGAGCCGTTTGCATCATCTTGCCGTTCATACCGTTTCGATTTCCCATCCGCAGATGGCTTGGGAGCTGGCGCTTATTTATCCACGGGATAAA
>NZ_JTHN01000310.1 GCF_001399685.1 Paenibacillus sp. A3
CGTTCCACCTCGCAAGGAAGTGGTTAAAGACAAAGCGAGCGCATCCAAACATCTGATGGATCAGCGTCGTTTGCTCCTCCGTAGGGTAGATGCGAAAGCGAAAAGCTTTATGATGCAACATGCGACCATTTACCTCTTTTGGTGATTTTATGACAATTATAGCACGTATGTTCGCATTGATATATAAGAGATGCTGAGAAGACTCCCCCTTATCGAAGAGGGAGTCTTCTCAGACTTAACGATAAAAGGAACGTCTCCTCCTGCACGACGCAGGTATTTTGGCGGTGCCCGTCACGAAGCGATTGCCTTACACTCACATAATCCGTATCGATCACCTCGCGCTGGCTTAAAGGACGGCAGGCGCAGGTACAGCAGTAACAATAACACCTTACTGGATAGCGCTCATGCAGTCGTATTCGACGCAGCCCTTGACACGGATGGTGAAAACGAACTCCGCCCCACGGCGGCTTCCCGGTGCAAGCGCAATGCGGCCGCCCATGAGCTGCACGAGATTTTTGCAGATCGCCAGCCCCAGCCCCGTCCCCCCGTATTTGCGGGTTAAGGACGAGTCCACCTGCGTGAATGGCTGGAACAGCAGGCTGCGCTTCTCCTCAGGGATACCGATGCCCGTATCGGAGACGCGGAACTCCAGCTCAAGCTGCTCTTCCGCGCGGCTTAACACCGCGACCGAGACGTGAACGCCGCCCTGCTCGGTGAATTTGACGGCGTTGCCGACCAGGTTGATCAGAACCTGCCGCAGCCGCGATTCGTCGCCGATGATGCATTCGGGGATCGCCGGATCGATGTCGTACGTAAGCTCCAGCGACTTGCTGCGGCTTTCGGCGTGGAACACCTCGTACGTTTCGATCAAGCTCGTCCTCAGGTTCAGCGGCTCTTCTTTGATCTCCATCTTGCCGGACTCGATCTTGGATAAGTCCAAAATATCGTTGATGACATAGAGCAGCGCGAGTACGT
>NZ_JTHN01000311.1 GCF_001399685.1 Paenibacillus sp. A3
TTCTTGGCAGGTGTCGTTCCACCTCGCAAGAAAGTGGTTAAAGACAAAGCGAGCGCATCCAAACATCTGATGGATCAGCGTCGTTTGCTCCTCCGTAGGGTAGATGCGAAAGCGAAAAGCTTTATGATGCAACATGCTGGAATTTACCTCTTTTGGTGATTTTATGACAATTATAGCACATATGTTCGCACTCGTATACAAGATATGCTGATTCATCTCCCCCTTATCGAAGAGGGAGTCTTCTCAGCCTTAACGATAAAAAGACCGGAGAACGCCATACGTTCATCCGGTCTGCTTATGCCTTCCGTTACTTCTTCTTCAAATCTTCGATCGAATTGATCTCCATATATTTCGGGACGACCAGACCGATTTTGGTCCCTTTCAGGTTCGGGCCGAGGTCCTCGAATTTGCCTTTGAACTTCTCGTAGTAGTCCTTATGCGTCGTCGGCAGCCAAGCGGCAACGATCGCGTCGACGTCTCCGCCGGCGACGCCGGCCCACATCGGGCCCGCTTCCACCTGCAGCATATCCACCTTGTAGCCGAGGCGCGATTCGAGCACCTGCTTAACGACGTTCGTGCTGGCGATCTCCGAATCCCAAGCGACGTAAGCGAGCTTCAGCTTCCGGCCTTCGGCCTTCGGCACGTCCTTCACCCAACCGTCCACTTTGGCGGCGTTCTCTTTCACCCAATCGGCCGCGGCGACTTCCGGCTTCTTGCCGTCCATGACCGCCCCCATCACTTTCTCCATGTCCGCTGCGGTCCATTCGAACTTGTCGAGCACCGCATAGGCGGACGGCTCCGCCGTTTTAAGCCCTGTTTTTGCGATCGTATGAATTTCCTCATCCGCCCCGTAAACACCCTTCGGGTCCTGCAAATATTTGAGGTCGTATTTGGCGAACATCCAGTGCGGCGTCCAACCGGTAATAATGATCGGCTTCTTCGCTTTATACGCTCTATCCAGAGCCGCGGTCATCGCCGTGCTAGAACCTTCCACAAGCTTCCAGTCGGTCAAGCCATAATCTTTAAGTGCCTGGCTTGTTGCCTTCATAATGCCCGCGCCGGGGTCGATGCCGATAATTTCATATTTGACTTGATCCCCTACAAACGCCGAGGTGCCGGAGCTCTTAGCCCCGCATCCAACAGCTAACAGAGCGGCCCCGAGCAAACACAACGTCATCCACAGCAGATTCCGGTTTCGTTTTTTCAATGCTTCTTCTCTCCTTTGGGTTTCATCTTAATCGCATGCTGCGTCAGCCGGTCGAGCACAATCGCCAAAATGACGACGGCAAGCCCCGCTTCAAAGCCTTCGCCCGTCTTAAGTTGGGTAACGGCACGGTACACGTCCGCCCCGAGCCCTTGAGCGCCGATCATCGAAGCGATGACGACCATCGACAGCGAGAGCATGATCGTTTGGTTGATGCCGGCCATCAGCGTAGGCAGCGCCAGCGGGAGCTGGACCTTCCACAGCTTCTGTCCGGGCGTCGTCCCGAAAGCGTCGGCCGCCTCGATCAGGTCAAACGGCACTTGGCGGATGCCGAGATTCGTCAGCCGGATCGTTGGAGGCACCGCGAAAATAACGGAAGCAATGACGCCGGGCACAACGCCCAGGCCGAAAAAGGTAACCGCCGGGATCAAATAAACGAAGGCCGGCATCGTCTGCATGAAATCGAGCAGCGGCGTTAACGTGTTCTGCACCGTTTTGTTTCTCGCGGACCAGATGCCGAGCGGCAGGCCGACGATGACCGAGAGGAAAGCCGAGGTCATCACGAGCGCGAGCGTATCCATCGTATGGTCCCAGAACCCGAGGTTGGCAATCAGCAGCATGCCGAGCAGGCTAAAAATGCCGAGCATGAGCCCTGCCGCACGGTAAGCCAGGAAAGCAACCAATACGATGAGCACCAGCGCAGGCGGAAAATGAAACAACAGCGAAAATAAATTGACCGTTCCTTCGATTAAGGAAGAAATGAAACCGAACAGCCACTCGAAGGTGGCGCCGAGCCAGTCGACGACTCCTTCGACCCATTCGGCAATCGGAAGCTTAGGACCCATCCGTGGTCACCGCCTCTCGAACCCGGTCGTGGTTGCCGGCCAATGCTCCGAGCACCGCGCCGCGAATAATGACGCCGAGCAGCCGCCCGTTCTCGGACGTAACAGCCACCGGCACGCGGCTTGTGCTGACGGTATCGAACAGATCGCTCAGCAGCGTATTTGGCGACACCGTCGGCACCTCGGAAATGATGATCGCATCAAGCGTCAGGTGCTCCCGGATCGCTCGGGCCGCGTCTTCGGCCGTCAACACCCCGATCAGCCGCTTGGCGCTGTCTACGACGAACAAGTTGGAAATGCCGTTCTCCCGCATCAGCTCCAGCGCCACGCGCGGCCCCCCGCGGTCGTAAACGATCGTCTCCGGCCGGCGCATTACATGCGAGGCGTTCAATACCCGGGACAGATCGACATCTTCAATAAACTTCTCCACATATTCGTTGGCCGGGGTGATCATAATCTCCTCGGGCGTGCCGATCTGGACGATGGAGCCGTCTTTCATCAGTGCGATCCGGTCCCCGATTCTCAGCGCTTCGTTCAAATCGTGCGTGATGAAAATGATCGTCTTCTTCAGCTTTTCCTGCAGCTCGCGCAGCTCCTCCTGCATATCCTTGCGGATCAGCGGATCAAGCGCGCTGAACGCTTCGTCCATCAAGAGAACCTGCGGCGAATTGGCGAGCGCCCGGGCCAAGCCGACCCGCTGCTGCATGCCGCCGCTCAGCTGGTCCGGATATTGATCCGCCCATTCCTCCAGTCCGACCAGCGCAAGCGCTTCGCGCGCTTTTTCCCTGCGAATTTTGGCAGGTACCTTCTGCACCTCCAACCCGAATTCGACATTTTGCACAACCGTCTTATGCGGGAACAGCGCGAACTTTTGAAACACCATGCTCATCGCCGTCCGGCGAAATTCGCGCAGCCGCTCCTCGTTCATCTCTACGATATTTTCACCGCGGAATAGAATGCTTCCATCGGTAGGTTCAATCAGCCGGTTCAGCAGCCGGATCAAGGTCGATTTACCGCTGCCGGACAGCCCCATAATGACGAAGATTTCTCCTTCTTTGACCGTAAAGCTGGCGCGGTTCACGCCTACGGTCTGTTTCGTCTCCGCAAAGATACGCTTCTTGCTCCAGCCTTGGTTGAGAAGCTCAAGCGCCTTTTCCGGATGCTGACCGAAAATTTTGGTCAAATGCTTTACTTCGATCAAAGCCGTATCCCCCCATTCTTTCGATGCTCTTAAGTTTACAGGTGCGCAGGCGGATGGGTCAAAAGCGAAATAAGTTTGTTTCGTACGTACAGAAAAAACTTTACAAACGTATCGTACAGAATACTCCCATTTCCTCCGAATTCCTTTCTTGCTAGTAGCTTTACTTTCAAATGCAGGTTCAATACAATACAATGAGAATATTTATTTTAGGCAAAGCATTCTGCCGCAGAGTGGCTTCGATCGGCGGCAGCATCCGCAGGAGGCATAATTAATTATGAACAACTGGGTTGGGATGACGGAGGAACAAGCTGGCATCGTTCAAAAGGCCCGTAAACGCGTAATCGAATCCATCGGAAAAAATATGGATTTATATGGCGTCACCCTTTCCACCGGCCATTTGTATGGCATGATGTTTTTTCAAGATAAGCCTATGACGCTTGATGAAATGGGCGAAGAGATGGGCATGAGCAAGACGAGCATGAGTACGGGCGTACGGACGCTGACGGACCTCAAGATGGTTCATAAAGTGTGGGAAAAAGGTACGCGGAAAGATTTGTACGAGGTCGAGCCGGACTGGTACCAGACGTTCGCGGATTTTTTCGTCATCAAATGGCAGAAGTCCATCGAAATGAACGTGCAGGCGCTGCGCAAATCCGCGGCCGAGTTGAAGCGGCTTGCGGAGGGCGATCCGGACAACGAAGCGCTGCAAAACGTCGTCGCCACCGACACCCGCAAGCTGGAGGAAGCGATCCGCTACTACTTATGGCTCGGACGCTTGATCGATACGTTCGAATCCGGGGAAATTTTCAAGCTGGTGCCGAAGGAGGAGCCGCAAGCGGACTCTCATTAATACGCCGTATAGGATGATAAGCCGTGCCGAAGTCGATTCGGTACGGCTTTTTCGTATCCGCAGAAACCGCCTCCCCGCCCGATAAGCTTCGTCATTTTCCGGGAAATAATCCCCGACTGGCAAAACGGATCAGCAATAAGGCAACATTATCCAACAAAACTCTAAAGATTTTGGCCGAATATGCCGATATATGTACCAGTGTCTGACCAGACGAATACAAACGGAACAGGAGTGAAAAAGCTTGCGCTTTAGAATGCAAAAAGTGTTCTTGTTGTTGCTTACAGTTATCTTGAGCACATGCAGTTTTGGCGTCATGAGCGCATCGGCCGCGGA
>NZ_JTHN01000312.1 GCF_001399685.1 Paenibacillus sp. A3
GTGTGTAAGAAGTGCGGACAGCACTTCATCGACCCGTCCGCACTTCTTACACACGATATGGTAATGGTCTTCCGTTCTTCCATCGTAACGGCTGGCGGTCTCCCCCAGCTTGAGTTCCCGAATCAATCCCGCATCCGTCAAGTACCGAAGCGAGTTGTACACCGTGCCATAAGCAAATTGGTGGCCGTTCATACGCAGCCGCTCCATAATCTCGGCGGCCGTCGGATGATCCTCGCAGCTTTGGACTAGATCCAGGATCGCTTTGCGCTGCGTGGTTAAATTCAATCTGCTCATCAGGCTCACCCCTTAGTAGTATTTAGACTTAGTATAAATTTAATTAGGGTGAAGGTCAAGAGCTAGGAAGGCAATAGGTTTGCGGAAGCTGCCTGCACGGCTCTCCCGTTCATTTTAGTAGGCCCCGTTGTTTCAGCAGATCATACCAATCGTCCCTGCCTCCGATTTCGACGTATTTTTCACCGAAAACATAGCTTTCCAAAAACTCCTGAAAATCTCCGTAATGCCGAATTTTCATTTCCGTTCCCGGATCGCCGGTCAAACAACAGATTCGTCCGTTCTGTTTATTTATATATAACGGATACGGTTCGATCTTCCCGATGCATATCCATTCTTCGAATCCGCCGGGCATATCCGCTACGGGGAACTGATAGTCCGGCAGCTCTTTTCGGCCAAAGAGCATAACGCTTCCGCACCTCAAAGACGAATACTCGTTTAAGAACTCGTGATACGCTTGCAGAGCGTCTTTCTTCACATCCGGATCGGGATCGTTCTCTTCCTGAATATCCCCGATCACCAAATAAAAAGGGTCTTCTTCCAGAACATGCTTCATGAATTTTATTTTTTCCCTTGTTACTGGTTGCATGGGTTTGACTCCTAGCCGTTAAATTTAGGTTCCCGTTCGTCTCTATCATTTTACCTTAGCTTTCCATATTTCTCCATACAGGAATCAACTTTGATGAACCCTTTCCCCTGCTTCGTAAGAAATTTGTAAGAAAACGGACGACGATGAACCGGAGATTCGGGACGCCATCGAAATCTATTTGAAGAACGAGAGCATGAACGTGTTCAAAGCGAGCCACGGCTTGGAGGCTTTGGACATTCAGGAGAAGGAAGATATCAATCTGATCATTCTGGACGTTATGATGCCCGGCTTGGACGGCATTCAGCCGACGTTCAAAATCCGCGAAAGCCGCAATATTCCGATTCTCATGCTGTCCGCAAATCCGAGGATACGGACAAAATCTTGGGGCTGACCTTCGGCGCCGACGATTACTTGTGCAAGCCCTTCAATCCGCTGGAGCTGACCCCCGAGTGAAGTCCCAGCTTCGACGCTACA
>NZ_JTHN01000313.1 GCF_001399685.1 Paenibacillus sp. A3
TTCTCGCCCACTCACGGCGTCGTCTGGCGGAAATTCAGACGGAAGCAGGCCGCTGTTGTCGGTTAAAAAACAAAAAATACTTTGCATATGCCGATGGGGGGTATCCCTCCAGCCGCTCTTGAAACCCGTGAAATTGATTATAAATTTTAGTTGTATTTCCACGGGCTTCAAAGGCGGACGTAAACTCTTCCGGGACACACCCCATCTAAATTTGTCTGGGAATTTTTCGAACATAACCTTCACAATACAAGAAGCCGGGCTTACGCGAGCCCGGCTTTTTCGTATACGCGCTTAAACGCCTGTTGCGATCGCGCCGCCAATGCCTCAGCGGTGTCCACCGGCGGCTGCGGCGTCAAGATCTCCTGTGCCACGATCCCGGTATAACCGATGCGGTGCAGCCCTTGCAGGAACGCCGTCAAGTCGATGACGCCCTCGCCCGGATACAGCCGGTCGTTGTCCAGTACCTCGGCGACCGGAACGTCCTTGGCGTCGTTGATATGGACATGGACGATCTGGTCGGCGCGCAGCTTGGCGATATCGGCCGATGTGCCTCCCGTCGTATACCAGTGATAAGCGTCGAACAGCAAGCCGACATTGCTTTTGCCGATCGTATCGATCCACTCCAGCATACTCTCCGCATCCCATAAAAATGGATGCTTCCAACGCGTGCGCAGATGATGCGGGCCGACGAATTCCAGTCCGAGCCGGATGCCGTACGCCTCCAAAATGTCCGCGCAAAGGCGCAGCCGCCGGGTTGCGACGGCCATAAACCGCGCGGCGTTCTCGTCCGTCGACGGCAGCACGTACGTGCAGCACGCAGTTACGCCGAGCTTGCTGGCCGCCGCCGCTTCCGCTGCGAGCCGGGGCAAGCCTTCACGGAACGTATCCTCGGATTGCCGCCACTCTGCGGCAAGTCCGATCGCGCCGATGCGCACCTGCTTCTCTTGCAAAAAGCCTCTAACCTGCTCCAAGCCTGCCGCTGCGATCCATTCCTCCAGCTCTTGGCCGTGCGCGTCGACCGCGCCGAACCCGAAGCGGGAAGCCAGCTCTACAAATTTGTTGATCGGCCCTGCTTCGCCGATGCCTGCTCTTGTCAATCCTTTGATCATCCGTTCTTCACTCCTCCGACAAGGTATACCCGCCCACATCATAAACCGCCGCTCCGCAGGCTGTCTACTCGGAAAAAGCGACATGATTTTTTCTGGGAACCTCCATTTCCTGAATTACGTACGAATATGGTATACTGTTGTATCGGACTATTTTTTAGCGCTTGAGGAGGAAAAACAATGTGCGGGATCACCGGCGTCATGTATTTTGAAGACCGCGAGCCTTCCCCGTCCACACTGAAGAGCATGACCGACTGTATCGTGCATCGGGGACCGGACGATTTTGGATTTTGGAGTGAGAACCGCATCGGACTCGGCTTCCGCCGATTGTCCATCATCGATTTGCAGGAAGGCCATCAGCCGCTCGCCAACGAAGACGAAACGGTATGGATTGCGTTCAACGGCGAGATTTATAACTATAAATATTTGCGCAATACGCTTCAGGCGAAAGGACATCAATTCAAAACCCATTCGGACACCGAAGTCATCGTCCATCTGTACGAGGAGTACGGGGAGGAATGCGTGAAGCAGCTTCGCGGGATGTTCGGGTTTGTAATTTGGGACCGCCGGAAAAAGCAGTTGTTTGGTGCGCGGGACCATTTCGGCATCAAGCCGTTCTATTATTACCACGACAGCAGCCAATTCCTGTTCGGCTCGGAAATTAAAAGCATTCTGGCCGCCGGAGTCGCCCGGACGATTCATACGGAAAGTCTGCTGAACTATTTAACGTTCCAGTACGTACCGGAGCCGACGACGATGTTCCAGGGCATACATAAGCTGCCGCCGGGACATACCGTTACCGTATCGTATGACGGCGGACTGTCGGTCAAGCGGTACTGGGACCCGATGCTGCAGCCGGAGGAGCGGCCGTTTGACGAATGCGTCGAGCGGATCCGCGAGGCGCTCAAAGATTCGGTCGTTCACCATATGCAGAGCGACGTGGAGCGGGGCTGCTTCTTATCCAGCGGCATCGACTCGACGGCGATTGCGGCGCATATGCGTCAAATCGAATCGATCCGCACGTTCTCCGTCGGCTTCGAGGGAGCCAACAACGAGACCGTCATCGCGCGTCAGACCGCGCAGGCGCTGGGTACCGAGCATTACGACAAAATCATCACGAAGGAAGATTACTTCGGCACCCTGACGAAAGCCGCCTGGCATCAGGACGAGCCGGTGGCCGACCCTTCGGCGATTGCCCTTTACCATGTGGCGCAGCTTGCGCGCGA
>NZ_JTHN01000314.1 GCF_001399685.1 Paenibacillus sp. A3
CCATCGGTAAGAGAGCTTCGACCCTCCCCCGGCCGAAAGCCGCCAGGCATCAGACCGAGCCGGTGGCCGACCCTTCGGCGATTGCCCTTTACCATGTGGCGCAGCTTGCGCGCGAGCACGTGACCGTCGTGCTATCCGGCGAAGGAGCGGACGAGCTGTTCGGCGGGTACCGCATCTACTGCGAGCCGCAGTCGCTCGCGCCGATCGAGCGGCTGCCGCACGGCGTGAAGCGGCTGCTGCACGCGCTGGCCCGGCTGCTGCCGGACGGCGTCTACGGCCGCAATTACGTGCTGCGCGGGACGACGCCGTTGGAGCAGCGGTTCCTCGGCAACGCCAAAATTTTCACGGAAGACATGAAGGCCGAAATCGTGCGCGCCGACCGCGAACTGCTGAGCCGGTACCGCAATCCGTTCGACATCGCCAAAACGTTTTACGATAAAAGCAAGCATCTGGACCCCGTGTCCCGGATGCAGTATATCGATATGAACCTGTGGATGCCCGGCGACATTCTGATGAAGGCGGACAAAATGACGATGGCGCATTCGATTGAGCTGCGCGTGCCGTTCCTCGACGTGGAGGTGTACGAGGTGGCGCGCCGGATTCCGGCCAAATACCGGATTGCGGAAGGCACGACCAAATACGTATTCCGCAAAGCGA